>NZ_JAVREQ010000013.1:0-169742 GCF_031845485.1 Streptomyces hazeniae
CCCCCCCCCCCCCCCCCCGCCCCCCCCCCCCCCCCCCCCCCCCCCCCCCCCCCCCCACGTGCCTCGGTAGCGGCGCTCCGCGCGCGCCGTGCCGGGGCGCCGTGTCAGGACCCGTGAGCCTAGGCACGCGCTGCAACGGCGGCGGCCCCCGATTTCCGTCACAGTCGAAAACCCCAGGTAACCGGCCGCTAGCCTCGGCACCATGGCCGGCATGCTGCGCATCCACTTCAGCGACCGCGACTTCCGGCATGTGCAGCTCACGAAGTCCGCCGACCCGATGTGGGAGGTCGTCCTCGGGCTGCACGTGCTCACCACCCCCCTGTCCCGGCTCCCGGCGCGCCTGCGCCCGTGGCGCCGCCGCGCCGACGAGCGGCTGCAGGGCGACGACCTGCGCGCCGCCTGCCGGCTGCTGCGCGACCTCGCCCCGGCGAACGCCCCCTACTTCCCGGACTTCCTCACCCCGTCCGAGTCCTCGGAGGGACTGTCGGCGGCCCTGGAAGCCCTGCGCGCCACGCCCGGCCCGCGGCTCGTCCGCGAACTCCGCCTGGCCGCCCGGCACCGGCCGCTGCCCGGGTGGATACGCCGCCTGGCCTCCGGCGACCGGGCGCTGCTGGGCGGGGTCGCCGACGCCGCACGGCACTTCCACACCCGGCTGATCCTGCCGGACTGGAGCGAGGTCGAGGCCACCGTCGCCGCCGACCGCGAAGGGCACCTGGACGCGCTGGACGGCGGCCTCCCGGCGGTCCTGGGCACGCTGGAACCGTTCGTGTGGCGGGACTCCGTCCTCACCGCGCCGTATCCGGTGGACCACGACCTGCGCCTCCACGGCCGCGGCGTCCGGCTCGTGCCGTCCTTCTTCTGCCACACCGCGCCCATCGCGATCGCCGACCCCAACCTGCCGCCGGTCGTGGTCTACCCGGTCCGCAGCCACCCGCCGCGGGCGGAGAACCCCTCAGGGGCACCGGCGGCGCTCGCCGCCCTCCTCGGCACCGCACGCTCCCGCGTGCTGCACGCCCTCACCGCCACCGACACCACCGGCGCCATCGCCGCCCGCCTCGGCATGCCTGCCTCCACCGCCAGCGGCCACCTGAAGGTGCTGCGCGCGGCCGGCCTGGTCCACAGCCGACGCTCCGGCCCGCACGTGGTGCACCGCCTCACCGGCCGCGGCCGTCACCTGCTGGGCCGCTGACACCGCCGCCCATCGACGTGCAGGGGGCCGCCCCGGCACTCAACGGGCCTCCTCCACCGCTGCCTTGATGCGCCGCCCGAAGTCCTCGGCCTCCTTCCTCGCCGCCTTGAGCGCGGGGCCGACGATCAGCCTGCCCACCCCGTGGCCCGTCAGGGTGTTGAACAGCCGCACCCGCGTCCTGCCCTCGCCCAGCGGCTCCAGGTCGTAACCGCCCTCGCCGGTGACGAGGTTCTTCGACGTCTCCGTCCAGCGCATGCTGTGAGGCGCGTCGAACCCGGTGATCCGGAACTCCCGGCGGGTCTTCACCCCGGCGTCCTTCACCGTGCTCCGGTACACCGTCCCGACGCCCGTGGGGCCGTCGGTGGTCTTCTTCATCTCCAGCACCCGGGGACTGAACTTCGGGTCGTTCTCCCCGTCCGCGAGAAACGCGAACACCTCCTCGACCGGCCGGTCGACCTCCGTGACCACATCGAACTGTCCAGCCATCACATCTCCGGTGCACGTAGAGAAGAGTCCGAGGGAACAACTCCCACTTTGCGAAGGCTAGCCGCGAGGACCGACAGAGCCGCGTGACGACACCGCGCACCGACACGTGCACCGACGGCCGTCCGACCGGTGGGCACCCCGTCGAGCCGGGTGCACCAGCCCGGGCGGCCGGGCGGCCAGGTGGGCGGGTCCGGTCGGGAACCTCAGTGCTGAATCAGGCCGCCGACCGCGACCGGCGCCACGTGGCCGGTCGCGGGAAGGCTCCGCGCCAGGCCGAGTCCGACGTCCACCAGCGACGACCGGCGCAGGCGCGCGACCTCGGACAGCGGAGTCCAGACCGACCCGGCCGTCGCGCCGTTCGACTCGGCGCGCAGCCGGCCGCCCGTGATGCGGACCCGGTAGTAGATGCCGACGTTCTGGTGCTCGACGCCGGCGCGGGCGACGGCGGCCGGGATCATCCGCGAGTCCACCCCCAGCAGGCGTTCGGCCACCGCCCCGTATCCGGTCTCCTCGGCGACCTCCCTGATCACGGCGTCGACCGGATCCTCACCGTGCTTCACCCCGCCACCGGGAAGACTCCAGACATGCTCCTCTCCGGGCGGCACGCATCGGGTGAGCAAGACCTGCCCGTTCTCGAAGCACAGGGCATACGCCGCCAACCGGAAACTCATCCCTCGCACCTCCGAAAGGGCGGCACGGGCACACCGGCTCCGGCCGCTCCGACGCGTTCCCGTCCGGCTCACCCGGTGGCCGGCAGCTCCTCCACCCGCCCGTCGAACCGTGCGCCGGCGAACGCCAGCCCGGCGAGGGTCAGGTCGACGGAATCCCGCGGAATGGTGGTGGCCTTGACCACCGCCAACGCGCACCCCCCGAGTTCCGCGTCCCAGGCGGGCGTGCTCCCGGGATGGGCGGCCAGGAAGCTCTGCGGGTACAGCGGCCACAGAATCAGCCGCAGCATCTTCAGGCCGAGGAACGTCGAGTGCTGCACCTGCAGCGCCACGCGTCCCACCTCGCCCCAGGACACCGCGAGGGAGACCTCGGAACTGCCCTCCAGGCGGAAGCCGTTCGGGTCGAAGAAGTAGGCCGCGCCGGTCTCCCGAAGGGCCAGCGGTGCGTGGCTCATGGCGTTGACGCCCCGCGACGGATCCCGCCCGGGGTTGAGCACGGCCCGCCGGGAGCGCTTGGTGAAGGCGGATCCGGTGGCACCGCCGACGAACCCCCAGACCGCCTTCGCGAACGCCACGGGCGAGGGCCGCATCATCCGCACCGGCACCCGGACCACCCCGGCCGGGGGCCGCACGTCATCACGCGGAAGGAACGTCATGGCACTCCGATCCTACGGCCGATGAGCGGGCGAACAGGGAGGGACCAGCGCTCTCGGCGGAGCATCACCGTGCGCAAAGGGTCGCCTGGAGGCCCCTGGGGTCAGGCGGTCCAGCCCGGGTCGATCTCCTTGGGGAAGGCAGTCATCCAGTAGTCGGGGAGTATGTCCCTGAGGGGCTTCCACACGACGATGGTCGCATCGTCCCGGTCGGCGACGGCGACCAGGACCTCTGGACCGTGGACCGCCAGTCGTTCCCGGCAGACGCCGCACGGGCTGAGGACGACCATGCGCCCGCCGGGTTCGCGGTGGAGGCAGACAGAGGCCACGAGCGCTGGTTCAGACGGTGCGCACCGCAGTAGGGCTCGATCTCGTGGCACACCTCGACCGACGGGTTGAAGGCATCGGGAGCGGTGCCGGTAAGGATGGTCCCGTCCGTCAGAAGCATGGCCGCAGCGCCGTGACCGCCGTCGTCCGGGTAGCGCCGTTCGATGAGATCCCTGCAGGCGCCAACGGTGGCGGTGAGGACGGTTC
Source organism: Streptomyces hazeniae (assembly GCF_031845485.1). NCBI lineage: Bacteria > Bacillati > Actinomycetota > Actinomycetes > Kitasatosporales > Streptomycetaceae > Streptomyces > Streptomyces hazeniae. The sequence goes on from NZ_JAVREQ010000013.1 coordinate 3,531, forward strand.
GATCCATGGGCGGAGGCTATCCGCGTCCGCCCTCGGCCGGACGGAGTTTCTGCCCGGCGGTCGTCGTCGCCGTCCGCCCGGCGCCGGTTCAGCGGAGGCCGAACCACTCTGCAGAGCGGGCCGGAGGTGCCGCTGAGCTGCGGCGACAGCGCGACGCCGCTGTCACAGCACGTACCCACGTGGCCCGCCTCGACCGCCGTTCACCGTTCCTTCGGGAGCGCATCCGGTGCGGGGCCGCTTCAGCCGGCTGACCTTGTCACGGGCCGTGGAGTTCGGTCTCCCACGGCGCGAAGGGAGGCTCGACCTCGTAGCTCGGGTCGCAGTGAGCACGAATCCACTGCGCCGCACGGTACTCGGCGTCTCCGGCGTTCAGAACCTCACCGTGCTCGTTGACGCACAGGACGTTGGCGTAGAGGGCGAAGACCTGCTCCAGCGTGGAGCCGAACGCCATGAGACGGGGCCGGTAGTCGATTCCGTCCAGGAGATCCAGCTCAAGGGTCCCGTTGGCGAGGTAGAAGGCGAAGAACCGGAGCGAAGCCCGTACATCGACTGGTAGGTGTTCCATGGCGACAGTCTCCGCGCCACGTCGCCCTCCCTGTCGCCCGGCCCTCACCGGCGACCTCCTGGACTTGCCTGTCCGCTGCTCGACTTGGCGCGAGTTGCCCAGAAATCAGTGACCCACGCTGAGCGTGGGCGATAACCACAGGTCTTGAGCGTTGCTCTGTGGCAGGATCGCGGGATGCTGCGCCTCACCGATTTCATTATCGACTGCCCGGACCCGATGAAGCTGGCGGCCTTCTACTCCGAGGTGACGGGTCGTCCCATCAAAGAGGACAGCTCCGAGGACTGGGCCGGCATCCGGTTCGGCGAGATCGAGCTGGCCTTCATCCGGGTGGACGACTACCGCGCTCCGCAGTGGCCCGACAGCAAGCACCCCAAGCAGTTCCACCTTGACTTCGAAGTGGACGAGGTCGAGTCCGAGCAGCGCCGCGTCCTCGACCTCGGTGCGACGCTGAAGCAGGACTTCGTCGGCCCGGAAGGCTACGGATGGCAGGTCTACACCGACCCGATCGGCCACCCCTTCTGCCTGTGCCGTAACAAGGGCGTCATCTGGACCGACCAGGGCCCGATCTGGCCCGAGCGCGACTGATCAACCGCCTCCTTCCGCCCCCACCAGACCCCTCTGTCGACGTTCGCGATCTCCACGAACGTCGGGGCCGTCCAGGGGCAGGACGGGGCGGATCACTCCCGGCCCGGACGCCTGGGCGCGTCCGTGGACCGGGCAGCCGTGGACCTGAGCCGGGAACCGGGCCTGGTGCTCCTTCGTGCACCGGAGCGCAGTCGTCGGACGTCGGTCACCCGAGGGTAGCCATGGCGTCTCACTCTCGCCTACCACTGTGTTTCTGATATTCTGAATCCATGAGGACAATGAGTGCAAGCGAGGCCTCCCGGAGCTTCGCCTCGGTTCTGGACCAGGCGGAACACGGGGAGACCATCGTGATCACTCGCAATGGCAGGCGATTGGCGATCGTCGGGCCCGCGCCGTGCGGGAACGGTGCCGCGCTCGCTGATGTGCTCGAAGCGCACGCTGAAGCTCTGGACGAGGACTTTGCGTCCGATGCGCTGGGGACTCGCGACCTGCTGACTCTGGAGAACCCGTGGGAAGGGTGATCCTCGACACCGGTGTCCTCGTCGCAGTCGATCGCGGCCGGTTCGAACTGGCCAAGCTGCTGCGCGATCGGGATGACGACATCACCATCGCCGCCGTCACGGCAGCCGAACTGCTCCAGGGTGTGGAACTCGCGGCGGACGAGCTGTCCACTCGCCGTCGTCAGGGATTCGTCGACGCGGTCCTGGCCATAGTCCCGGTGGACGACTACACGCTGGATGTGGCGCGTGTGCATGCACGGTTGCTGGCGTACACCCGCAGGCTGGGCAAGCCCCGTGGCGCGCACGACCTGATCATCGCGGCGACAGCAGTCGCAACGAACCGAACTGTGATGACCACCGACACCAAGGCGAGCTTCGACGAACTACCCGGCGTGGCCATGGATATGATCCCAGCCCCGTAGCTCCGAGCTGGTTGTGAGGTTCAGCAGAAGAAAGGCCCAGGTCTGCGACCTGGGCCTTCGGGGTGGAGCGGGCGACGGGAAACGAATCCGCGCTATAAGCTTGGGAATCCCCGGCCGCCCGCGCCGACTCACGCACCGACCTGCACATATGGACGTCTCAGCCCCTCAGGGCTGGTTGACCCCACCGTAATGCCCCGCTGTCCGAGACCGTCAAACTCCGTCTCGCCCGGTGCGTCGTGGACGAGGAGTGGCCGCTGAGACGAGCTGCCGAACGGTTCCACTCCATGATCGGCAGTTCCACCGTTCGTTGTACACGCCGCAGCCTGAGCGCACAGCCGAGCACCCGAGCACCGGCGCCCCGACCGCCCTGGCTCACGTCAAAGCAGCGAGATCGACAGAAACCAGACACACCGCAACCAGACACCGCTCAACTTCGCCCAAACCTGGTACCGCAGCCGCCTCCGTACCTGCCCAGACCAGAAAGATTCACGATCTACAACTGGAGTACTAAATAAGCGAAGGATATCTACCCATATGACGCGCAACTTTATGGCGAGTTGGCTAGTTCTGTGTGGTCAGCCGCACCCTCCGCGATGCCACACCGCGGTCGGCATGACTGCGTTCGTCCGTGAACACGTCCACTGCAGGTCCCGCGAGTGGCTCGCCGCACTGAGAAGTGACGCCATGGGTGTCCCCGGTGAGGCGCGAGTGGCACGCCCGCCCGAATTGGTCTAGATATCGAACAAAGCCCAGGTCTGACGACCTGGGCCTTCGGGATGGAGCGGGCGACGGGAATCGAACCCGCGCTATAAGCTTGGGAAGCTCATGTTCTACCATTAAACTACGCCCGCGAGGAGCGGCTCGAAGAGCCTTCTCGACGCGGGACACTGTACCTCATGGCGGACCCCCGGCGCACAGGCCGGCGGGTCCTTTGTGCTGTTCGGGGGGTGGGTGCGGGGGGTGTGGCGGGGTGCGGAGGAGGGGGCCGCGGGCGTACGGTGGGTTGCGGAGTGCCGGGCTTCGGGTGGTGCGCTTCATCCCCTAACGTGGCTTTCGTCCACCACGTTGCCGTGAGAGGGAGACGATGGAGTCCACCGTCGTTCGGTGTGCCGAGGGGCACGAGTTCAGCACGTCCGTGTTCCCCCTGCAGAATCTCGGACCCGACCGGATCGGTCCCGGTCGGTTGCTGCGGTGTCCGCAGTGCGCGCGGTTGCGGCAGGCCGTGCCGGTGGGTGCCGGCGGGGAGGCCGGTGGCGCCCGTCGGCGCTGAGCAGCCGGAAGCGCGGAGGTTGCGGCTGTCGCGGAGAGCCGTCGACCAGCAGTCGTAGCGCGTGGCGGGGTCCGGTCCGGTTGGGCCGGGCCCCGCTCGTGCGCGTAGGCTCGCAGCCGTGCTTCTCTCAGACAAGGACATCCGGGCCGAGATCGACGCCGGGCGGGTGCGCATCGACCCGTACGAGGCGGGGATGGTCCAGCCGTCCAGCATCGACGTGCGGCTGGACCGCTACTTCCGGGTGTTCGAGAACCACCGCTACCCGCACATCGACCCGTCGGTCGAGCAGCCCGACCTGACGCGGCTGATCGAGTCGGTCGGCGACGAGCCGTTCATCCTGCATCCCGGGGAGTTCGTGCTGGCGTCGACGTACGAGGTCATCACGCTGCCGGAGGACATCGCCTCGCGGCTGGAGGGCAAGTCGAGCCTGGGGCGTCTGGGTCTGCTGACGCACTCGACGGCCGGTTTCATCGACCCGGGTTTCTCGGGGCACGTGACGCTGGAGCTGTCGAACGTGGCGACGCTGCCGATCAAGCTGTGGCCGGGGATGAAGATCGGGCAGCTGTGCATGTTCCGGCTGTCGTCGCCGGCCGAGCACCCGTACGGGTCGAAGCGGTACGGGTCGCGCTACCAGGGGCAGCGCGGGCCGACGCCGTCCCGGTCGTACCTCAACTTCCACCGCACGCCGATCCGGGACGAGGCCCGGGGGGAGGACCGACTCCGGGATGGGTGACGAGCGGGAGCACCTGACGTACGAGCGGTTCGGCGTGGCGGTCCGGGAGTTGGCGCGGGCCGTCGCGGGCGACGGCTTCGAGCCGGACATCATCCTGTCGATCGCGCGCGGCGGCCTCTTCGTGGCCGGCGGGCTCGGTTACGCGCTGGATGTCAAGAACGTGCATCTGGCCAGCGTGGAGTTCTACACCGGGGTCGGTGAGACGTTGCCGATGCCGGTGATGCTGCCGCCGGTGCCGAACGTGGTGGACCTCAGTGAGAAGAAGGTGCTGGTCGCGGACGATGTCGCGGACACCGGCCGGACGTTGAAGCTGGTGCACGACTTCTGCGCGGAGCACGTCGCGGACGTGCGGACCGCGGTGATCTACGAGAAGCCGCAGTCCGTGGTGAAGTGCGCGTACGTGTGGAAGCGGACCGAGGCGTGGATCGAGTTCCCGTGGTCGGTGGAGCCGCCGGTGGTACGGCGGGCGGGGCAGGTGCGGGACGCCTGACCCGGGGCGGAACGCCCGGGGACCCGGGGCTGGGACCGGCCCGTGGGGGGCGCGGACCCTCCAGGGCGGAACTCCGGAGCGCGGTGCGCGAGCGCGACTGCACGCTACTGCGCCGCGGCCCGAGCGGCTACGTGGGACCGCCCACCGCGGCTGGACGGCCGACGTCCACGGCCCGCAGCAGGCGGGTTGCCGCCGGGCGCGGGTGTACGGCGACCTGATGACGTGCCCGCGGACCTGCCGTTGCCGACGCCGAGGCGGGTGCCGGCGGCGACCGGCTCGGAAGCCGTAACTGGCCGGATTCTTGCGCCGGATGGGCTTCCCGAGAGGCGTACCTGCGAGTAAGAACCACGGGTAACACTGATGCCTCCATGACGGGAGCACCCCATGGCACGTGCGAGAAGTGCGGGACGCCTCGGCCGGACGGCGGTGACCGCGGGACTGCTGGCCGCGGTGCTGGCGTTCACCGGCGGCGGGCCCGCTGCGGCGCCGGCCGCCGCCGAGGAGCGGGCGGCCGACGTGGTGCCGCTGTCGGCGGAGTTGGAGGAAGCGCGGGCGGCGCAGGCGGAGACGCTGTACGGCGACGCGGCGATCCGGCCGATGGACGAGCGCAAGACGTCGCTGATCTCGCTGGGCGACAGCGAGATCAGCGGTGAGGGCGTCGGCACCTACGAGCCGGGCACGGACGGGCCGGACAACTGGTGCCACCGTTCGCCCGACGCGGCGATCCACCGCACCGGCATCCCGGCGGACGTTACCTTCAACGTCGCCTGCTCGGGGGCCTCGACGGTGAACATCCGCATCGGCGGCACACCGCAGTACGCGGACGAGCTGGTGCAGAGCGACAACCTGGCGATCAAGGCGCGCAACACCCGCATCCAGCAGATCGTTCTGGTCGCGGGCGCCAACGACGACCTGCGGTTCGGGCCGGTGATCACGGACTGCGTGGTGCGCTGGTTCACGTTCCAGGGCGCCTGCCACCCGAAGTACCGGCCCGGTTGGCAGGCGCGTGTGGACGGTCTGCAGCCCAAGGTCGTCGCGACGGTCGGCGACCTGAGGACCGTGATGCGGCAGGCCGGTTACGCCGACGACGACTACCAGCTGGTCGTGATGGGCTATCCCGGGCCGCTCGGCCCGGACGTGTACGACAACCCCGACTATCCCGGCAAGCTGTTCGGCGGCTGCACCGGCTACGACAGCGACGCCGCCTTCGCCCGGAACTTCGCGGTGCCGGTGTTCGAGAAGGGCATGCGGGAGGCGGCGCGCCAGGCCGGCGCCACGTACCTGGACGCGTCCCGGCTCTTCCACGGCCACGAGGTGTGCATGGAGAACACCTGGGCGCGGGGCCTGTACGTCGACCTCACCAACCCGTTCCCGCCGGACTCCAACTCGGTGCGCCAGTCCTTCCACCCCAACAAGCGCGGCCACGGCGCCTTCGCCGCCTGCTTCACGGCCGTCTACCAGGCCGGGCAGCAGGGCGTGCGGGAGGCGTCCTGCGCCGATCCGAGCGGCGCGGGGCAGCCGCGGCTGTACGAGCTGGCGTGGGACGACGTCTTCGGGCCGCTGCGCAACGAGGCGACCGGCAGCTGCCTGGACGCCGAGGGCGCGAGCAGCCGCAACGGCACGGCCGTCGGCGGCTGGAGCTGCAACGGCGAGCGCAATCAGGGCTGGTGGCTGGACCCGGAGACCCGTCAGCTCTACACGGAGCTGTCCCACGACCGGTGCCTCGACGTGCCGGACGGGGAGTACGAGGCGGGTGCCGGGCTCGCCCTGTGGAACTGCCACGGCGGCGCCAACCAGCAGTTCGTGCGGGACGGTGCCACGCTCCGCCCGGCCGGGGCGACCGCGCTGTGCCTGACGCTGGCCGGGGCCACGGAGCCGGTGCGGCTCCAGGAGTGCGACGGCTCGGCGGCGCAGCGCTTCGCCTGACGCACTGAGCGGCGGGCTCCGGGCGGTGAGTTGCGAGCCGTGAGTTGCGAGCCGTGAGCTGCGAGTGCGGTGCTTCGGGGCGGGGCGGCAGGGCCCGGCCCCGAAGCGCGCCGTCAGAGAGTGCCGAGCTTGACCAGGGCGAGCAGTGCGATCAGCTGAATCGCCGAGGCGCCCAGCGCGCGCGGCCACGGCAGGTCGTGCGAACGGCTGACCATCGAGGTGAACAGCGCGCCGGCGGCGATCCAGGTGATCCAGCCGACGACCTGCACGGCGGTCGCGGTGCCGCCCATGAACATGGCGAGCACCAGGCGGGGTGCGTCGCTGAGCGACATGATCAGCATGGACAGGCCGATGGTCGGCGCCCACATCCCGTTGCCGCCGAACTGGCGCGCCAGGGTGTGCGTGACCGCGCCCAGCATCAGCCCCATGATCACCATGGCGATGCCGGTGCCGGCCACGTACTGGAGAGCGGTGCCGAGGGTCGCGTCGATGACGCTCTCGCGCGTCTCGTCGAGGCCGAAGACGGCGAGCAGGCCGTAGACGAAGGTGACGGTCAGTGCCGGGCCCCACACGGGGTAGTCGCGCATCTGGTAGAAGGTCGCGTTCGGGCGGAGCACGATGCCCTGGAGCAGTTCCTTCCAGTGCAGCCGCGGGCCGGCGGGCGGCGCGTGTCCGGCGGAGTGCACGCTGCCGTCGGAGTAGCCGCTGTCGTAGCCGTGCCCGTCGCCGGGGCCGCCGTCGTGTCCGTACGGCGAGGGGTCGTGGATGCTGAACGCCCTGGTGTGGCCGGGGTTATCCGCGCGCGAGCGGCTGTCGCCGGGGTGGCCGCTCTGCGGGCCTCCGCCCGGGTAGCCGTAGCCGCCACGCTGCGGCTCGCCGAAGTACTCCGGTTCCCCCCGGCCGCCGCCGCCTCCGGCGTGCCAGGTCTGGCCGCCGCGACCGCCCGAGGCCGGTCCCTGGTGCTGTCCCTGTCCGTACGCTCCCGGGCCGGGCCCCGGCTCCGGGGCCTGGCCGTGCGGGGGGTACGGTCCCTGCTGCGCGTTGCGGGAGTTCCTGCCGCGTCCGATCCTGAATCCAGCCACGTCTTCGAACGTACCGTGTCCGCGCGGTTGTGGTGACGCTCCGGCAGCAAACGGCCGGACATCGCGTCTGACCTGTGACATCCCCTAGGGGAACCCGTACGCGTCGCCCCCACCGAGGGGGTGGGGGCGGCCGTCGTGCTTCCGGGGTCAGCCGGCGAAGTTCACGCCGAACAGCGGTCGGCCGGAGGTGGAGACGCCGGCGGAGGTGGTGCTCATCCACTGGGCTCCGCTGGTGGTGATCTTCGCGCCGTCGGAGCGCAGCGCGGTGACGGCGCCGTTGTCGCTGTTCTCACCGCTCGCGCCGATGGTGAGGTCCGCGTTGCCGTCCCCGTCCACGTCGGCGAGGTGGACGTCGCTGCCGAAGAAGTCCTCGTCCTCGTTGCTGCCCGGGACGCCGGGGACGTCCTGGTTGAAGTACTGCGCGCCGGTCGAGGTGATGCCGGTCGGCGAGCCGTAGAGGAGGTGCACGGCGCCGGTGTCGAAGTCCTCGCCGAGGTTCTCCGCCGCCGAGCCGATGACCAGGTCCATGAGGCCGTCGCCGTTGACGTCGCCGAGGTCCAGCTCCGCGCCGAAGGCGTCGTCCTTCTCCGAGCCGCCCGCGATGCCGCCGGAGTCCTGGGTGATCTCCTTCACGACGCCGTTGGGACCGTCGGGCGTTCCGTAGCGGATGCTGACCTTGCCGCCCTTGACCGCGCCGGGCGCGCCCTCGTCCCAGGACTCGCCGATGACGAGGTCGCCGTGGCCGTCGCCGTTGGTGTCGCCGATGCCGGTGATGATGCCGGGGGTCATGCGGTCGGCGGAACCGGCGATGCCCGTGCCGGCGACGCCGCGGTAGTAGAAGTTGGCGTTGTAGTGGTAGCCGTCCTCGATCTCGGAGTCGAAACCGTTGACGACCAGGTCGTCGGCGCCGTTGCCGTCGACGTCTCCGGCGGTCAGGAAGAAGACGCCGCCTTCGCCGTCGAGGATCGGGGTCCGCACCGAGCGGGACTCGGTGGCGTCCCCGGCCCGGTCGATGCCCTGCTGGTAGAAGACCACCGTGCGGGAGGAGCTGCCGGCGGCCAGGTCGGTGACGCCGTCGGCGTCGAAGTCGCCCGCGACGACGGCCTTGCCGAAGAAGTCGCCGTCGAACTTCGTGGGGTTCGCGAGCGTGTCGCCGCTGACCAGGCCGGACGCGGAGCCCCAGAGCACGGTGAGCATCCCGCTGTCCTTGTCGCCCGTCAGGTCCTCGCCCGGTGCACCGACGGCCAGGTCGGTCACGCCGTCGCCGTCGAAGTCCCCGGCGTACGTCATGGCGCCGAAGCCGTCGCCCTCCTCGGGGGAGCCGGGCACGCCGCGCGAGTCCTGGTGGATCGGCGAACGGCGGTCGGGCTGCAGACCGTCGGGGCCGCCCCAGTAGACGACGATCTGGCCCGCGCCGAAGTCGCCGCCGACGCGGGCGTTCGAGGCGGAGACGACCACGTCGCGGTAGCCGTCGGCGTTGAAGTCGCCGTGCAGTGTGGCCTCTTCGGCGACGGCGGGCGCGGCGACGGTGATCAGGCCGCCGGTGACGGCGGCGGCGACGGAGATGGCGAGGGCGGATCTGCGGTAGCGCTTGGGCACTGCGTGAGTCTCCTGGGCACGAGAGCGGATGCCGGGAGCCGTCAGGGCGCCTGGCGGGGACGTTGGGGGAGACCTCCGACGGACACCAAGGGTTGTACGGCCGTTCACGTGCGGTGCATCGCACGTGACGCGCGCGGGCGGAGAGGCGGACGCACGACGACGGCGGGCCCCGGGCAGGGGCCCGCCGTCGAGGGGGCGTCGCGCGGCGCGGGTCCGTACGGCTAGGACGCGGGAGTCGGGTCCGGCTTCGGCTCGGGGTCGCGGTCGGGCTGCGGCTCCGGGTCGGGCTCGCCGGCCGTGTCCTCGCCGCCCGCGGGCGGCGGGTCGGAGGGCGTCCGCACCGAGTCCAGCAGGAGCTGTGCCACGTCGACGACCTGGAGCTCCTCCTTGGCCTTCCCGTCGTTCTTCTTGCCGTTGACCGAGTCGGAGAGCATCACCAGGCAGAACGGGCAGGCGGTGGAGACGATGTCCGGTTCGATGGCGAGGGCCTCGTCCACGCGCTCGTTGTTGATGCGCTTGCCGATCCGCTCCTCCATCCACATCCGGGCGCCGCCGGCGCCGCAGCAGAAGCCGCGCTCCTTGTGGCGGTGCATCTCCTCGTTGCGGAGGCCCGGGACCTTGCCGATGATCTCGCGCGGCGGCGTGTAGACCTTGTTGTGGCGGCCCAGGTAGCACGGGTCGTGGTAGGTGATCAGGCCCTCGACGGGGGTGACGGGCACGAGCCGGCCCTCGTCGACGAGGTGCTGGAGCAGCTGGGTGTGGTGGATCACCTCGTAGTGCCCGCCGAGCTGCGGGTACTCGTTGGCGATGGTGTTGAAGCAGTGCGGGCAGGTGGCGACGATCTTCTTCTTCGCCGCGGGCTTCTTCGTCGCCTCGTCGTCCTCGTCCTCGCCGAACGCGGCGTTGAGGTTGGCGACGTTCTCCTCGCCGAGCTGCTGGAAGAGGAACTCGTTGCCCAGCCGTCGCGCGGAGTCGCCCGTGCACTTCTCGTCGCCGCCCATGATGGCGAACTTCACGCCCGCGATGTGCAGGAGTTCGGCGAACGCCTTGGTGGTCTTCTTCGCCCGGTCCTCCAGGGCGCCGGCGCACCCGACCCAGTACAGGTACTCGACCTCGGTGAGGTCGTCGACGGTCTTGCCGACGACCGGCACCTCGAAATCGACCTCCTGAACCCAGGCCAGGCGCTGCTTCTTGGCCAGGCCCCAGGGGTTGCCCTTCTTCTCCAGGTTCTTGAGCATCGTCCCGGCCTCGCTCGGGAACGCCGACTCGATCATCACCTGGTAGCGGCGCATGTCGACGATGTGGTCGACGTGCTCGATGTCCACGGGACACTGTTCGACGCAGGCGCCGCAGGTGGTGCAGGACCACAGGACGTCGGGGTCGATGACGCCGCCGGCGGCGAGGTCGCCGACCAGCGGGCGTTCGGCCTCGGCCAGCGCGTCGGCGGGGACGCCGCGCAGCTGTTCCTCGGTGGCCTTCTCCTCGCCCTCCATGGACTTGCCGCCACCCGCGAGGAGGTACGGCGCCTTGGCGTGCGCGTGGTCGCGCAGCGACATGATCAGCAGCTTGGGCGAGAGCGGCTTGCCGGTGTTCCAGGCCGGGCACTGCGACTGGCAGCGGCCGCACTCGGTGCAGGTGGAGAAGTCCAGCAGGCCCTTCCAGGAGAAGTCCTCGACCTGGGAGACGCCGAAGCGGACCTCCTCCTCGTTGTCCTCGTCGAGCGCGGTCTCGAAGTCGATCTCCTTGCCGCCGGAGGTCATCGGCTTCAGTTCGCCCAGCGCGGTCGCGCCGTCGGCGTTGCGCTTGAACCAGATGTTGGGGAAGGCGAGGAAGCGGTGCCAGGCGACGCCCATGTCGGTGTTGAGGCCGACGACGATCATCCACACGAACGACGTGCCGATCTTGAGCATCGCGACGAGGTAGACGAGGTTCTGCACGGTCGTGACGCTCAGCCCGTCGAACGCGGCGACCAGCGGGTAGGTGACGAAGTACGCGGCCTCGTAACCGTGCACGTCGTGCAGCACGCCCTCCAGGCCGCGCAGGGTGAGGATGGCCAGGCCGATGACGAGGATGACGGCCTCGACGAAGTACGCCTGCCAGGTGGTGGAGCCGGCGAAGCGGGACTTGCGGCCCGGGCGGTCGGGGCGGCTCAGCTGGCGGATGACGATCAGCGTGGCGATGCCCAGGACCGTCATCAGGCCGATGAACTCGATGAACATCTCGTACGGCAGCCAGGTGCCGATGATCGGCAGTACCCAGTCGGCCTGGAACAGCTGGCCGAAGGCGTTGACGAGGGTCAGCACCAGGGTGAAGAAGCCGACGGCGACGAACCAGTGCGCGAAGCCGACGATGCCCCAGCGGTTCATCCGGGTGTGCCCGAGGAACTCGCGCGCCACCGTGAGCGTGCGTTGCCCGGGGTCGTCGGTGCGGGTGCCGGCGGGCACCGCCTGCCCGAGCTTCACGTGCCGGTAGATCTGGGCGATGGCGCGCGCGAACAGCGCGGTGCCGACCACGGCCAGCACCAGCGAGACGACGATCGCGGCGAGTTGCATGACGGCTCCTCGGACCTGCGGGCGAGCCTGCGCCGGCACGGCGACGGCTCATTTACTAAGCAGTAACTTATCTGGTTCGTACGAGCCTACCCAGTATCACGGGAGTGCTGCACCCGATGCTGCGGTGATCTGCGTCGCCCGACCTCCTGCGATACCGTTTCGGCATAAAAGTGATTCTGGGGGCGAACCGGATGGCGGGCCGAGTGAGCAGCAGGTCACGGGATGTGGTGGGGCGCGGGTTCATGTGGGCCGTGCTCCCCTGGATTCTGCTGGTCGTCGTCGCCCTGATGGAGGTCGGCGACGACATCGGCGACGCGCCGAATCTGCGCGCCGGCTCGCTGCTCTCTCCCGTTCCGGCCCTCGCGGCGATCCGCGGGTCGCCGCGCCGGGTTCTCGCCGTGTCCGTCGTCGCGCTGTTCGTCGGACTGGCTGCCACTCTCATCGACGCCGACGACGGCCCCTTCTACCACGGCACGGTCGTGGGCGCCGTGTTCGTGGTGAGCGTCGCTTCCCTGATGGCTGCCAGCGCCAGAGAGCGTCAGGAGGCCCAGCTCACCCAGGTGCAGCGGGTGGCCGAGGCCGCCCAGCTCGCGCTGCTGCCGCCGATGCCGCGTCAGGCAGGCGGGCTGCGCTTCGAGGCGCGCTACGTCGCCGCCGAGTCCGAGGCCCGGATCGGCGGCGATCTCTACGAGGCGGTGGTCGAGGGCGACCGGATCCGGCTCATCATCGGCGATGTCCGCGGCAAGGGTCTGCCCGCCATTCGTACGGCCTCCGCCGTGCTCGGCGCGTTCCGCGAGGCGGCGCATCACGAGCCGAACGTGTCGCGGGTGGCGCTGCGCTGCTCGGAGGCCGTCGCGCGGCTGGAGAAGGAGCCGGGCGACTCCTACACCGGCACCCAGGACGGCAGTGAGCTGTTCGTGACCGCCGTGCTGCTGGAGATCGACGGGCCGAAGCTGTGCATGGTGAACCTCGGGCACCCGCCGCCGCTGCTGATGAACGGGCGCGCCGCACGCTTCGTCGGCCCCGAGGACGCGCTGCCGCCGCTCGGGCTCGCGCACCTGTTCGCCGGCGACTTCCCCGCGTCCGTCCGGGAATGGGAGCCGGGGGAGCGGCTGCTGCTGTACACCGACGGCATCGACGAGGCGCGGGACGCCGGCGGGCGGTTCTTCCCGTTGCTGCCGGTGGCGGAGACCTTGCTGAGAACGCCGATCGAGGTGCTGCCGGACCGGCTGCTGGCCGCCGTGGACCGGCACACGGGCCGGGAGCTGCGGGACGACGCCGCCGTGGTCGCGGTGGAGTGGTGCGAGGCGTCGGACCGCCTGCCGCACTCGCAGGCCGCTCCGGGCTGACGGGATGCCGCGGGCCCGGCCGAAGTGCGGGGGCTCCCAGCATCGGGAGGACCTGGGGGTGCTCTGAACTGCGGTGATGCCGGTGTGCACATAAGTGCAGCATAAGAGTTGAGCGTGCACGACTCAGGTCCTTTGACAGATCCGTGGGCCTCATGCACTCTTGAGCCATATCCACTCAAGGCATCAGCTGGAGGAACCCGAAATGGCACGAGCGGTCGGCATCGACCTGGGTACGACGAACTCCGTCGTCAGTGTTCTCGAGGGCGGTGAGCCCACCGTCATCACCAATGCCGAGGGCGCCAGGACCACGCCGTCCGTCGTCGCCTTCGCCAAGAACGGCGAGGTGCTCGTCGGTGAGGTGGCCAAGCGCCAGGCCGTCACCAACGTGGACCGTACGGTCCGCTCGGTCAAGCGCCACATGGGCACCGACTGGAAGATCAACCTGGACGGCAAGGACTTCAACCCGCAGCAGATGAGCGCGTTCGTGCTCCAGAAGCTGAAGCGGGACGCCGAGTCCTACCTGGGCGACAAGGTGACCGACGCCGTCATCACCGTCCCCGCCTACTTCAACGACCACGAGCGGCAGGCCACCAAGGAGGCCGGTGAGATCGCGGGCCTCAACGTCCTGCGCATCGTCAACGAGCCGACCGCCGCCGCGCTCGCCTACGGCATGGAGAAGGAGGACCAGACCATCCTGGTCTTCGACCTCGGTGGCGGTACGTTCGACGTCTCGCTGCTGGAGATCGGCGACGGCGTGGTCGAGGTCAAGGCGACCAACGGCGACAACCACCTCGGTGGTGACGACTGGGACCAGCGCGTCGTCGACCACCTGGTCAAGCAGTTCCACTCCGGCCACGGAGTCGACCTGGCCAAGGACAAGATGGCGCTCCAGCGTCTGCGCGAGGCCGCGGAGAAGGCGAAGATCGAGCTGTCCTCCTCCTCGGAGACCACGATCAACCTGCCCTACATCACCGCCTCCGCCGAGGGCCCGCTGCACCTGGACGAGAAGCTCACCCGCGCCCAGTTCCAGCAGCTCACCCAGGACCTGCTGGACCGCTGCAAGACGCCGTTCCACAACGTGATCAAGGACGCCGGCATCCAGCTGTCCGAGATCGACCACGTGGTCCTGGTCGGCGGCTCGACCCGCATGCCCGCCGTCGCCGACATGGTCAAGGAGCTGACCGGCGGCAAGGAGGCCAACAAGGGCGTCAACCCGGACGAGGTCGTCGCCATCGGCGCCAGCCTCCAGGCCGGTGTGCTCAAGGGCGAGGTCAAGGACGTCCTGCTGCTCGACGTCACCCCGCTGTCCCTCGGCATCGAGACCAAGGGCGGCATCATGACCAAGCTGATCGAGCGCAACACCACGATCCCGACCAAGCGTTCGGAGATCTTCACCACGGCCGAGGACAACCAGCCGTCCGTGCAGATCCAGGTCTACCAGGGCGAGCGCGAGATCGCGGCGTACAACAAGAAGCTCGGCATGTTCGAGCTGACCGGCCTGCCCCCGGCCCCGCGCGGTGTGCCGCAGATCGAGGTCACCTTCGACATCGACGCGAACGGCATCATGCACGTCGCGGCGAAGGACCTCGGCACCGGCAAGGAGCAGAAGATGACCGTCACCGGCGGCTCCGCGCTGCCGAAGGACGACATCGAGCGCATGATGCGCGACGCCGAGCAGTACGCCGACGAGGACTCCAAGCGCCGCGAGGCCGCGGAGACCCGCAACCAGGCCGAGCAGCTCGTCTACACGACCGAGAAGTTCCTCAAGGACAACGACGAGAAGGTCCCCGGGGACGTCAAGACCGAGGTCGAGGAAGCACTCACCGACCTCAAGGAGAAGCTGAAGGGCGAGGACACCGCCGCCATCCGCGAGTCCTCCGAGAAGGTCGCGGCCACCAGCCAGAAGCTGGGCCAGGCGCTGTACGCCGACGCGCAGGCCGCCCAGGGCGGCGACGGCGCCGAGGCCGGCGCGGGAGCCGGCGCCGGTGAGGCCAAGGCCGACGGTGACGACGACGTCGTCGACGCCGAGATCGTGGACGACGACAAGCCGAAGGACGGTGCCGCGTGACGGAGGAGACCCCGGGCTTCGCGCAGGAGCCCGACGTCCCCGCCGACGCCGAAACCGACGCCGCGTCCGACGACGCGGCAGCGGCCGCCGGGTCCGCCTCCGAGGAGGAGGCGGCCCCGGCCGGCCCGGCCGGGGACGCGACCGACGGGCAGGGTGCGGCGGCCGGGGGCGCGGCGCTGACCGCGCAGCTCGACCAGACCCGCACCGCGCTGAACGAACGGACGCAGGATCTTCAGCGGCTCCAGGCGGAGTTCCAGAACTACCGCCGCCGGGTCGAGCGGGACCGCGTCTCCGTCAAGGAGATCGCCGTGGCGAACCTCCTGACGGAACTGCTGCCGGTGCTCGACGACATCGGCCGCGCCCGGGACCACGGCGAGCTGGTGGGCGGCTTCAAGTCGGTCGCCGAGTCGCTGGAGATGGTCGCGGCCAAGATGGGCCTGATGCAGTTCGGCAAGGAGGGCGAGCCCTTCGACCCGACCGTGCACGAGGCGCTGATGCACTCGTACTCGCCGGAAGTCACCGAGACGACGTGCGTGCAGATCCTCCAGCCCGGGTATCGCATCGGCGAGCGCACCATCCGTCCCGCGCGGGTGGGTGTCGCCGAACCGCAGCCGGGCGCGCAGGGGGAGCCGGACGAGCAGGCGGCTGACGACGAGGACGACGGTGGCCCGGACGAGGGCTGACGTCGGGTACGGAGACGCAGGAGAGGAGGGACGTCGGGGATGAGCACCAAGGACTTCATCGAGAAGGACTACTACAAGGTCCTCGGCGTCCCGAAGGACGCCACCGAGGCCGAGATCAAGAAGGCCTACCGGAAGCTCGCCCGGGAGAACCACCCGGACGCCAACCGGGGCGACGCGTCCGCCGAGGAGCGCTTCAAGGACGCCTCGGAGGCGTACGACGTCCTCGGTGACGCCAAGCGGCGCAAGGAGTACGACGAGGCGCGCGCCCTCTTCGGGAGCGGCGGCGGATTCCGCCCCGGGCCCGGGGCGGGCGGCGGTTCGTTCAACTTCGACCTGGGCGACCTCTTCGGCGGCACCCAGGGCGGCCCGGCCGGCGGACCCCAGGGCGGCGGCTTCGGCGGCGGTCTGGGCGACGTGTTCGGCGGCCTGTTCAACCGCGGCGGTACGGGCGGCCGTACGCAGCCGCGGCGCGGGCAGGACGTCGAGTCCGAGGTGACGCTCAGCTTCACCGAGGCCGTGGACGGCGCGACGGTGCCGCTGCGGATGTCCTCCTCCGCCGCCTGCAAGGCCTGTTCCGGGACCGGCGACAAGAACGGCACGCCGAGGGTGTGCCCGACCTGTGTCGGCACCGGCCAGGTCAGCCGGGGCGGCGGCGGTGGCTTCTCGCTCACCGACCCGTGCGTGGACTGCAAGGGCCGCGGCCTGATCGCGCAGGACCCGTGCGAGGTCTGCAAGGGCAGCGGGCGGGCGACCTCCTCGCGCACCATGCAGGTCCGCATCCCCGCGGGCGTCACCGACGGGCAGCGCATCCGGCTGCGCGGCAAGGGCGCCCCCGGCGAGCGCGGCGGCCCCAACGGCGACCTGTACGTCGTGGTCCACGTCGACAAGCACCCCGTCTTCGGGCGCAGGGGCGACAACCTCACGGTCACCGTGCCGGTCACCTTCCCGGAGGCCGCGCTCGGCGGCGAGATCAAGGTGCCGACCCTCGGCGGCCCGCCGGTCACGCTCAAGCTGCCGCCGGGCACCCCGAGCGGCCGCACCATGCGGGCCCGCGGCAAGGGCGCCACCCGGAAGGACGGCACCCGCGGCGACCTGCTGGTCACCGTCGACGTGGCGGTGCCGGGTGACTTGGGCGACAAGGCGCGGGACACTCTCGAGGCCTACCGCGACGCCACCGCGGACGAGGACCCGAGAGCGGCGCTGTTCAAGGCAGCGAAGGGAGACTGAGATGCCCGGCCGAGGCGGCAACAGCCAGCGTTTCGGGGGGCGGCAGCCGTACGAGCTGACCGACGACTCCCCGGTCTACGTCATCTCGGTGGCGGCGCAGCTCTCCGGGCTCCACCCGCAGACGCTCCGCCAGTACGACCGTCTCGGCCTGGTCTCCCCGGACCGTACGGCCGGCCGCGGCCGGCGCTACTCGGCCCGGGACATCGAGCTGCTGCGCCAGGTGCAGCAGCTCAGCCAGGACGAGGGCATCAACCTCGCCGGCATCAAGCGCATCATCGAGCTGGAGAACCAGGTCACCGCGCTCCAGTCGCGGGTCGCCGAACTCCAGCAGGCCGTGGAGGGAGCGGCGGTGGCGATGCGTCAGCGCGAGCAGCAGGTGCACGCCTCCTACCGCCGGGACCTCGTGCCGTACAGCGAGGTGCACCAGTCGAGCGCGCTGGTCGTCTGGCGGCCCAAGCGCTCCCGCCGGGACTGAGCGGCCCCGCACACCGACGGCCTCCGTCGCCTCCGCACCTGCGGAGGCGACGGAGGCCGTCGGCGTCCCGCTCGGTCCGGCGTCCCTGCCCGTCCCGCCGTGCCGGTCGCCGCGCGCGGGCGCAGGATGGAAGGAGGGGGCGAGCATCATCGGAACCGGTCTTCGAGAGAGTGATGGCGATGACGTTCATCCAGGTCATCGAGTACGACACGAAGCGGCCCGCGGAGATGGAGCTGCTCTACGACGAGTTCCTCCGGGCGACCGAGGGGAAGCGCACCCTCACGCACGAGTTCCACACCCACGACCGCGAACGCACCGACCACTACGTCGACATCGTGGAGTTCCCCTCCTACGAGGCGGCGATGCGGAACAACGACCTGCCGGAGACGCAGGAGGTCGCGGCCCGCATGCGCGAACTCTGCACGGGCGAGCCCCGCTTCCTCAACCTCGACGTCATGGACGCCCAGACCTACCCCCGCGGCTGAGCGGCCGCCCGCCCGGAGGGCGGGGTGACGCGGGTCCGGAAGGAGCCGGGAAGGGGCCGGGAAAGAGCCGGGAAGGAGCCGGGAAGGAGAAGCCGGGCGGACATGGGGCACGGGGGGACCCCACGTCCGCCCGGTGGGCCGGGTGGCCCGTCCCGCCGCGGGGAGGCGCTCGCGGGACGTCTGGGCGGAGAGCCTGCCTAGAAGGCGAAGACCGCCGTGCCGGAGGCTCCCATCTCGCAGGCGTTGCCGTAGGTGCGTTCGAAGTCGACTCGGCGACCGTCGTACACGCCGGTCGCGGTGACGACGACCGGGTCGTGGACCAGCGGGCAGAAGCGGTCGGAGCCGCCGGTGCCGATCGAGGCGAAGTTCCCGCCGGCCGAGGCGAGTTCACCGCAGGCGGCGGCCGCGGCCGGGTGGGAGCCCGCGGCCTGCGGGCCGCAGGTGAGGGTGACGGCGCGCAGCGGCACCGCGGTGGCGGCGCTCTCGCCGTCTCCCACGGTGAGGACGAGGGCCGAGGGGGCGTAGAGCGAGTCGGGCGCCGTGGGCGCGGCGGTCGCCGTGCCACTGAGGAGACCGACGAGAGCGCCTGCGGCCAGCAACGGGATCGCCGCTGCGGACTTCACGAGGTGACGCATGGTGACAGACCTTCCGCTTGGTGTGACGGACAGCGGTCGAGAGTCTGTCGGGAAGCGGCGCCGGATGCACGTCCGACCATCCGTTTTCAGTAACGTTGAGTGTTGAATCAGCTGCACGTGGTGACGGTGACGCCGGTCACCTTCCGCGCGAGCGGGGGAGGCCCACCAGCGGCGCCGCACCCGTCCGTCACCCGTGCGCCGCCCGCTGTTCGCGGCGGAGGGCCGTCGACCGCCGCGGAACGGGTACGGAACCCGTCCGGAACCCGCCCCCGGAAGGGCGGGTTCCGCCCGAGTCACGTGGGGTGTGCCGGTCCGGGCGCTGCTACTCCGGCGTCGACGGCAGCGACTCGCCCTGCACGGCCTGGATGTCCAGCTCGACCTTCAGCGTGGTGCCGATGGCCGCGATGCCCGCCGCGACGACCTGGTTGTAGGTCATCGCGAAGTCGTGCCGGCGCAGTTCGGTCGTGGCGCGGAACGCCGCCCGCTGCGCGCCTGCGGAGTCCGGGCCGGTGCCCAGGCAGGTCAGGTCGAGGTCCACGTTCCGCACCAGGCCGTGCATGGCCAGCTGCCCGCGCACGGTCCACCGGTCGGCGCCGGCCGCCTCGACTCCGGTGGTGCGGTAGGTGATGTCCGGGTGCTCGGCGACGTTGAGGAAGTCGGCGGAGCGGATGTGCCGGTCGCGCAGCGCGTTGCCGGTGTCGATGCTGTCCGCGCGTATCACCGCCTCCACGCGGGACTTCTCCGGGTCCTCGGCGATGTCGATACGGCCGCCGAACGCGGTGAACCGCCCGTGCACGCTGGAGATCCCCAGGTGCTGGGCGGTGGCGGCGACCCGGGAGTGCGCCGGGTCGATGGTCCACGGGCCCGGCGCGGGCAGCCGGGTGCCGTCCTGCCGGGCCAGCTCCAGGGTGCCGACGTCGGCCCGCCCCGACGCGGTCACCAGGGCGGTGACGGCGGCGGGGGCGTAGCCGACGGCGGTGACGAGGACCGTGTACGAGCCCGCGGGCAGCGGCTCGTCGGTACGGACGGAGCCGTCGTCGTCGACGGGCGCGCGCAGCACCTGCTCGCCCGCCGCGTCCGTGACGGTCAGCACCGCGTGCCGCACCGCCCAGCCGTCACGGGTCCGGATGTCCGCACGTACGCCTGCCATCAGCTCGTGTTCCTTCCTTCCGCGCCTCGTCGCGCGCCGTTCAGGACTCGGGATGGAACAGCTCGACGTCGTAGCCGTCGACGCCGCGGCCGTCCACCTTCAGCGCGCTCGCCGCCGGCGGGTAGCCGCTGGCGACGACGGTGTACTCGCCCTCGGCCAGGTCGGTGAACGCGTAGGCACCATCCTCCCCCGTCGTCGATGTGGCGACGACGCCGCCCGCCTCGTCGACGAGCGTGACCCGCGCGTCGGCCAGCGGACGGCGGTCCGCGCCCGCCCGGACGCTGCCCTGGAGGCGTGCGCCCGGGGCCAGCGCGATCTCGACACAGCGGGCGCCGAGCGCGTCGACGTCGACCGGCCGGGCGGCCGGCCGGTGCCCGGGCGCGTTCACGGCGACGGTGAAGGTGCCGGCCGGCAGCTCGTCGAAGGTGAAGTCGCCCTGCTCACCGGTCTTGCCGGTGGCGAGCACATCGCCGCGCACGTCGGTCACCACGACCCTCGCCTCCGGCACCGGGCGGCCGTCCGTGGCGCTGCGCACCTGGGCGGTGAGGCCCGTGGTGCCCGCCAGCACCGGGTCGTGACGGACCCGGCCCTCGCCGAGGGCGACGGTGGACGCCTGCGGCTGGTGGCCGTCGGCGGCGGCGATCACCACATAGCTGCCGACGCCGGGGGCGTCCAGCGCGTACGAGCCGTCGGCGTGCGTGACGCAGCGGCCGAGCTGCCGTCCGTCCAGGGAGATCAGGGTGACCCGGGAGGCGGGGAGGCCGGTGCCGTCCGCGGCCCGCACCGTGCCCGCGAGCCGCGGCGCGGGCGTGGCCGGGGCGCTCGCGGCGTCGAGCGTCACCGGGGCGGCGGTCACCGGGGCGGCGGTCACCGCGTCGCCGGTCACCGCGTCGCCGGTCACCGGGGCGGCGGGTGTCTTCGTCAGGGACGGCTCTTCCTGCGCGGCGTCCTCCTCCATCGCGGACCTGGTGCGCAGCGGCACCTCCGCGATGAACACCACCAGGAGCAGCGCGACCAGCGCGATCGGCGCCGCGTACAGGTAGATGTCGGCGATGCCGTGTCCGTAGGCGCTCTCCACCACCGCCCGTACGGGGGCGGGGAGTTCGCTCAGGTCGGGGATGCCGCCGGCTGCCCCGCCGGAGCCGCCGGCCGGGGCGCCCAGCTCCGCCATGCCTTCGCGCACGTAGTCCGCGATGCGCTCGGCGAGCACGGCGCCCAGCACGGAGACGCCGACCGCGCCGCCCAGCGAGCGGAAGAAGGTCACGACGGAGCTGGCGGCGCCGAGGTCCCGCGTGTCCACCTGGTTCTGGGTGCACAGGACGAGGTTCTGCATCATCATGCCGACGCCGAGGCCGAGCAGGCCCATGAACACCGCGACCTGCCAGTACGCGGTGTCGTAGCGCACGCCGCCCAGCAGGGCGAGGCCGCCGGTGAGCAGCACGCCGCCCGCGACGAGCCACGCCTTCCAGCGCCCGGTCCGGGTGATGATCTGCCCGGAGACGGTCGAGGAGACGAACAGCCCGCCGATCATCGGTGTGGTCATCAGCCCGGCCATGGTCGGCGACTCGCCGCGGGCCAGCTGGAAGTACTGGGCCAGGAAGACCGTCGCACCGAACATCGCGACGCCGACGAACAGCGACGCGAGCGAGGCGAGCGTGATGGTGCGGTTGCGGAACAGCCGCAGCGGGACGATCGGCTCCTTCGCCCGCGACTCGACGAGGAGGAAGAGCAGCGCGAGCGCCACCGAGCCGCCCACCATGGCGTAGGTCTGCCACGACAGCCAGGCGTACGAGTCGCCGGCCAGGGTCACCCACACCAGCAGCAGCGAGACGGAGGCCGCGAAGACGCCGGAGCCCAGCCAGTCGATCCGGACGCCCTGGCGCTTGACCACGGGCAGGTGCAGGGTCTTCTGGAGGACCAGCAGCGCGATCACGGCGAACGGGACGCCGGCGTAGAAGCACCAGCGCCAGCCGAGCCAGGCGGTGTCGGTGATGACGCCGCCGAGCAGCGGGCCGCCGACGGTCGCGACGGCGAAGGTGGCGCCCAGGTAGCCGTTGTACCGCCCGCGTTCGCGCGGCGAGATCATGGCGGCCAGGATGATCTGCGCCAGGGCGGTCAGGCCGCCCATGCCTATGCCCTGCACCGCGCGGAAGGCGATCAGCGTGCCGGTGTTCTGTGACAGGCCGGCGCCGCAGGACGCCAGCACGAAGACGACCAGCGACGTCTGGACCAGCACCTTCTTGCTGGTGAGGTCGGCGAGTTTGCCCCACAGCGGGGTGGTGGCGGTCATCGTGAGCAGGGTGGCGGTGACCACCCAGGTGTAGGAGCTCTGGCTGCCGTCCAGGTCGGCGATGATCTGCGGCAGTGCGGTGGAGACGATCGTCGACGACAGGATCGCGACGAACATGCCGAGCAGCAGCCCGGACAGGGCCTCCATGATCTGGCGGTGCGTCATGGGCGGCGCGGCCGCGGACCCGTCCGTCCGGGGTCCGCCGGCGCGGTGCGCGTGGGGGCGCGTGCTGGTTGCCATGCGAGGGGTCGCTTCTCTCTTACGTGCGGCTGGTGGCGGGGTCGGGTGCGGCGTCCGTGCCGGGCGGGGGGCTGTGGCCGCCCCGGGCGCGGCAGTCGCCGAAGGTCCGGCCGAGGCGTTCCAGGAGCGAGCTCAGGGTGGCGACATCCTCGGCGCTCCAGTCGCCGAGGAACTCGCGCATGGTCTCGGTGGCCAGCTCGCTCAGCTCGTCGAGACGGCTCTCGCCGCTGTGGGTGAGGCGCAGCAGCCGGGATCTGCCGTCGTGCGGGTCGGGGAGGCGTTCGATCCAGCCGCGGTCGGCGGCGTGCGCGACGTGGCGGCTGGTGACCGAGAGGTCGATGCCGAGCAGTTCGGTGAGCCGGCTCATGCGCATCTCGCCGTGCCGGCGGAGCAGGGTCAGCAGGCCCGCGGACGCCGGCGGGCAGTCGTGCGGCAGGCGCCGGGCGAGCTCGCGGTTGACGACGCCGACGGAGCGCAGCTGGCGGGCCAGCTCGCGGTAGTGGCGGAGGTCCGGCTCCGCGTCCTCCGGTTCCCCGGACACCTTGGTGACCTCCTCCACCCGTCTTTCGTTGCTTAGGGCAACCATAAGACCGATTGGTTGTTGCACGCAAGTTGATCTGCGTGCGGATGACCCCTCCCGACGGGTTCCGGGGGCGCGCGACGGCGTTCTCCGGCGGGGACCGGGGCTGTTTCGGCCGGGCGCGGTTCGCTAGGGTCCTGACCCATGGCTCATAACCCTCACGCACCCCAGGGCCCGAATCCGGGCGGACAGCCCGACCCCGCGGGCAGCACCCAGATGTTCCGCGCCTTCGTCGACGAGGGCGCGCCGCAGCAGCGTGCCGCCGCGACCGGCGGTTCCGGCCCGCGTCTCGGCATGATCCTCGGCATCGTCGTGGTCGTCGCCGTGCTGGCCGGGGTCGCCTGGCTGGCGCTCTCCTGACGTTCCGTCGCGCCGGCGCGGCCGGCCCCGTCACGCCGTCCCGCGGCCGCCGCCCGGCGGACGCGGTCCGTCGGCGCGCGGGCCGGCCGCCCGCGCGCCGGACCGCTCACTCCTCCGAGATCAGGCCCTCGCGCAGCTGCGCCAGCGTCCGGGTCAGCAGCCGGGAGACGTGCATCTGGGAGATGCCGACCTCCTCGCCGATCTGCGACTGCGTCATGTTCGCGAAGAAGCGCAGCATGATGATGCGCCGCTCGCGGGCGGGCAGCCGGGCCAGCAGCGGCTTGAGCGATTCGCGGTACTCCACGCCCTCCAGCGCGGTGTCCTCGTAGCCCAGGCGGTCGGCGAGCGAACCCTCGCCGCCGTCCTCCTCGACCGAGGGCGTGTCCAGCGACGAGGCCGTGTAGGCGTTGCCCACCGCCAGGCCGTCCACCACGTCCTCCTCGGACACCCCGAGGCACGCGGCGAGTTCGGAGACGGTCGGCGAACGGTCCAGGATCTGCGACAGCTCGTCGCCGGCCTTGGTCAGTGCCAGCCGCAGCTCCTGGAGGCGGCGCGGCACCCGCACCGACCACGAGGTGTCGCGGAAGAAGCGCTTGATCTCCCCGACGACGGTGGGCATCGCGAACGTCGGGAACTCGACGCCGCGTTCGCAGTCGAAGCGGTCGATCGCCTTGATGAGCCCGATGGTGCCGACCTGGACGATGTCCTCCATCGGCTCGTTGCGGCTGCGGAAGCGGGCCGCGGCGTACCGCACGAGCGGGAGGTTGAGCTCGATCAGGGTGTCGCGGACGTATCCGCGCTCCGGGCTGTCCGCGTCCAGCGCGGCGAGCCGCAGGAACAGGGAGCGGGAGAGGGTGCGGGTGTCGATCGCCGCGCTGTCGGCGGGGGGTGCCGTCTCCTCGGGCACCGCGGGAAGGCCGTGCAGTGCGTCGTCGTCGGTCGTGGTCTCGGTGAGCACCTTCGAGCTGCCCAGTTCTACGGACATGCCACCCCCTTGAGGTCGCGGACGGGTCGCGGCGGCGCCCTTCGGGTGAGAGGCACCTCCTCTTCCATACCTTCGGGTGCGGCCGCATCAAACGCGCTACTCGCAGAATGTCACAAGTCAGCAACACGACGTAGCGCCAAGTCGACAAAGTTTGCCGATCAGAGACCTGCCGTCCGCTCAGCGGGTCCTTCGAAAGAGTTACGCGTCGATCCGGTTTGCGGCCCTCAGGCGGGCGAAGCTCCGGGACAGCAGCCGTGACACGTGCATCTGCGAGACGCCGAGCTCGGCGCTGATCTGGGACTGCGTCAGGTTGCGGTAGTAGCGCAGCAGCAGGATGCGCTGCTCGCGTTCGGGCAGCTGCACCAGCAGGTGCCGTACCAGGTCGCGGTGTTCCACGCCGTCCAGCTCCGGGTCCTCGTAGCCGAGCCGGTCCAGCAGACCGGGCGGCCCGTCCTCGCGCTCCTGCGCGGCCTCCAGCGACGTCGCCCGGTAGGAGCGTCCGGCCTCGATGCAGGCGAGCACGTCCTCCTCGCTCAGCCGCAGCCGCTCCGCGATCTCCGCGGTGGTCGGCGAGCGGCCGTGCAGCACCGTCAGATCCTCGGTCGCCGCGCTGACCTGCACCCACATCTCGTGCAGTCGGCGCGGCACGTGCACGGTCCGCACGTTGTCCCGGAAGTACCGGCGGATCTCCCCGACGATCGTCGGCATCGCGAACGTGGGGAACTGGACGCCCCGCTCCGGGTCGAAGCGGTCGATGGCGTTGATGAGCCCGATGGTGCCGACCTGGACGACGTCCTCCATCGGCTCGTTGCGGCTGCGGAAGCGGGCGGCGACGTAGCGGACCAGCGGCAGGTTGGCCTCGATCAGCGCGTCCCGCACCCGGTTGTGCGCGGCGCTCCCGGCCTCCAGGCCGGACAGTTCGTCGAAGAGCGCCTGCGTCAGCGCACGGGCCGCCGCGCTCCGGCTGCGGGGTGCGGCACCGGCCCGGCCGGTGGTCCCGGCGGCCGTCCCGCCGGTACCCGCCGGGCCGCTCGGCGCGCCGCCGGCGTCCGCCGCGCCGGTTCCGGCGGCGTCCGCCGCCACGGGATGCCCGGGCGACGCCTGGGGGAGCGTCGGTGACCGGTCCACTCGGCAACCACCCTTCACGCACTCTTCGCGGGTGCGGGTCCGTCCACGGTTCCGGCAAAAGCGGTCATAGCATCACAAGACAGGCGCATGGCGTGCAAGCACCCGAAAGCTCCGTGTTGCTGGGCAGTTGGGCCAGATGCACGACGAACACGGGTCCGGACGGAACCGCGCGCGGGCGGTCCCGGGCCGGGGCCGGCGGCCCGCCGTCGCCGTCAGTCGACCAGTTCGGTCATGAACTCGCCGACACTCTTGGCGGCGGTGGATATGCCCTCGAAGCCGACCCCGACGAACTCCGTGGCCCGTGCGGGCGACGTGATGATCGTCCACAGGACGAAGACGACGACGACGTAAACCACGACCTTCTTGATGTCCACCGCTTGCGCCTCCCGGCCCTGCCGGCCCCGTGTCGATCTCGTGTGCGATCTGCCGTTCGATCGCGCGAGTCTAACCACCCGGGACCGCCCGCGGCCCAGTCCCGGGACGGAAGCGCGCGGAGCGACGCGGGGGAGGGGCCGGGAGTGGAGCGGACACGGCGAAGGGCCGGACCCGTCGGGTCCGGCCCTTCGCCGTACTGCGGAGCGGTAGCGGTGGGATTTGAACCCACGGAGGAGTTGCCCCCTCACTCGCTTTCGAGGCGAGCTCCTTCGGCCGCTCGGACACGCTACCGAGAGGAAGCCTATCCCACCGTCGCCGTCAGCCGAAATCGGTATCCGGGCGGGGGCGTGAGCCGGGGTGCGGCGTCTCCCGGGCCCCGCGGAAGAAGTCCGTGAGGAGCGCGCCGCAGGCATCGGCCAGGACGCCGTGCACCACCTCGGGGCGGTGGTTGAGACGGCGGTCGCGCACCACGTCCCACAGCGAGCCCGCCGCACCCGCCTTGGGATCGAGAGCGCCGAACACCACCCGCTCCACGCGGGAGAGCACCGCGGCGCCCGCGCACATCGTGCACGGCTCCAGGGTGACGACGAGGGTGCAGCCGGGCAGGCGCCACTCGCCGCGGGCGCGGGCCGCGGCGCGGAGCGCGAGGACCTCGGCGTGGGCCGTCGGATCTCCGGTGGCCTCGCGCGCGTTGCGGGCGCGGGCGAGCGGCGCGCCGTCCGGGCCGAGGACGACGGCGCCGACGGGGACGTCGGCGGTCTCCAGGGCGAGGCGCGCCTCGGTGAGCGCCTGGCGCATCGGCTCCGCCCACGGGTCCCGCACGGGGTCGTTCATGAGCCCGTTCTACCGCACCCGCCGGATGCCCCGGCGCGCGGCGACTCCGCAGCCGTCCCCCGGAGCCCGCGCCGCCCGCCGGCCGCGGGTGCGCAGTGCCGGTACCGCTCATCGGGGCCCCGCGCACGGGAGGGCGGGCACGACGATGCCGGCTCCGCCGGGACGGTGGCCGGGACCGCCACGCGCCGAAGCCCGGCCCGAGGGGAGGGGCCGGGGCGGCCCGCGCTCCGTCGCACGGGCGTCGCACCGGAGCCGCACACCGGGCCGGGCGAAGCGCCACCGGCGCGCCCCGGACGTCGGCCGCCCGCGGCGGGGCTCAGCGCACGGCTTCGAGCATGTCCGTGCAGCCGAGGGCGTCGGCGATCTCCGTCAGCGCGTCCTCCGCGGTGAGGGACAGCACCGCCGCCGGGTCCATGCCGAGGTCGGTGAGCAGTTCCGCGTCACCCAGCGGTCCGGCCGGCACCTGCTCGGACCCGGAGTCGTCGGCCGGGCCGTCCGCCGTCGCGGACTCCGGCTCGCCGTCCTCCGTCCCGTCGAGGTCCACGAGCTGCTCGAGGGCGGCGAGGTCCTCCGGTTCACGGCCGAGCAGCTCGTCGGAGAGCAGGATCTCGCCGTAGGCGCTGCGCATGGCGGCCGCGGCGTCGGAGACGAAGACGCGCGGGTCGTCCTCCCCGTCCACCCGGACGACGCCGAACCAGGCGCCGTCCTGTTCGATGCAGACGAGCACCGTCTCCTCGTCGCCCACGGCCTCCCGGGCCAGGTCGGCGAGATCGGTGAGCGTCTCCACGTCGTCGAGTTCTGTGTCGCTCGCTTGCCATCCGTCGTCGGTGCGAGCGAGCAGTGCGGCGAAATACACCTGACTCTCCCACTGGTTTTCCGTGTGCCCGAGTTGGTGACGAGGACCGTGCGATCGCGACCGTGCGGTCCCAGTCGAATCGTGGCAGAAACAGCGGCTTCGCGAAGCCTCTTCGACGTGGCGTCGTGTCGGGTTTCCGGGGGAGGGCGTCCCGACCCGCCGATCTCACCAGCGAAAGGTCCGCATTCGCATCTGGTGCCGCATACGTGCCACCCGGGCGCGCCGCGGCTGGACGCGCTCCCGGAGCTCCTTGGCCTCGTTCAGCTCGCGCAGGAAGCGGGCGCGCCGCCGCAGCCGCTCGTGGTCGATCTCGGGGCTCGCGCCCTCGCCGGCCGTCTCGGCGGCCGGTCCCCGCTCGCGGGCTCTCCCTTTGTCGGGCATATGCACACCTCCGGCGTACACGACCACTGTCTCCCCCGGTGCCGGGCGTACGCCACTGCTGGGCGTGCAGATGCCTCCGTTACTGTCGAGGTCATGCAGACCCACGTCGTCGACCACCCGCTGGTGGCACACAAGCTGACCACCCTGCGCGACGAGCGCACCGATTCCCCCACCTTCCGCCGCCTCGCCGACGAGCTGGTCACGCTCCTCGCGTACGAGGCGACGCGGGACGTGCGCACGGAGGAGGTGGACATCACCACGCCGGTCACGTCGACGAGCGGGGTACGGCTGTCGCACCCGCGCCCGCTCGTGGTGCCGATCCTGCGTGCCGGGCTGGGCATGCTGGAGGGCATGGTGCGGCTGCTGCCGACGGCGGAGGTCGGCTTCCTGGGCATGATCCGCGACGAGGACACCCTCCAGCCGTCGACGTACGCCACCCGGATGCCGGACGACCTGTCCGGCCGGCAGGTGTACGTGCTGGATCCGATGCTGGCGACCGGTGGGACGCTGGTGGCCGCGATCCAGGAGCTGATCCACCGCGGTGCCGACGACGTCACGGCACTCTGCCTGCTGGCCGCGCCGGAGGGCATCGACCTGATGGAGCGGGAGCTGGCGGGGGCGCCGGTCAGGGTCGTCACCGCGGCGATCGACCGGCGGCTGAACGAGCACGGCTACATCGTGCCGGGGCTCGGCGACGCCGGCGACCGCATGTACGGCACCGCGGGCTGAGACCCGCGCGGGGTGCCCGGACCGGTGCCCGTGGCGCCCCGGTGGCCGCACCCGGGCCGTCGGCCGCCTTCGCGGCGGGTGTCAGCAGCTCGGCGACGGCTTCGGGGAGGGCTGCGCCAGCGCGGTCAGCGCGCGGTCGGCGTCCTTCTCCTTCGCCAGCCCCTTGAAGTCGTTGCCGATCACCAGGTCGACGTCGTCGCCCTCACGGGCGTCGTGGCGGGTCTTCGCGTCCTCCAGCTGCGTGCCGAGCACCTTCATCCGGGCGAGGGTCTCGGTGCCCGCGGCGCCGATCAGCAGGCCGGGGGCGTCGACCTTGTGGTCGAGGTGCGCGGGGGCGTTGGCGATCTCCCCGACGGCGAAGCCGCGCTTCTTCAGCTCCTTCGCCGTCTTGGCGGCGAGGCCGCTGCGCGAGGTCGCGTTGAGCACGTTCACGGTGACCTTGCCCGGCTTCGGCACGGCCGTCGGGGCCTTCGCCTCGCCGGCTTTCCCGTTCCGCTGCGCGCCGGGCCGCGCGGAGGCGGACGCCTGCTCGGCGTTGCGCCCGTCGGCGGATGACGTGCCGTCCTGGGCGCGGCACTGGTCCCCGGTGCGGCCGGCGGCCTGGGCGGAGTCGCCGTTGCCCGCGAACACGCCGACGATCTGCAGCGAGCCCCAGCCGACCAGGCCGAGGGTCATCGCCGTCGCCACGCCGGCGAGCACGATCTTGCGGCGGTTGCGCGGGCGCCGCATGCGCGGGTAGCGATCACCCTTGATGCGGTACTGGCCGCCCATGCCGGGGGGAGTGAGCATGCTCATGAGCGCAGGGTAGTGCGCGCCGGGTGCATTGCCTATTGGATGATCAACGGTGTGCCGTAACGAATCGGCCGTACGGCGCAGTACAACCGCTCGTACGGCCGTCGTCGCTGTTGACCCGGACGGGTGGCGCCGTGCGGTGCCGCGCGCCGTGAGGCTGCGGTGGAGCGCTCACAGAGCCGTCACGCGGGCGGGGGCTCAGTCGAGTTCGAGGACGCGCGCGTGGAGGATCTGCCGCTGCTGGAGCGCGGCGCGCACGGCGCGGTGCAGGCCGTCCTCGAGGTACAGGTCGCCCTGCCACTTCACGACGTGGGCGAACAGGTCGCCGTAGAAGGTGGAGTCCTCGGCGAGCAGAGTCTCCAGGTCGAGCTGGCCCTTGGTCGTGACGAGCTGGTCCAGGCGCACCGGACGTGGGGCGACGTCCGCCCACTGGCGGGTGCTTTCCCGGCCGTGGTCCGGGTACGGCCGCCCGTTTCCGATTCGCTTGAAGATCACACGGAAAGCCTACCGGGCGACCGCCGTCGTACGCAGCCTCGGTGCGTGGGCAAGGTGCGAGGAGATCGCGCGCGCGGGGGCGTGCGGTAGGCGTGAACGTGCGCGCGGCGCGGACTGTGCGCCCGCGCCGCGCGCCGTCCCGGGCCGGTGGCCCGTCCGGTCTCCCCGGTCCGTTACTCGGTGACCTGACCGCAGCCGGCGTGGGCGCCACCGTGGGCGTGCTCGCCCTCGGCGCCGTTCTCCGGCGAAGGGGACGTCAGCGACTTCGACTTCGCCTCCGCCTCCGTCGCGCCCTTCGCCACGGCGGCGTCCACGGCGCTGGTGTCCCAGGCGTAGGTGCCGACCGCGTGCGCGATGACGTTCACGTTGGCGTCGAAGGCCGCCATGCTGATGTTGTCCAGGTCGTCGCACGCCGCGTGGTAGCACGGGTCGTACGCGACGCCCGCCTCGCCGCCCCACAGTTCGGCCTGCTCCGGGGACTTGACGCCCTCCGCTCCGGTGAAGGTGCCGCCGGAGGGGATGTCGACCTCGATGAAGGGGCCGTAGTCGCTGCGGCCGGTGAAGTCGGTACCGCGCGGCGCGTACCCGGCCCGGTCCATGAAGCCGTTGATGCCCGCCTCGATCTCGGCGGAACCCGCCGGGCCCGGGCCCGCGCCGACGCCGTCCGAGTCGTCGCCGTCGTAGACGAACAGGCCGTAGTTCGGGGACGCGATCATGTCGAAGTTGAGGTAGAGCGCAATCTCCTCGCGCTGTGCCTCGGACAGTTCGGCGACGTAGTGCTCGGAGCCGATCAGGCCCAGCTCCTCCGCCGACCAGAACGCGAACCGCACCTTGTTCTCATGCTTGCCGTGCCGGTCGGCGCGGGCCAGTTCCAGCGCCGCCTCCAGCAGGCCGGCCGTGCCGGAGCCGTTGTCGTTGATGCCGGGGCCCTCGGACACGCCGTCCAGGTGGGCGCCGAGCATCACCGTGTGCGCCGCGTCGCCGCCGCGGGTCTCGGCGAGCACGTTGGAGGTGGTGCGCTCCTCCTGGAGTTCGCGCACCTCCAGGTTCACCACGACCTCGCCCTCCGCGGCGGCTGCCGCCAGCGCCCGGCCGTCCGCCCGGCTGACGCCGCCGGTCGGGACGCGGGCCGCGTCCGGGCCGCCGAGCGTGCCGTTCAGCTCGCCTTCGGTGTTGTTGTGGATGAGGGCGCCGGACGCGCCGGCGTCCGCGGCGTTCTGCTGCTTCTGCGCGAACGTGCAGGCGCCGCGCTGGATCAGAGCGATCTTCCCGGTGTAGTCGCCGTCGGCGAAGTCCGCGGCCTCGCAGCCGGTGCTGTCGTCCTCCGGCACCGCCGCCACCGGGGCTTCCAGGCCGCCCTCCGGCGTGCTCTCGGTGTACGTCATGAGCCGGACGGGCACCTCGCGGGCGTCCGGCGACACCACGTGCAGCTTCTCGGCGAGCGTCTCCACGTAGGTGAACTCGAACTCCTGGTACGTCACGTCGTAGCCGGCGCCGCGCAGCAGCGTCCCCACGTACCAGGCGGACAGGTCGTGACCCTGCGAACCGGCGGCGCGGTTGCCGTTGCTGATGTCCGCGAGGGCCTGGAAGGCGCGCAGGTGCCACTTGGCGTCGTTGGCCTCGGCCCGCTTCACGAGCGTCCGCGCGAGCTGTTCCCCCTTCTTCGCCGGGGCGGGCGAGGCGCCGGCACCGGTGGAGGAGACCAGCATCAGGGGTGCGGCGAGCGCCGCGGCGGCGAGTGCCGCGACGCCGCGGCGTCTGAGGGATCGGGATACGTGCACAGCCAGGGTCCTTTCGTGGGCGGCGAACCGGACTGTTCGACGTGAGGGGCCGCATGCCCGCGATGCGGTCGCGGCGAGGGAGACCGTAGCCACGGGCGGCGGCCCGCCGGGAACGCCTGCGGCACACATCCGCTTCCCCCGGCCCGCGCCCAACACCGGTGGGACGCCGGAACGTTCGCCTTGCCCGGCTCCCTCCCCGCCCGGGCCGGGACCTCACCAGCGGTTCGGGTCGTCGTAGTACCGGTCGTCCGGCGGCGGGTTGTACGGCGGGTTGCGGTCCCCGTCGTGCCTTCGTTTCGTCCAGGTGAGGAACAGGCCGATGAGCAGACCGGCGGCACCGCCCCAGATGAGGATCGTCCCGAGGATCTGCAGGTCGATGCCCTCCGGGTTCCAGGTGATGGCGTACTTCAGGATCGCGCCGATGATGATCAGCGCGAGCCCGCCGGCTGCGGTCATGGCGGAGGGGCCTCCTTGGCTGCGCGTGCGGGCCGCCGTACGCCTGCCGCAGACGGCCGCTCCCTCCAGTCGAGAGCACACCGGCCCGCGCCGCGACCGCTGCTACTGCACGGGGGTGACGCAGCGTCGGCCACCACTTGCCATCGGCTCCGACACGGAGGAGGTCCGGTCGACGGGCGTCCGGCCGTGCGCGGCGGCCCCCGTCCAGGCCGGGGAGCGGAGAACCCGGTGACGGAGAAGCCCTGCGTAGCGTGGCGAACGCGACCGGTCGGCCGGAGGAGACCGGCGACGCGGCGGTCAAGGGCTGAGCGCCCGGGTCAGGAGTCCTTCGCCCGGGCGGCCTTGGCCGCCTTGGCGGCGGCTTTGGCCTCCTGCTTGGTGGCGCGAACACGGTCGAGGGACTCGGGGCCGGTGACGTCGGCGACGGAGCGGTAGGAGTGCTCCTCGCCGTACGCGCCGGCCGCCTCGCGCCAGCCCTCCGGGGTGACGCCGTACCGCTTGCCCAGCAGCGCGACGCAGATCCGCGCCTTCTGCTCGCCGTAGCCCGGCAGCGCCTTGAGGCGCGTGAACAGTTCGGCACCGCTGCCCGCGCCGGACCACACGGACTCGGCGTCGCCGTCGTAGTGCTCGACCAGGTAGGCGCAGAGCTGCTGCACCCGCTTGGCCATCGAGCCGGGGTAGCGGTGCACGGCCGGCTTCTCGGAGAGCAGCGCGGCGAACGCGTCCGGGTCGTGGGCGGCGATGCGGTGGGCGTCCAGGTCGTCGTCGCCCAGGCGCCGCGCGATGGTCCACGGTCCCTTGAAGGCCCACTCCATCGGCACCTGCTGGTCCAGCAGCAGCCCGACGAGGGCGGCCAGCGGACTGCGGGAGAGCAGCGCATCGGCGTCGGGGTCCTGAGCGAGATGCACGGTGTGGTGGTCCATGGCCCCATGATCTCTGTCGCGCCGGAGGGGTGCGAGTCGGGGCGTGTGCCGGCCGGGGCTTGGGAGCGACGCGGTGGCTCAGGGGCGGATGTCGAACGGTTGTCCCAAACCCGCTCGTACGGCGGCCGCCCCCGCCGGATGCGCGCCGGCCGTGCGGGTAGCTCTCGGCAGGCCGCACCTTCGCGGGCCGCTTTCCGCACGTCGCCGAGGAGTGAACGGGTCCCGTGGATCAGCCCTTCGACCTGCCCGACTTCTACCTCCCCCACCCCGCCCGACTGAACCCGCACGTCGACACGGCGAGAGCGCACTCCACCCGCTGGGCCCGCGAGAGGGGGATGCTGGAGGGCTCGGGCGTCTGGGAGGAGGCCGACCTCCTCGCCCACGACTACGCCCTCCTCTGCGCCTACACCCATCCCGACGCCACCGCCGACGACCTGGCGCTGGTCACCGACTGGTACGTGTGGGTGTTCTTCTTCGACGACCACTTCCTGGAGCTCTACAAGCGGCCACAGGACCGCGAGGCGGGCCGCGCGCACCTGGACCGCCTCGCGCTGTTCATGCCCACGGACCCCGCCGACCCGGCGGCCGGGACGCCCGAGCCGCGCAACCCCGTCGAGGCGGGGCTGGCCGACCTGTGGGCGCGCACGGTCCCCGCGATGTCCGCCGACTGGCGAGAGCGCTTCGCGCTGAGCACCGAGAACCTGCTGCGCGAGTCGCTGTGGGAGCTGTCCAACATCAACGCCGGCCGCGTCCCCAACCCGGTCGAGTACATCGAGATGCGCCGCAAGGTGGGCGGCGCGCCCTGGTCGGCCGGGCTGGTGGAGTTCGCGGCACGGGCCGAGGTCCCGGCGGAGCTGGCCGCCACCCGGCCCCTGTGCGTGCTGCGGGACGCCTTCTCCGACGCGGTGCACCTGCGCAACGACCTGTTCTCCTACGAGCGCGAGACGCGCGACGAGGGCGAGCTGAGCAACGGCGTGCTCGTCCTGGAGACCTTCCTCGGCTGCTCCACCCAGGAGGCCGCCGAGTCGGTCAACGACCTGCTCACCTCCCGGCTCCAGCAGTTCGAGTCGACCGCGCTCACCGAACTCGGCCCGCTGCTCGCCGAGAAGCACGTCCGGCCGGACCAGAGCGCGGCCGTGCTGGCGTACGTGAAGGGGCTCCAGGACTGGCAGTCGGGCGGCCACGAATGGCACCTGCGGTCCAGCCGCTACATGAACGGCGGCGGCGCCGCGGCCCCGTCCACGGCGGCTACGGGCGGGCCGCTGTCGCTGCTCGGCGTCGCCGGGACGGCCGGGCTCGGCGGGCTCGGCGGTCCCGGCGGTCCCGGCGGTCCCGGCGGGCTCGGCATGTCCGCCGCCGCGCTGCCGTCCACCACCCGCCGGGCCGAGGAGGCACGGGCGCGCTCGCGCAGCCACGTGCTGTTCCAGCGGGTCGGGCCGTCCGAGATCCCCGCGCTGGACATGCCGTTCACCGCCCGGCTCAGCCCGCACCTGGACGGCGCCCGGGAGCGCCTGGTCGGCTGGGCGCACCGGACGGGCATCCTCCAGCCGCAGCCGGGCGTCCCGCACTCGCACGTGTGGGACGAGGCGCTGCTCCGCGACATCGACCTGCCGTTGTGCGCGGCAGGCATCCACCCGGACGCGGACGAGGACGGCCTCGACCTTTCGTCCGGCTGGCTCGCCTGGGGCACGTACGGCGACGACTACTATCCCGCCGTCTTCGGCCGGACCCGCGACCTGGCGGGGGCGAAGGCGACCACCGACCGCCTGCCGGCCTTCATGCCGGTGGAGAACGACCTGATGCCGCCGCCCACGAACGCCCTGGAACGCGGGCTGGCCGACCTGTGGTTGCGTACCACGGCGACGATGGACACCGCGGCGCGGCGCACGTTCCGGCGGGCGGTCGAGGTGATGCTGCAGAGCTGGCTGTGGGAGCTGGACAACCAGTTCCACCACCGCATCCCCGACCCGGTGGACTACCTCGAGATGCGGCGGATGACGTTCGGCTCCGACCTGACGATGAGCCTGTGCCGGCTCGGGCACGGGCCGGGCATCCCGCCGGAGGTCTACCGCAGCGGGCCGATGCGTTCACTGGAGAACTCCGCCGCGGACTTCGCGATGCTCGTCAACGACGTGTTCTCCTACCAGAAGGAGATCGAGTTCGAGGGCGAGGTGCACAACCTGGTGCTCGTGGTGCAGGACTTCTTCGACTGCGGACGGGCGCAGGCGGTGGCGGTCACCGGCGATCTGATGAACTCCCGCATGCGGCAGTTCCAGCACGTCGTGGCGCACGAACTGCCCGTGCTGTACGACGACTTCGGGTTGTCCGACGACGCGCGGCGGGTGCTGGACGGGTACGTGACCGACCTGGAGCACTGGCTGTCCGGCATCCTCGTGTGGCACGAGGACTGCCGCCGCTACCGCGAGGAGGACCTGCTCCGCCACGCGGCCCACCCGCCCGGCGCGTCCGCCCTCCCCCTCGCGCCCACCGGGCTGGGCACCTCCGCGGTGCGTCTGGCCCGCACGGCGGCCGCGGCCCGGGGGTGACCGTGCCCGGACCGGCCCTCCCCCCGGCGGGCCGGTCCGCGCCCGGCGGAACGGTCCGGCCGCGCGGCCGGACCGGGGACCTACGCCGCCGCGGACGCGGGGCCGGGGTCCTTCGGGGGCTGCCAGTAGCCGAGGGCGTCGACGCGCTGTCCGGGCACGCCGAGTTCCCTGCGGACGTACGCGCCCAGCGCGCGGGTCGTCGCCGTGTCGCAGGCGATCCACACGTACGCGCCCGCCGGGCCGCCGTGCTCCTCCAGCAGCGCCGGAAGCGCGGCCCTGACCTCGGCCACCAGGCGCCCGCCCGCGTCCTCGCGCGGGACGCGGTGCACCTCGTGCCGGGCCGGGTCGTGGCGCAGCGGCAGGTCGTCGTCGGAGACGTGCTGGGTCTCCAGCCAGAGCGTGGCGGGGGTCTGGGGGAGTGCGTCGAGGAGCGAGTTGACCGCCGGGAGCGAGGCCGTGTCACCGATCACGACCATCCGCTGCGGCAGCGGGTCGGGCGCGGTGAAGCCGGTGCCCTGCACGGTGGCCTCGACGGTGTCCCCGGGCTGGGCCTTGCGCGCCCAGTCGGCGGCGGGGCCGTCGTGCAGTGCGAACTCGACCGTGAACGTGCCGGCTTCGGTGTCCGGGTCGACCAGGGTGTACGCCCGCTGGTGCGGCTTCCCGGCGTCGGTGAACCACATCCGCACCCACATCGTCGGGTGCACGCCGGTGGCGGCGAGCATGCCGCCGTCGGTGAACCCGAGCCGCCGGTAGTGGTCGGTGACGTCCTCGGTCCCGGTCACGGTGAACGTGAAGTCCTTGCCGCGCATCAGTTTGAGGACGACGCCCTCCCAGCCGTGCTTCGCCACGTTCCCCTCCTCGTCTTCCCGGTCTCGCCGCACGTGGCCGGCCTTCAGTCCGTGTGAATTAGGTTAGCCTTACCTTAATCGCCGGGGGAGGGTTTGGCCACGAGGGTCCACGGCCGCCTTTGCCCGTCATGGGGGAGGAAGCACGCAGGACGCTCGTCCTGGGCGGTGGAGCGCTGAACGGCGAAGCCCGGGCCATCGGCATCCTCGCCGGGCTCGCCGACGCCGAGCTCGAACTCGGGGACGCGGACCTGGTGAGCGGCGCCTCGGCTGGGGCCGTCATCGGCACGCAGTTGAGTATGCGGACCCTGGCCCGCGGGTGAGACCGGCCACAGGGGTGGGGGCACGGGGGACGGGCGGGGCTAGAGTCGGCCGTCGTGGCTGGTCGTCGGCGGGAGAGCTGTCCGTGGGTGTGACCGTCGTCGGGATCGGGGCCGACGGGTGGGGCGGGTTGCCCGAGGCGTCGCGGACGGCGCTCCGGGAGGCCGATGCGGTCCTCGGCGGCGTACGCCAGCTGGAGTTGCTGCCCGCGGAGTGCCGCGGCGAGCGGGTGGCGTGGCCGTCGCCGTTGCGGCCCGCGGTGCCGCGGCTGCTCGCTGCGTACGCCGGGCGCCGGCTCGCCGTGCTGGCCAGCGGCGACCCCTTCCACTACGGCGTCGGCCGGGCGCTGGCCGAGGAGGCCGGACCGGGCGGGCTGCGGGTGCTGCCGCACCCGTCGTCGGTGTCGTACGCGTGCGCGCGGCTCGGCTGGCCCCTGGAGGACACCGAAGTGGTGAGCGCCGTGGGCCGGCCCCTCGCGCGGCTGGCCGTCGTCATGCACCCCGGGCGCCGCCTGCTCGTACTCGGCTCGGGAGCCGGCACCCCCGTCGAGGTCGCGGCGCTGCTGCGGGAACGCGGCTACGGCCCCAGCCGGGTGCGTGTGCTGGAGCAGCTCGGCGGCGCCGGTGAGGTCGTCCGTGACGGGACCGCGGACGACTGGCCGCACCCGCCCGGCGACCCGCTGAACGTCGTCGCCGTGGAGTGCCGCCGCGCGCCCGGTGCGTTGCCGCTCGGTGCGGTGCCCGGGCTCCCCGACGAGGCGTACGAGCACGACGGCCAGCTGACGAAGCGCCACGTCCGCGCCGCGACGCTGGCCGCACTGGCACCTGCCCCCGGCGAACTGCTGTGGGACGTGGGCGGAGGTTCCGGTTCCGTCGGGGTGGAGTGGATGCGCGCCCACCCGTCCTGCCGTGCCGTCGCCGTCGAGCGCGACCCGCATCGGGCCGAGCGCATCACCCGCAACGCGCACACGCTCGGCGTCCCCGCCCTGCGGGTGGTGTCCGGCGCCGCGCCGGAGGCGCTGGCCGGACTGCCCACGCCGGACGCGGTGTTCGTCGGCGGCGGGCTGACCGCGCCCGGGCTGCTCGACGCCTGCTGGGACGCCCTGCCGCCCGGCGGCCGTCTCGTCGCCAACACCGTCACCCTCGAGTCCGAGGCGCTGCTCGCCGAGCGCCGCCGCCGGCACGGCGGGGAACTGGTGCGGCTCGCGGTCGCGCACGCCGTCCCGGTGGGCTCGTTCACCGGCTGGGGGCAGGCCATGCCCGTCACCCAGTGGGCGGTACGCAAGCCGCTCACATCCGACTCCCCCTCCGGAGCCCAGAGTTGACCGTCCACTTCATCGGCGCCGGTCCCGGCGCCGCCGACCTGATCACGCTGCGCGGCGCCCGTACCCTCGCCGCCTGCGACGTCTGCCTGTACGCCGGCAGCCTGGTGCCGCGCGAGCTGCTCGACGAGTGCCCGCCGCACGCACGGCTGGTGGACACCGCGCAGCTCGACCTGGACGAGATCACCGCGGAGTTCGTCCGCGCGCACGAGGCCGGACACGACGTGGCACGCCTCCACTCGGGTGACCCGTCCGTGTTCAGCGCCGTCGCGGAACAGATGCGCCGCCTGGACGCGGCGGGCGTGCCGTACGAGGTGGTGCCCGGTGTGCCGGCGTTCGCCGCGGCGGCCGCGGCGCTGCGGCGGGAGCTGACGGTTCCGACGGTCGGTCAGACCGTGATCCTCACTCGTGTCGCGCAGCGCGCCACCGCCATGCCGGAGGGAGAGGACCTGGCGACACTCGGCCGCAGCGGCGCCCTGCTGGTGCTCCACCTCGCAGCGGCGTACGCCGACCGCGTGGTGGAGGAGCTGCTGCCGCACTACGGCGCGGACTGCCCTGCCGCCGTGGTCGCCCTGGCCAGCCGCCCGGACGAGGTGATCCTGCGCGGCACCCTCGCCGACATCGCGGACCAGGTGCGGGCGGCCGGGGTGCGCCGCACCGCCGTCATCCTCGTCGGCCGTACCCTGGCCGCGGAGAACTTCCCTGACAGCCACCTGTATTCACCCGCTCGCGTGCGGCACGCGTGCGCGCCGGAGGGCGGCGCGGGACGGCCGGGGGGCCGTGCGGGAGGGCCGGAGGCCGGTGCTGACGGGCCGCCACCACGGATGGACGCCGGCTGATGACCCGTCCGGAGGCGCAAAACGGGCACCGGCTTCTGCGGGCTGCGTGAATGTTCGTGCGAAGACATTCCGCTTCGCCCGTACAAGGAGGTTCTGATGTCCGTTCGTACCGTTGCCGCTGCTGCGGCCCTCGCCGCCACCGCCCTGTTCGCCGGTGCCGGCACCGCCGCCGCCTGCGCGAACGGCGGCCCGGAAGAGGTCGAGGTCACCGTGGCCTGCAACCAGTGGCTGGAGCAGGAGGAGGGCATCAACACCTCCTTCGCCGGGCCGGTCTGCATCGACTTCGGCGACTGACACGGGCCGACTGCGGTTGAGCGGTCGTCCTCTGCATGCGTGGCCGTCCGGGCTTCCCGGGCGGCCACGCCGCTGGGTGCGGGGCCCGGATCGCACCGGACGCGGCGGACCGCCCAGCCGCGCGGCGGACCGCCCAGCCGCGCGGCGGACCGCCCAGCGGCTCAGCGGACCGTACTGCGGCCCACCACCGTGCCGGCCCGGTCGACGCACACCACGTCCACCGCCACCGGCGCGCCGCGCAGCACGTGCAGCGCCTGGTCACGCGCCGCGACCGCGACCAGGTCGCCCAGCGGAACGCCCGCCGCCGCGCACAGCTGCAGGGCCGCCAGGCCCGTGTTCGCCGAGGCCACCTCGGCGGCCAGGGCCTCCCCGGCACCGCCCTCGCGGGCCAGCGCCGCCAGGAACCCCTTGTCGACCTGGGAACGCGCCGAGTGCAGGTCCAGGTGACCCGCCGCCAGCTTCGACAGCTTGGCGAAGCCGCCGCAGACCGTCAGCCGCTCCACCGGGTGCCGTCGCACGTACTTCAGGACCGCCCCGGCGAAGTCGCCCATGTCCAGCAGCGCGTCCTCCGGCAGCCCGTACTCCGCGACCACGGTCCGCTCCGACGTGGAGCCGGTGCACCCGGCGAGGTGGGTACGCCCGGCCGCGCGGGCGACGTCCACCCCGCGCCGGATCGAGTCGATCCAGGCGGAGCACGAGTACGGCACCACGATCCCGGTAGTCCCGAGGATCGACAGGCCGCCGAGGATGCCCAGGCGCGGGTTCCACGTCGAGCGGGCGATCTCCTCGCCGTGGTCGACGGACAAGGTGAGCTCCACGTCCCCGCCGCCGCCGTGCGCGGCCGCGACCCGCGCCACGTGGTCCCGCATCATCTGCCGCGGCACGGGGTTCACCGCCGGTTCGCCCACCTCCAGCGGCAGGCCCGGCCGGGTGACCGTGCCGACGCCGGGCCCGGCGCGGAAGACGACGCCGGAGCCGGCGGGCAGCGGCCGTACGGTGGCGCGGACCAGCGCGCCGTGCGTGACGTCCGGGTCGTCGCCGGCGTCCTTCACCACCCCGGCGGTGGCCCATCCGTCGCCGGCCTCCTCCACGGCGAGGGCGAACGACGGGGTCTGCCCCTTGGGGAGGGTGATGGTCACCGGGTCCGGGAACTCGCCGGTCAGCAGCGCCGTGTACGCGGCCGTGGCGGACGCCGTCGCGCAGGCGCCGGTCGTCCAGCCGGGGCGGAGACCGGTGTGCTTCAGTTGGGCGTCCCGCCCGCCCTCACTCACGGCGTCACCCACGAGAGGAGCCCCGCGTGCACGTGCTGATCCTGGGCGGCACGACCGAGGCCCGCGGCCTCGCCGAGCTGCTGGCCGACCGGGCGGTCTGGCCCGGGCTGCGGGTGACCTCGTCGCTGGCAGGCCGGGTACGGCGGCCGGTGCCGCCGCCGGGTGAGGTGCGCGTCGGGGGCTTCGGCGGCGCGGAGGGCATGGCGCGGTGGCTGCGCGAGCAACGGGTCGACGCGCTCATCGATGCCACCCATCCCTTCGCCGGCACCATCGGCTTCCACGCGGCCCGGGCGGCCGCCACCACCCATGTTCCCCTGCTGGCGGTGCGCCGGCCCGGCTGGGCCCCGGGTCCCGGAGACGACTGGCACCCGGCTGCCGACCTCCCGGCCGCCGCCGCGCTGCTGCCCACGCTGGGCCGGCGCGTCTTCCTCACCACGGGACGCCTGGGTCTGGCCGCTTTCGCCGGGGTCCGCGACGCCTGGTTCCTGGTGCGTACCGTCGACCCGCCCGAGGGGGCGTGCCCGCCGCGCGCGGAGGTGCTCCTGGATCGCGGCCCCTTCACCCTGGCAGGGGAGCGCGAGCTGCTGCGGAGGCACCGCGTGGAGGTGCTGGTCACCAAGGACAGCGGCGGCTCCGCCACCGCCCCCAAGCTGGCCGCCGCCCGGGAGGCGGGCGTCCCGGTGATCCTCGTGCGCCGCCCGCCCACCCCGGAGGACGTTCCCGAGGTGTCCACCCCCGACGCCGCCGCGGCATGGCTGCGCACCACCCTCCGGGGCGGGGGCGGGTGAGGGGGTGGGGGCGGTACCCGCCCTCCGCAGCTGCCCGCGGCCCGCGACCGGCCACCGCACCGCGACCGGCCACCGCACGGCGACCGGCCACCGGGCCCTCAGCTTTCCGGGTACCGCCGGGGGGTCCAGACGACCTGGTGACCGGTGCCGTCGCCCCTGCCCTCACCGATCCCGTCACCGATCCCGTCACCGATCCCGTGGCCGCGCGTGGCGACGCGGGTCTGGGAGGAGCCGACGATGAGCAGGGTGCGCATGTCCACCGTGGCCGGGTCGAGGTCGGCGAGGCGGACGACGCGGACGCGTTCGCCCTCCCCGCCCACGTCGCGGGCGACGACCACCGGGGTGTCCGGCGCACGGTGCTCCAGCAGCAGTTCGCGGGCCTTGCCGACCTGCCAGGTGCGGCTGCGGGAGCCGGGGTTGTACAGCGCCA
Source organism: Streptomyces hazeniae (assembly GCF_031845485.1). Lineage (NCBI taxonomy): Bacteria > Bacillati > Actinomycetota > Actinomycetes > Kitasatosporales > Streptomycetaceae > Streptomyces > Streptomyces hazeniae. Next base: position 45,187 of record NZ_JAVREQ010000013.1, read on the forward strand.
GCACGAGGTCGGCGGCGGCTGCGGCGTGCAGCCGCCGGGCGACGACCTCCCACGGCTTGAGCCGGTCGGACAGGGAGAGCGCCGCGTAGTCGTGCCCCAGCGGCGCGCCCGCGCGCGCGGCGGCCGCGTTGGCGGCGGTCAGGCCGGGCAGTACCCGCACCGGCACGTCGCGGTAGGGCTCCTCCGCCGCGGCCTCCAGCACGGCGGTGGCCATGGCGAAGACGCCCGGGTCGCCGCCGGAGACCACCGCCACCCGGCGCCCGCGCCGGGCCAGGTCGAGGGCGAACTCGGCGCGCTCCGCCTCCACCTTGTTGTCCGAGCCGTGGCGGAGCTGACCCGGCCGGACGGGCACCCGGTCCAGGTAGGTGGTGTAGCCGACCAGGTCGTCGGCCCCTGCAAGGGCGCCGCGGGTCTCGGGGGTGAGCCATGAGGGCCCGGCCGGGCCGGTGCCGACGACCACCACCTCGCCGTCCCCGGCGGCGCGTTCGGGCCGCGGCGCGTCCACCCGGCTGGGCAGTACGGCCAGGGAGAAGTAGGGCACCGTGCCGGCGTCGGTGCCGGCCAGCCGCCCGGTGCGTTCGCCGGGCATGGTCGCCCGCTCGACGTACAGGGCCTCGTCCAGCCGGCCGGAGCGTTCCAGCGCGCGGCGCACGTGCGGGAAGGTGCGGCCGAGCTTCATCACCGCCGCCGCGTCGGTGGCGGCGAGCCGTGCCGTCAGCTCTTCCTCCGGCAGGGTGCCGGGCAGGATCGTCAGCACCTCCTCGCCCTCGACCAGCGGGGTCCCCAGGCGGGCGGCCGCCGCGCTGACCGAGGTGACGCCCGGGATGACCTCGGTCGGGTAGCGGTGGGCGAGTCGCTTGTGCATGTGCATGTAGGAGCCGTAGAAGAACGGGTCGCCCTCCGCGAGCACGGCGACCGTCAGACCCGCGTCCAGGTGTGCGGCGAGGCGTGCGGCGGCCTCGGTGTAGAAGTCGTCCAGCGCCCCGCGGTATCCGCCGGGATGGTCGGTCCCCTCCGTCGTGACGGGGTAGACCAGCGCCTCCTCGACGTGGTCCTCCCGGATGTGCCGTGCGGCGATGGAACGCGCGATGGAACGGCCGTGGCGGGCGCTGTGGTAGGCGACCACGTCGGCGGCCGCGAGGGCTTCGACGGCGCGCATCGTCATCAACGACGGGTCGCCGGGGCCGAGTCCGACGCCGTACAGCCGTCCCGTACCGGAGGCGGCGTCCACGGGGACGGGGTAACCGGAGGCGGGGGTGGGGGCGTTCACTCTTCCTCGCTCGCGATCGCGTTGAGCGCGGCCGCGGCGAGCGCGCTGCCGCCGCGCCTGCCGCGCACCACCAGGTGTTCCAGGCCGGCCGGGTGGGCGGCGAGGGCGGCCTTCGACTCGACGGCGCCGACGAAACCGACCGGCACGCCGATGACGGCGGCGGGGCGCGGGGCTCCCGCGTCGATCATCTCCAGCAGCCGGAACAGGGCCGTCGGCGCGTTGCCGACGGCGACGACGCCGCCGTCCAGCCGGTCGCCCCACAGTTCCATCGCGGCGGCGCTGCGGGTGGTGCCCAACTGCGCGGCCAGCTCCGGCACGGACGGGTCGGACAGTGTGCACACCACGTCGTTGCCGGCGGGCAGTCGTTTGCGGGTCACGCCGCTGGCCACCATCTGCACGTCGCAGAGGACGGGCGCACCGGCACGGAGGGCCGTGCGGGCCCGCGCGACGGCGCCGGGGGAGAAGGCGAGATCGCGGACGAGGTCGACCATGCCGCAGGCGTGGATCATGCGCACCGCGACCTGCGCCACGTCCGGGGGGAGCCCGTCGAGGTCCGCCTCCGCCCGGATGGTGGCGAAGGACTGCCGGTAGATGGCCGCGCCGTCCTTCTCGTACGCGTAGGCGCCTGCGTGGCCTGCGCCACGGTGGTCGTCGGTCCCGTGCATGTGGGTGGCCCCGCCCCTCTCGATGGTCCCGGTCGTCTGGTCGCCGCTCATCTGGTCACCCGTCGGCGGTGGTGCGTGCCGCCGCGGTGGCGGTGAGCGCGGCGGCGAACTCCCCCGCGTCGTCCGTGCCGGGCACGGACACCTCGTAGCGGCTGTCGCCGGTGGCGACGGCGTCCACGTGCGGGCCCTTCGGACGTCCGCACCGCCGGGTGCAGCCCGACAGGTACACCGGCAGCGGCGGCCGGGAGTCATGGCCGGCGGCCGCGGCGCGGGCGTCCGCGCGTACGTCGGACAGCGACGCCGCGCAGCCCGGGCGTCCCGCGCAGGCACCGAGGCCGAACCACGGCGAGGCGGCCGAGGTGACCAGGCCGGCCGCTCCGGTCTCCGCGAGCGCGGTGGGCGCTGCGGCCGACGCGAGTCCCGGCACGACGACGCCGCGCCACGGGGTGACGCGGAGTACGCGGGTGCCCCGGGTGAGCGCCAGGTCGGCGAGCAGGCGCGCCTGCGCGGACGTGAGGGTTCCCAGCGGCGCGGTCACGCACAGGGCGGCGTGCACGCCCCCGGGCGCCACGACCACTCCGGGCGCGGGCCCCGCCCCTTCGACGTGCACGCCCGGGGTTGCGCGGCCCGCCCCGGCGGCGTCGCGTACGCGTGGGGCGCCGGCGTCGTGCCCGTCACCCGTGGCGGGGCCCGCGCCCGGTACGGGGGACGGCCGTCCGAAGCGGGTGCGGAGCGCCTCGGTGACGGCGGCGGCCGTGTCCGGGGCGTCGGAGACGCGCCAGGCGCCGGTGCCGAGGGCGAGGAAGGTCTGCGCGGCGTACAGCGCGGCGCCGGGGGCGTCCGCCGCCGGGACGGTGACCGCCGCGCCGGAGGTGCCGACCCGGACCACGGCCGTGCCGGACGCGTCCGCCGTGCCGTCGGCACCCGGCGCGGGCGTCGCCGCCGTCACCGTCACGTCGGCACCCAGGGCGGCGACGTCGCCGCGGCCGTCGTCGAAGGCGAAGAGGAAGCGCCCGGAAAGACCGGTGGCACCCGGGTCGGCGCACAGCAGGCGGTCCAACTCCCGGACCCACGGCCTGACGTCGGCGTGCCCGCGGGCGTCCAGGCCGGACAGGGGGGTGGCCACCACGTTGCGCACCCGTTCGTGCGCGGCGGAGGGCAGCAGCCCCGCCTCCCGCAGCCGGGCGGCGAGTTGGGCGCCGCAGCCGGCGGCGAGTCCGCGGAGCTGGACGTTGCCACGCGAGGTGAGGTGGAGGGCGCCGTCGCCGAGACGGTCCGCCGTGTCGGCGAGCAGGTGTGCCTGCGCGGCGGTGAGCGCACCGCCGGGCACCCGTACCCGTGCCAGGGCGCCGTCGTCCGCGGCGTGCAGCCGCAGCGCGCCCGGGCAGGCGTCGTGACGGCCCCGGACGGGGGCCGTCACGGGGGCAGGGCTCGCTGAGGTGCGGCCACGGGGCGTCGGCATCGCGGCGAGCATACAGACGGACGACGCCCGGACCGTATGCCCCGGATCACGGCCCGGAGCACCCGCGTTGCGCTTACGATGCTGGTCGGCGGGTCGTATGCCCGTCATCGCCGTTGACGGCGACAGGGGAGGAAGCCCGGTGCGACTCCGGCGCGGTCCCGCCACTGTGAGTCCGGTGAAGAGGAACCGGACGAGCCAGGAACTCCCGCCGTCCGACACCGCCCGGGGCGTGGACACCCCGAGGAAGGCTTCACGTCGCATGCCGCTTTCGCCCGCGGAACGAGACCCGCAGCCCGCCGACTCCCCCGGATCCGCACCCGACTCCTCCGACTCCTCCGACCCGTCCGGCTCCCCCGCCGTCCTGCTGCTGTCGACGTCCGACACCGACCTGCTCAGCGCCCGCGCGGCCGGCGGTCCCGTGCGCTACCGCTTCGCCAACCCCTCCCGCCTGGACCTGGACGACCTGCCGGGGCTCCTGGACGGCACCGGCCTGGTCGTCGTCCGGCTGCTGGGCGGGCTGCGGGCCTGGGAGGACGGGCTGGACGCGCTGCTCGCCGGGGACCGGCCGGTGGTGGTGCTGACCGGTGAACAGGCCCCGGACGCCCAGCTGATGGCGGCGTCGACGGTGCCCGTCGGGATCGCCGCCGAGGCGCACCGCTACCTCGCGCACGGCGGTCCCGGCAACCTCGAGCAGCTCGCGCGGTTCCTGTCCGACACGGTGCTGCTCACCGGACACGGCTTCGAGCCGCCCGCCGCCGCGCCGACCTGGGGCCCGCTGGAACGCACGGCCCCCGCACCCGCCGACGGCGCCCCCACGGTCGCCGTCCTCTACTACCGGGCGCATCACATGAGCGGCAACACGGCCTTCGTGGAGGTGTTGTGCGCTGCGCTGGAGGAGGCGGGCGCCCGCGCGCTCCCCCTGTACGTGGCGTCCCTGCGTGCTCCCGAGCCGGAGCTGATCGACGCACTGCGCGCGGCCGACGCGCTCGTCACCACCGTGCTGGCGGCGGGCGGCACCCGCCCCGCCGAGGCGTCGGCGGGCGGCGACGACGAGTCCTGGGACGCGGGCGCGCTCACCTCGCTGGACGTGCCGATCCTCCAGGCGCTGTGCCTGACGGGTTCGCGTGCCGCCTGGGAGGAGAACGACGAGGGCGTGTCCCCGCTGGACGCGGCCGGCCAGATCGCCGTCCCGGAGTTCGACGGGCGGCTGATCACCGTCCCGTTCTCCTTCAAGGAGATCGACCCGGACGGCCTGCCCGCCTACGTGCCCGACCGCGAACGGGCCGCCCGCGTCGCGGGGATCGCCGTCCGGCACGCCCGCCTGCGCCACGTGCCGCCCGCGGACAAGCGGATCGCCCTGGTGCTGTCCGCGTACCCGACGAAGCACTCCCGGATCGGCAACGCGGTCGGCCTCGACACGCCCGCCAGCGCCGTGGCGCTGCTGCGCCGGCTGCGCGCCGAGGGCTACGACTTCGGCGACGCCGAGATTCCGGGGCTGGCATCCGGAGACGGCGACGAGCTGATCCGCGCCCTGATCGACGCGGGCGGCCACGATCAGGACTGGCTGACCGAGGAGCAGTTGGCCCGCAACCCGGTGCGCATCCCGGCGGCCGACTACCGGCGCTGGTTCGCCGAGCTGGACCCGGCGCTGCGGGAGGCCGTGGAGGAGCACTGGGGGCCGCCGCCGGGGGAGATGTTCGTCGACCGCAGCCGCAACGACGAGGGCGACATCGTGCTCGCCGCGCTGCGGTTCGGGAACCTGCTGGTGCTGATCCAGCCGCCGCGCGGCTTCGGGGAGAACCCGGTCGCGATCTACCACGACCCCGACCTGCCCCCGTCGCACCACTACCTGGCCGCGTACCGCTGGATCGCCGCCCCGGACGGGGAGGGGGGTTTCGGCGCGGACGCGATGATCCACCTGGGCAAGCACGGCAACCTGGAGTGGCTGCCCGGCAAGAACGCCGGCCTGTCCGCGGGCTGCGCGCCCGACGCGGCGCTGGGCGACCTGCCGCTGGTGTACCCCTTCCTGGTCAACGACCCGGGCGAGGGCACGCAGGCCAAACGTCGGGTGCACGCCACGCTGATCGACCACCTGGTGCCGCCGATGGCCCGCGCCGACTCCTACGGCGACATCGCGCGCCTGGAGCAGCTCCTCGACGAGTACGCGCAGATCTCCGCGATGGACCCGGCCAAACTGCCCGCCATCCGCGCCCAGATCTGGACGCTGATCCAGGCCGCGAAGCTCGACCACGATCTCGGGATGGCGGACCGTCCGGACGACGACGGCTTCGACGACTTCCTGCTGCACGTGGACGGCTGGCTGTGCGAGGTGAAGGACGCGCAGATCCGCGACGGCCTGCACGTCCTGGGCGGTGCCCCGACCGGACCGGAGCGCGTCAACCTGGTGCTGGCGGTGCTGCGGGCCCGTCAGATCTGGGGCGGCACCTCCGCCCTCCCCGGCCTGCGCGAAGCACTGGGCCTGGACGAGGCCGCGGCGACCCGTACGGCCGCCGACGCGGCGGAGGAGCGGGCGCGGGCGCTGGTGCAGGCCATGGAGGACGCCGGCTGGGAACCGTCCGCGGTCTCCGGGGTGGCCGCGGGGGAGAACGAACAGGTGGCCCGCATCCTGGGGTTCGCCGCCCGCGAGGTGGTGCCCAGGCTGGCCGCCACGACGGACGAGATCGACCACGCGGTGCACGCGCTGGCCGGCGGGTTCGTGCCGGCCGGGCCGTCCGGCTCACCGCTGCGCGGGCTGGTCAACGTGCTGCCGACCGGCCGCAACTTCTACTCCGTGGACCCCAAGGCCGTGCCCTCGCGCCTCGCGTGGGAGACGGGGCAGGCGCTCGCCGACTCGCTGCTGGAGCGCTACCGCACCGACAACGGCGCGTGGCCGGCCTCCGTGGGCCTGTCGCTGTGGGGCACCAGTGCGATGCGCACCGCCGGGGACGACGTGGCCGAGGCGCTGGCGCTGCTGGGCGTACGGCCCGTGTGGGACGACGCGTCCCGGCGCGTCACCGGCCTGGAACCGGTGCCCCTGGAGGAGCTGGGGCGCCCGCGCATCGACGTGACGCTGCGCATCTCGGGCTTCTTCCGGGACGCGTTCCCGCACACCGTCGGCCTGCTGGACGACGCCGTCCGGCTCGCCGCGTCCCTCGACGAGCCGGACCAGGACAACCACGTCCGGGCGCACACCCGCGCCGAGATCGCCGAGCACGGCGACGAACGCCGCGCCACCACCCGCATCTTCGGCTCCCGACCGGGCACGTACGGCGCCGGCCTGCTCCAGCTGATCGACTCCCGCGACTGGCGCACCGACGCCGATCTGGCCGAGGTCTACACGGTGTGGGGCGGATACGCCTACGGCCGCGGGCTGGACGGGGCGCCGGCCCGGGAGGCGATGGAGAGCGCCTACCGGCGCATCGCGGTGGCGGCGAAGAACACCGACACCCGCGAGCACGACATCGCCGACTCGGACGACTACTTCCAGTACCACGGCGGCATGGTGGCCACCGTGCGTGCGCTGCGCGGCAGCGCGCCGGAGGCGTACATCGGGGACTCCACGCGTCCCGAGACCGTACGCACCCGCACCCTGGTGGAGGAGACCTCACGCGTCTTCCGCGCCCGCGTGGTCAACCCCCGCTGGATCGCGGCGATGCGTCGCCACGGGTACAAGGGCGCCTTCGAACTGGCCGCCACGGTCGACTACCTCTTCGGCTACGACGCCACCACGGGCGTGGTCGCCGACTGGATGTACGACAAGCTGGCCGAAACCTACGTACTGGACCCGGAGAACCGGGAGTTCCTCCAGCAGGCCAACCCGTGGGCGCTGCACGGCATCGCGGAGCGGCTGCTGGAGGCCGAGTCGCGCGGCATGTGGGAGAAGCCGGACCCCGCCGCGGTCGCGGCGCTCCGGGAGGTGCTGCTCGAAGCCGAGGGCGACCTCGAGGGCGACGCCGACTGACCCCCGCCGCACCCGCCCGGCGCAGCCGAACGGTTCCGCGCCGGGCACGCGGCCGGGGTGCGGGGCTTCGCCCCGCACCCGAGGACGGCCTTACCGCAGGTACATGCCGCTGGGGCCGCCGTGCTGCTGCGTCCACCCGTCGCCGGTGCCGAACTGCGCGAGCTGCTGGGTGAACTCGGCGGCGACCTGCTGCGGGTCCTCCGTCGCCGGGCGCGAGGTGATGTTCATCGCGACCGTGAGAATGCCGCTGACCGGCGCGTTCGGGGAGAGGCGCACCGGAGTGCAGGTGAAGGAGTACGTCTGCGGGGTGTCGGCGTCCCGCGTGATGAGGCGCGCCTCCGCCAGGGTGGTCGTCTGGCCGGTGCGGTACGCGTCGTCCATCGCCTTGAAGACGCCGACCGTGTCCAGGCCGGGCAGCACCGTACGGCCCTCGCTGAGGCGCTGGACGCGGCCGAACGCGTCGCCCTGGCGGCCGTTGGCGTAGCGCAGCACGTGCTTGGGGCCCTCGGTGAGCATGATGGGCCAGGGGGCGCCGTCGAAGACGGCGAACATCTCCTCCTGCTGCGTGAGCAGGCTGTCGCGCAGGCGGAACTCCGACAGCAGCGTCTCGGCGAGCTGCTGCATGCTCTCCTTCACGCCGCGGTCCCACTCGCGGGGCCGCATGTCGGCGACGCACACCGTGCCCAGGATGACGCCGGTGTGGTCGCGCAGCGGCGTACCGAGGTAGGCCCGCACGCCCATCTCGTTGACCAGCGGGTTGCCCTTGAAACGGGGGTAGTCGAAGACGTCGTCGAGGGCGAGCTGTGCGCCCTGTGCGACGACGTGCGGGCAGAAGCCGTAGTCGGTGGGGGCGGAGCGGGGGATGTCCGGGATGTCGCTGAGGTCGAAGGAGACGGCGCGGCGCTCCTGGCCGTCGTCGTCGCCGGACCGCGGGGCGTACATGCCGCGGAACATCTGCTGCTTGTCGTTGATGAAGTTGACCATGGCGAGCGGAGCCTGGGTCAGGCTTGCGGCGATCCGCGCCGTGCGGTCGAATTCGGCCTCGGGGTCCGGTGCGTTGAGGCCGAGGCGCTGCAGGCGTCGCCGACGCCGCTCGGCGTCATCAGGCTGATCGGGCGTCAGGGGGTCCATGGCCGCCCATGAAACCAGAATATCGTCTTCCGCACCGCCCCCCGGGCAACATCAGGGACAAGCGGTGACTGCTGCCGCAGGCACATGCCGGTATCAGTTGCCGTGTGGTCAATCTCTCAGGCTGTCCACAGTCCTGCGTGTTTAACCGACACCCGGTGACTTTGCGCCAGTTGGCTTCATGTCGATGGGCCTGATTCGTCCTTGCGTAGGACAATCGGCCCCCCAGGTAAAACCGGAGTGTGTGGTTCAGCTCGCGTCCTCCGGGTTCACGTATGCGCTTCCGTCATTGATCATTGGCGGGTTCGCTTGTCGACGGCCGGTCAAGAAACAAGCACACAACGCAGCGAAGGAGAGTTCCGATGGGTGGCAGGTCCGCAGGAGATGTCGATGAGCGCTCCGTGGCTGTCATCGGCCTGGCCTGCCGGTTCCCCGGTGCGGCGGATGCCGATCGGTTGTGGGAACTACTCGAGGCCGGCATCGACGCGACGAGCGAGACCCCGGCGGAACGCTACGACGTCGAAGCCCTCTACTCCGCCGGATCCGAGCCCGGTACCCTCGCCGCCCGCCGGGCGGGCTACGTCGAAGGGGCCGGCGACTTCGACGCCGAGTTCTTCGGCATGTCCCCCACCGAGGCCGCCGAACTCGACCCGCAGGCACGCCTGCTGCTCATGACGTCCTGGGAGGCTCTGGAGGACGCCGGACAGTGCGCCGGCACCCTCGCGGGGAGCCGCACCGGCGTCTACGTCGGCAACACCCGGGCCGACTACCTGGAGAACCAGTTCCGCCAGGGCCTCCAGTCCGTCGCGCCCTCCTACTTCCACAACTTCCGTCCCCTGCTGCCCGGACGCGTCTCCCGCGCCCTCGACCTGCGCGGCCCCAGCATCCTGGTCGACACCGCCTGCTCCTCGTCGCTCTCCGCCGTGCACTCCGCCGTGCAGGCGATGCGCGCCGGGGAGATACCCCTCGCCCTCGCCGCAGGGGTCAACATCCCGCTGCGTCCCGACGAGGGCGTGATGATGACCCAGGCCGGCACCCTCGCCCGCGACGGACGCAGCAAGTTCGGCGACGCGGGCGCCGACGGCTACTCGCCGAGCGACGGTGTCGGCGTGGTCGTCCTCAAGCCGCTGGCCGCCGCGCTCGCCGACGGCGACCGGATACGCGCCGTCATCCGCGGCAGCGCCGTCGGCAACGACGGCGGCACCGGCGACTCGCTTCTGCTGCCCTCCCTCGAGGGGCAACTGGACGTACTGCGGTGGGCGTACGAGGATGCCGGGGTGAATCCGGCGGACATCGACTTCGTGGAGGCGCACGGCACCGGCTCGCCCTCACTCGACCACCTCGAACTCGGCGCGCTCGGCCGCGTCCTGGGCGAGGGCAGGCCCGCGGAGCGGCCCTGCCTGGTCGGATCGGTCAAGACCAATATCGGGCACGCCGAAGCGGCCGGAAGCATCGCCGGCCTCATCAAGACGGTGCTGTGTCTGGAGCACGAGCAGGTCCCCGGAAACCTGCACTTCGACACCCCCAACCCCCTGGTCCCCTGGGACGAACTGCCGCTGGAGCTGCCCGCCAAACCGCAGGACCTCTCCGGCCGTGAACGGCCGCTGCTGGCCGGTGTCTCCGGTCAGGGCGCGTCCTGCCTCAACGCCCACCTGGTGCTCAGCCAGGGCCAGACCCGTGCGATCGACCCGGCGCTGGCTCCCGCACCGGAACACGTCGCCGAGCCGCAGCTGCTCGCCGTGTCCGCGCGCTCGCCGCAGGCGCTCGCGGACCTCGCCGAGGCGTACGTCCGCTACCTGTCCCCCGGCGGGCGCGGCTCGGTCCTTCCGCTGGCCGACGTCTGCTTCAGCGCCGCCACCCGCAGAGAGCACCACCAGCACCGGCTCGCCGTGATCGGGGCCACCCACGAGGAGCTGGCGGAAGCACTTCAGGTCACCGCCGTGCCGGACGCCGTCCCGCCGGCCGAACCGCCCGCCGGCCAGGACCGGCGCAAGGGCGCGCTGGCCAGCATGGCGGAGCGCTACCTGGGCCTGCGGTCCGCCGACGTCAAGCGCCGGGAGCTGCTGGAGGCCGCCGCCGAGCAGTACCGGGCCGGCGTACTCCCGCCCTGGGCCGAGGTGTTCCCGCAGGCCGGGCGCTTCGTGCCGCTGCCGCACTACGCCTGGCAGACGCGCCGCTACTGGGCGGGCGAGACCCCCGATCTGGACGCGGACGGCGAGGCACCGGACCTCGCCGGCCGGGTGCTGCGCGAACACGCCCGTACCGCCTACTCGGACGACTCGCAGCTCGCGGAGATCGGCATCGACTCCCTCGCCCGCCTCGGCATCGTGCTCCAGCTGGCCGAACAGCACGGGCTGGAGGTCGACATCGAAGACCTGGCGGAGCTGCGCACCGTGCGCGCCTTCCGCGCGTGGATCTCCGGCCTGGAGGCGAAGGTCGCATGACCGCCGCGAGCACCACCGCGAACACCACCGCGCCGAGAACGCTCTACGAGGTCTTCTCCCGCGCGGCGGCCGCCCACCCCGACGCCACCGCCCTGGAGATCGGCGACGAGCGCCTGACGTACGCCGAGCTGCGGCATCTCGCCGACCGTGCCGCCGCCCGTCTCACCGCCGCCGCCGGCGGAGCGCCGCCCCGCCGGGTGGGCCTGCTCGCCGGACGTACGGCCGCCGCCTACGTCGGCTACCTCGCGATCCTGCGCACCGGCGCCACCGTGGTGCCGCTCAACCCGGGCTTCCCGCCCGGCCGCAACGCGGCCGTCGCGGGGGCGGCCGGCCTCGACCTGACGATCGCCGAGGACGCCGAGGCCGGGAAGGAGACCGGCGTACCGCTGCTGCTCCTGGACCGGGACGACGTCACTCCGGGCGCCGACCACGCCGCCACCGTCGCCGCCGAGCCCGGACCGGCGGGACCGGACGACGTGGCGTACGTGATCTTCACCTCCGGCTCCACCGGCACTCCGAAGGGCGTGCCGGTCCTGCACCGCAACATCTGCACCCACCTGGCGCACATCGCCCAGCGGTACGCCATCGGTCCCGGCTCCCGGCTCTCCCAGTCCTTCGAGCTCACCTTCGACGGCTCGGTGCACGACCTGTTCGTCGCCTGGGCCTCCGGCGGCACTCTGGTCGTCCCGACCCAGGCGCAGCTCATGGCGCCGGTGAAGTTCGTCAACTCCCGCCGCCTCACGCACTGGTTCTCGGTGCCCGCGATCGCGTCGTTCGCCTCCCGACTGGGAACCCTGCGCCCGGACAGCATGCCGGACCTGCGCTGGAGCATCTTCGGCGGCGAGGCGCTGCCCGCGCCGCTGGCCCGCGCCTGGCAGGCCGCCGCGCCCCGCTCCACCCTCGAAGTGCTGTACGGGCCGACGGAGACCACCATCTCCTGCACCCAGTATCGTCCCGGCCCACGCGTCGAGGACTGGCCGCAGACGCCGAACGGCACCATGCCGATCGGCGAGCCGTACCCCACCACCGAGGTCGTGGTGCTCGACGAGCAGGGCCGGCCGGGCGACGTCGGGGAGCTGTGCGTACGCGGTCCGCAGCGCTTCCCCGGCTACCTGGACGCCGCCGACGACGCCGGACGCTTCCTCGCCATCGACGACGACGGCACCGTCCACCCGTACGACGGCAACGGGCCGCTCACCGAGGCGCACTGGTACCGCACCGGCGACCGGGTGGCCCGGGAGGACTTCGGGCTGGTGCACCTCGGCCGCACCGACCACCAGGTCAAGGTCCGCGGCTACCGCATCGAACTCGGCGAGGTCGAGGGCCCGTTGCGCACCCGGCCCGGTGTGACCGAGGCCGCCGTCGTCGCCGTCCCCGGACCGGACGGCCAGCAGGAACTGGTCGCCGCCGTCAGCGGCACCGGCCTCGACGCGGACACCCTGTTCGCCGGGCTGCGCGACAGGCTGCCGGAGTACATGCTGCCCCGGCGCATCGAGGTGCTGGCCGAGATGCCGCACAACACCAACGGCAAGATCGACCGCCACGCGGTGCTCGCCCGGGTCGGGCAGTCCGCGCCGACGGCCCGGTGAAGCCCGGCCGGACCACGTGAACCGCGAGAGCACTGCGAGCACGCCCCGTGAGCACGCCCCGAAGACCTGTGAGGCCGTACATGTTCGACGCCATCGTGGTCGGCGCCCGCTGCGCGGGCTCCCCGACGGCCATGCTGCTCGCCCGCGCCGGATACCGGGTGCTGCTGATGGACCGGGCGGAGTTTCCGTCCGACACCCTCTCCACCCACCTCATCCACCAGCCCGGAGTCGCCACGCTCGCCCGCTGGGGTCTGCTCGACCGGCTGCGCGCCACCGGCTGCCCGCCGCTGGAACGTGCCGTCTACGAGGTCGCGGACGTCCGCCTGGAGGGCTGCGGCCACGGCGTCGACGGCCAGCGTGCGGGCTACGCCCCGCGCCGCCGCGTGCTCGACGCCCTGCTGGTGGAGGCGGCGGCCGAAGCAGGCGTCGAGGTCCGTGAACGCTGCTCCGTGAACGCCCTCCTGCACGACGAGACCGGACGCGTCGTCGGCGTGCAGGGCACCTACGGCGGCCGGCGCTTCACCGAGCACGCGCCGCTGGTCATCGGCGCGGACGGGATGCGCTCCACCGTCGCCCGGCTCGTCGAGGCCCCCTTCACCGTCGAGGACTCGCGCCTCACCTGCGCCTACTACTCCTACTGGGACGACGTCCCCGCCTGCTTCGAGCTGTACGAGCGCCCCGGCGCCTGGGTGGCCGCCGTCCCCACCAACGACGCCGCGACGCTGGTGCTCGCCTACTTCCCGCAGGACCGCTTCGACGAGGTGCGCACCGACGCGCAGCGCGCCTATCTCGAGCAGATACGCACCACCGCGCCCGCCCTCGCCGACCGGCTGCGCGGCCGGCTGCCGATGGAGCGGCTGCGCGGTACCGGCGACCAGCAGAACTACTTCCGGCAGGCCGCCGGCCCCGGCTGGGCCCTGGTCGGCGACGCCGGTCACCACAAGGACTCCATCACCGCGCGCGGCATCAGCGACGCCTTCTTCCAGGCCGAGTGCCTGGTCCGGCACGTCGGCGCCGACCTCCACGACCCCGCCGGGCTGGACGCCGCGCTCGCCGGGTACGCGCTCGAGCGCGACGAGGCACTGAGCGACGGCTACCAGGGCACGCTGTCCGCCGCCCGGCTGGAGGTGCACGACCAGCGGCTCACCCTGCTGCGCGCCGTCGCCAAGGACGCGGAGCTCACCGCCACCTACTTCGACATCGTCGCCGGAGCCGCCACCATCAAGGCGCTCTACACCCCTCAACTGCTGGCCGCCATGTGAACGGAAGGTGAGCGGACGGCGTCGTTCACGCACACATGCGTCACCGGTCGTGTCCGTGTGGCGTCGCTATCCGGGCGAATGGGACCCCCGTCTACCGAGCTCTCCTCTTACTGTCGAAGGCGCACTACGACCCTGATACGGTTCGGCAGTCAGTCGGTACGCGACGATGACCGGTCAACCGACGCTGCGCGAAAGGCGCTTGGCGTGGGCGGAACCCACTGAAACTCCTTGCTGACACCTTCGCACGAGGACCCAGATGCCAGGTTTGTCAAGTAGGCCTACGGCACACAGAGCCGTGCACGGTAAGTCCCTGACACACTCGCTCGTCCTGCTGACAGTGACACCTGTCATCGTTCTCGTCGGGCTCTGGGCGTTCGCGGCCACCGCGCTGGTCGTCGAACGGCAGACGGAGGAGAACCCGGCGCGCGCCGACGAGCTGGTGATGTGGGTCGCCATCGGCAGCATCATCGCCGGCGCCGTGCTCATCACCACCTGTCTGCTGGTCTGGCGGTACTCCCGCGGGCTCACCGGCCGCCTCCACCGGCTCCACCGGGAGACCGTGGAACTGGCCGGAACCGGACTGCCGCAGCTCGTACGGCAGCTCACCACCGGCGACAAGAAGCTCCCCGAGGAGCCCGCACCGGACCGCAGCCACGGCGACGACGAGGTCGGCGCCATGGCCTACGCGCTGCACCAGCTGCGCAAGTCCGTCGGCGACACCCTCGCCGAACAGGCCCGCGGCCGCGAAGGCTCCGAGCAGGTGTTCCTCGGACTGGCCCGCCGCACCCAGGTGCTGATCTCCCGACTCATCCCCAAGCTGGACGAGCTGGAGCGCAAGCACCACGACTCCGACCTGCTGAAGGACATCTTCGCGGTCGACCACCTCGCCACCCGCGTCCGCCGGCACACCGAGAACCTGGTGATCCTCGGCGGCGCCCCGCCCGTGCGCCGCTGGAGCCGGGCCGTACCGATCTACGAAGTGCTGCGCAGCGCGATATCCGAGACCGAGGACTACCGCCGCGTCGACGCCCAGCCCGCTCCCCAGGTGTCCCTGGTCGGTCCGGCCGTCGCCGACGTCGTGCACCTCCTCGCGGAGCTCATCGAGAACGGCACCGCCTTCTCCCCGCCGGAGACCAAGGTCTCCGTAAGCGCTTCCCACGTCGCCAACGGCCTCGCCCTCGAGGTCGAGGACCGCGGCCTGGGCATGCCGGAAGCCAAGTACGCCCACATCAACCGGCTGCTGTCCGAGCCGCCCCGCCTCGACATGATGTCGCTGGGCGAGACTCCGCGCCTCGGCCTCTTCGTGGTCGCCCGCCTCGCCCGCCGCCACCACCTCGAAGTCTCCCTCCGCCGCTCCCACTACGGCGGCACGCTGGCCATCGTGCTGCTGCCGCACGAGCTGCTGGAGGAGACCAAGTCGCTGCTGTCCAGCATCGTGGACCGGCGCCAGGAGAGCGCCGACCGGCCGATGCCGGCCGGTGCCGGGCTCCTGGGCGCGTCCTCCTCGGTGAGCGAGACCGCGCTGCCCGCCGAACCGGCGGCAGCCTCCGCGCTCCCCGCCGCCGCCGCGGCCCCGGCCTCCCCGGCCCCGGCCGCAGCGGCATCCGTCGGACCGGCACCCGCGGGGGCGGGGAGCGGATCCGGCATGACCATGGCCGCCGTGGCGTCCGCGAGCGACGACAGCGACGGCTTTCCCTCGTACGGAGGTGCAGGTCTTCTGCCAAGCACTGACGAACCGGCCGCGGACGCGGGCCTGTCGGAGGCGGCCGCGCGCTCCGAGCAGCCCCCGGCCGCAGATCCGGCACCCGCACCACACGCCCCGGCCCCCGCCGCCTCGTACGGCTCCGGCCCCTCGCTCGAACCCGCCTACGCCCGGACCCCCGGGCACGCCCCCGGACTCCCGTCCGGGCAGGGCCCCGAGCAGGGTCACGACCGCGCCTACGGCGGTGGCTACGACCACGGTTCCGCCCGCATGTCCGGCGGTGCCGGCCTCTACCCGGGCCCTGAGGACGGACCCGGGCACGGCCCCGGTGCCGCACCCGAATACGGCCGCGACCACGGCCGCGGGCCCGACCACGGCAGCGGTACCTCCGCCGCGCCGCCTCCGCCTCCCCTTCCCCAGCGCACCTCCGCACCGTCGGCCGAGCGGGCTCCCGAGCCCTCCGCCGCCTCTGCCGACAGCCCTCCCGGGCCGGACGGGATCGCCATGCCGAAGACCCTCCCGACCCGGGTCCGGGGCGAGAACCTCGCCGCCCCGCTGCGCCGTTCGCCGAACGAGTCGCCGGAGAGCGCCGGCCCGCCGTCCCCCGACAGGGCGGGCGCGGCCATCGGCGCGATCCAGTCGGCCAACCGGCGTGCACGCAACACGCGGCCCGTTCCGCCCCCTCCGCCCCCATCGCCCGCTTCGTCGTCCACGCCCTCGACGCCGGCACCCCCCGCCGGCGGTCACGAGGCGCCGATGGACAGGCCGGAGTACGGCACCGGTTCCCAGGAATCTTGAGGAAGAACACACGACGATGACCCAGCCCACCGCCAGCGGCGACCTGAACTGGCTTCTCAACAATCTGGTGGCCGGTGTTCCCGAAGTGCACCACGCCATCCTGCTCTCCCAGGACGGTCTGACGCTGGCCTGGTCGGAGGGCATGGCCCGTGACGACGCCGAGCACCTCTCCGCGGTCGCCAGCGGACTGCAGAGCCTTTCGCACGGCGTCGCCCGCCACTTCTCCGGCGGCCAGGTCCGGCAGACCGTGATCGAGATGGACAACGCCTTCCTCTTCGTGACCAATGCCGGATACGGTGCCCGACTGGCCGTCCTGGCATCGGATCAGGTGGACGCGGGGATAGCCGCGTACGAGATGGCGATGATCGTTCAGAAGGTCGGGGAATACCTCAGTGCCGCACCACGCACGGAGGTCGCCTCCCACGGGCACAGCAGGGGGAATTGAGCATTCCGAAGGACAGGCCGTGGTTCGACGAGGGGGCCGGCTACCTCGTCCGGCCCTACACGGTCACCCAGGGACGCACCAGCCACGACCGGTCCGACTTCACCCTGATCACGCTGGTCAGAGCCACCGGACCCTCGATGCTGCCGCCCGGGTACGTGGACCAGTCGGAGTCGGCGGCCATCCTCGAACTCTGCCGGGAGCGGCCGCTGGCGGTCGCCGAGGTCGCCGCCCGTCTGGACCTCCCCCCGAGCGTGGTCAAGGTGCTCTGCGGCGACCTGCTCGACAGATCGATGATCACCATCAAGGTGCCCGGCACGGAGTCCGGCGCACCGAGCGTGGAACTACTGGAAAGGGTCATTCGTGGTATACGCGAACTCTGACCGGATGAATGGCCCCGTCGCGATGCCGACGGCACTGAAGATCCTCATCGCGGGCGGCTTCGGCGTCGGCAAGACCACCATGATCGGCTCGGTCAGCGAAGTGGCGCCGCTGGAGACCGAGGAGTACATGACCACGGCGAGCCTCGGCGTGGACGACCTCGCCGGCACGCCGGACAAGAAGACCACCACGGTCGCCATGGACTTCGGCCGCATCACTTTGGACGCCGACCACGTCCTGTACCTCTTCGGCACCCCCGGCCAGGACCGCTTCTGGTTCATGTGGGACGACCTCTCGCTCGGCGCCATCGGCGCCGTCGTCCTCGCCGACCCCCGCCGGATGAGCGACTGCTTCGCCTCCGTGGACTTCTTCGAGCAGCGCGGCATCCCCTTCGCCGTGGGCGTCAACTGCTTCTACGGACGCCGCGAGTTCAGCACCGACCAGATCCGCACCGCCCTCAACCTGCGCACCCCGGCGCCGGTCATCATGTGCGACGTCCGCCACCGCAGCTCCAGCAAGAACGTACTCCTCGCCCTGCTGGAGTCCGCCAAGGCCGCCGCCGCCAACCGCCTCGTCGCCGGCCCCTGACCACCCTCCCCGGGCGGCGCGGCAGGGGCGCCGCTCAGGGGGCGCGGGCGGCCCCGGGGTCCGCCGCTCAGGAGTAGAAGTTGCGCGGCCACCGGTGCTTCCGGAGCACGGCGAGCTTCCCGGCGGCCAGCGCGCGCCCGTCGCTGACCGCCACGTTGCGCTCGACGTTCCGCACGGTCCGCATGCCGGGGATGACGGTGGACACCGCAGGCGAACTCAGTACGAAGCGCAGCGCGTGCTCGGCCGTCTCGTCCCGTCCGATGCCGAGGTCGGTGGTCAGCGCGTCCACCCGCCGTTCGACCTGCGCCGGCCTGTCGTCACGGAAGTAGCGGCGGCGGAAGTCACCTTCGGGGAACGTGCTGTCCGCCGTGATCCGACCGGTGAGGCCGCCCTCGTCCAGGGCCACCCGCACGACGACGCCCACGCCGTGCTCCACGCAGGCCGGCAGCAGTTCGTCCTCCGGCGACTGGTCGAAGACGTTGTAGATCACCTGCACGCTGTCCACGGCACCGGAGCGCACCAGGCCGACGGCATTGCCCGGCTGGTGGTCGTTGACGGAGATGCCGAACAGGCCGATCTTCCCTTCCTGCTTCAGCGCGGTGACCGTCTCCAGCCAGTCGCCGCGCCCGACCCACTCGTCGCTCCACACGTGGAACTGCAGCAGGTCGAAGTGGTCCAGCCCGCTGCTGCGGAGACTGGTCTCCAGGCTCGCGCGAATGTGCTCCCCGGGGAACGTCTCCGCCGGGTCGAGCCCGTCCGGGGCGGGCCACACCCCGTTCAGCGGCGGCACCTTGGTGGCGACCCGCACCTCGTCGCGTCGCCGCTCCCGGACGACGCGCCCGACGATCCGCTCGCTCTCGCCGTAGCCCCGGGCCGTGTCGACGAAGGTGACGCCGAGGTCGAGGGCGCGGTGCAGCGCGCGCAGCGACTCGTCCTCGGTCGCACCGACCCAGCCGGATTCCCCGATGCCCCAGGCGCCGTACCCGATCTCGGAAACCGTCACTCCGCTCGTGCCCAACCCGCGGTACTGCACGCATCCACCCCTCCGGCCGACGCGCCCCGGCCCCGGCCGCACTCGGCTCTCCGGAACGTCCCCCGCGACCCTAGAGCGGCCCGCGCCCCGCGGCATCCGGTTTTCCCCCAGGCGGCCGCTGCACGCGGGGCGGGCGGGGCGACTGCGGCTACCGGGCCACGAACTGGGTGAGGACGGCCTGCACCTCGTAGATGTCGACGCCCTTGGTGAACGTCTTCTCGATCGGCGCCGGGCTCCCGGACAGCCAGATCTTCAGCTCGGCGTCCAGGTCGAAGGTGCCGGCCGTCTCCACCGAGAAGTGCGTGATGCTCCGGTAGGGCACCGAGTGGTACTCCGTCTTCTTGCCGGTGATCCCCTGCTTGTCGACCAGGATCAGCCGCCGGTCGGTGAAGAGGATGACGTCCCGGACCAACTGGTACGCCACGTGCACCCGTTCGCCGTTCCCCAGCAGCCGCCCGTAGTCCTGCTGCGCCTTCCCCGCGTCGATGGTGTGCGCGTTCCCGAACAGCGCCACGTCCGCCCCCTCTCGTCGAAGTTCACCCGATCTCGGGTAGAGACGCGGACGCGGCGGCCGTGGTTGCCGACGGGGTGACGGGCCCGTTCCGTGGGCCACCTCACGGAACGGACGCGGGAACCGGCGTCGTCGTGCGGCCCGCGGCTGCCGCGCTCCGGGCGAAGTGGACGGCGTCGAGGACCGCCGCGGCGCCGGGATCGTTGTTGAAGTAGACGAACACGTCGTCCCGGTCGGCGTACGCGTCCGCGATCCGTTCCGCCCAGGCGCGAAGCGCCTGCCGGCCGTGCCGCGGCCACGGTCGCGCGGCGCCCTCGTGCAGGCGCACGTACCCCCAGGAAGCCGTCCGCCACAGCGGGGTGACGGGACGCGACAGGCGGTCCGCCCAGCACAGCGGGCTGTCGTGGCGCTCCAGCACCGCCCGCAGGGCATGCCGCTCCTCCCGCCAGGAGGCGTGCCGCAGCTCGACGGCCACCCGCACCCCGCGCGGGAAGCACCGCAGGCACGCGTCGAGCGCGTCCACGTCCGCGCGGAAACCGGGCGGCAACTGCACCAGCACCGGCCCCAGCCGGTCGCCCAGCCCTTCCACGGCCCGGCCCATCAGCCGCGCCACCGGCTCGGACGGCTCCCGCAGCCGCCGGATGTGCGTGAGATACCGGCTGGCCTTGACGGTCATCACGAACCCCTCCGGCGTCCGCTCCCGCCAACCGGCGAACGTCTCCGTGGCGGGCAACCGGTAGAAGGCGGAGTTGTTCTCCACCGTGGCGAACCGCCGCGCGTACTCCTCCAGCCAGAGCCGCTGCGGCACCTGCGCCGGGTACAGCACTCCGCGCCAGTCCCGGTACTGCCACCCGGACGTCCCGACCCACATCACGCGTCGGCGGGTACCCCCGCCCCGGCCGGCGGAACCGGCTACTCGGCGCGGACGGCCTGCCGGGGCGCGCCGCGGAACACGTTGCGCGCGTGCCAGTCGCGGTGGTCCGCCGCGACCGTCGCCGCGCCGCGCTGCGGCCCGATCAGCGGCCGTCCCGCCAGCTCCAGTACCTGTTCCCGTGCCGCCCGTCCCCGTCCGACGAAGTGCTGGGACACCATGACCTCCCGGCTCACGCCGACGCCGAGCACCCCCTTGTCGAACAACCGGTGATGCAGCGAGCACAGGCAGAGACCGTTCTCGACGGCGTCCGGCCCGTCGAACGCCCACCACCGCACGTGCGCCGCCTCCAGCCCGACGGGCACGGCGCCGATGCTGCCGTCGTAGCCGCAGAACGCGCACCGGTACTCGTACGCGGTCAGCACGGCATCCCGCATCCGACGGTCGCGTGTCCGCCGGTCCCGCCGCCCGCGCGCGGACGGCACCACGTCCGTCACCACGTCCGTCACGCCCGCCCCCGTCGCGAGGCCCACCGCATCCAGCAACTCCTCGTGCAGCGACGGAGGGAAGTGCAGATCCAGCAGCACGGCCGCCAGCCGGTCGGCGAGTCCCGCGTCATCCGCCAGCGCCTGCCGCAGCCCGGGGGCCAGCCGCCCGGTCGCCCCCGACTCCCGCAGCGCGCCCACACCCGTGCCCGGGCTGCCCTGCCCGCCGTCGGTGCGCACCTCCCACACCCCGTCGCCGGCCAGATGGTGGAACGGGTACGCCGGCGTCGTCCGGTGCGCGGGGCCGTACTCCGCGAGGAGCCGTTTCAGGTCGTTCTCCACGGCGCTGTACCGCAGCCCCGCGTCCGCGTCCTCCTGGAACCGCCCCAGTGCGTACAGCAGCAGCAACGGCTTGTGCGGCGCCCGCACCCCGTTCGCGCTCCACTGCCGCAACTCCCCGACGCGCCCCACCCAGTCCACGAACGACGATCCTAGGCCCTGTCCGGCGGATCTTTGAGGGTCAGCCCGCGGCGTCGGATGCATGGGGTCTCCCCAGGTCCGCCAGGACCGTGGGGACGCATCGCAAGGCGGAGGATCGCAGCGCGTACGTGTCGTACTCGCGCGATGCGACAACGGTGGGGGCACCCCCGTGCCCGAAGGGCCACGGGGGAGAGGTGCCCGTAGCCGTCGTCGCGGGCCCGAGAAGATCCGTCGGACAGGTCCTAGGCGGAAGCGGAACCTCGAACACCCCGAGCAGCCGCCGCTGGACGGGGTGTCAGGCGTCGCGTGCCTCCGGAGGGACGGGCTGTTCGCACCAGATCGTCTTGCCGTCGCGGCTGTGCCGGCTGCCCCAGCGCTGGGTCAGCTGTGCCACCAGGAGAAGGCCGCGTCCGCCTTCGTCGAAGACCGGGGTGCGGCGCAGATGCGGGGCGGTGCTGCTGGTGTCGGAGACCTCGCAGATGAGGGCGTTGTCCTTGATCAGCCGGAGCTGGATGGGGGGAGTCCCGTAGCGGATGGCGTTGGTGACGAGTTCGCTCACCACCAGTTCGGTGACGCAGGCCATGTCCTCCAGGCCCCACCCGGCCATCCGGCGGGTGGCCCAGGACCGGGCGTCGGCGACGACCGCCGGGTCGGCGGGCACGTCCCACGTGGCGACCCGGTCCTCGTCGAGGGCGTGGGTGCGGGCGATCAGTACCGCCACGTCGTCCTCGGGGTGCTCCGGCAGAAGGGCCCGGACGACCGCGTCGCAGCGGGCGTCCACGGAGGAGGCCGGGCGGGCCAGCGCGCGACGCAGCCGTTCCAGGTTCTCGTCGATCTCGCCGGCGCGGGTGCTGATCAGCCCGTCGGTGTAGAGGACGAGTTCGCTGCCGTCCCGCAGCCGCAGCTCGCTGGTCACGTAGGGCAGGCCGCAACCTCCCAGCGGGGGGCCGCATTCGACCGCCGGGAACGTGACGTCGCCGTCCGGGGTGAGCAGCGCCGGCGGCGGCTGCCCGGCGGAGGCGACGGAACAGTTCCGGGTGACGGGGTCGTACACGGCGTACAGGCAGCTCGCCGTCGCCTCGGAGGTGTCGGACCCTTCCGGTGCGCCCGCCTCACCGGCGTCGAGATGGGTGACCTGGTCGTCGAGGCGGGTCAGCAGTTCGTCGGGGGCGAGGTCCACGTCGGCGAGGGTGCGTACGGCCGTGCGCAGGCGGCCCATGGTGGCGGCGGCGTGGATGCCGTGACCGACCACGTCGCCGATCACCAGGGCGACACGGCCGCCCGACAGGGGTATCACGTCGACCCAGTCGCCGCCGACGCCGAACTGGGAACTCGCGGGCAGGTACCGGAAGGTGGCCTCCAGCGCGGGACGGCGCGGAAGCTCCCGGGGGAGCAGGCTCCGTTGGAGGGCGAGCGCGGCGGTGTGCTCGCGGGTGTAGCTGCGGGCGTTGTCGAGGGAGATGGCCGCACGGGTCACCACCTCCTCGGCGAGGAGCAGGTCGTCGTGCTCGAACGGCTGGTTCGGCCAGGAGCGGCAGAACACCGTCAGACCAAGGGTCACTCCCCGCGCGCGGATGGGGACCAGCAGCCACGAGTGGAAGCCGTACTGCTCGGCGCGCTCGGCCCGCACCGGGTCGTCCGCGAACCACCGGCTGACCCGGGAGTCCCTGCACCTGAGCAGCAGCGGGCGGCCCTCGGCGAGGCAGCGGACCGGGGGCGAGGACGGCGGGTACGTGTCCACGGCGCCGGGCGCGGCCGTGGCCTCCGGGGCGCCTTCGTTCACGGACTGGTGCGCCATGCGGCGCAGCGTGACGCCGGTGACGACGGGGCCGGGTTCGTCGCCGCGGAGCAGCGGCTCCAGCAGGTCGACGCTCACGAAGTCGGCGAGCCGGGGCACGAGCACGTCGGCGAGTTCCTGGGCGGTCACGCTCAGGTCGAGCGTGCTGCCGATGCGTGCGCCGGCTTCGTTCAGGAGGGCCAGCCGCTCCCGGTAGGCGTGCGGCTCGGTCACGTCGTGCACGGTGGCGCACACGCCGAGTATCCGGCCCGCGCTGCCCCGCAGCGGGGAGGCGGTGGCCAGCAGGACGCGGTCGTGGTCGGGGTCGGCCCGCGTGCGCGCGTGCATCGTGCAGGGGGCAGCGTCGGTGCCGCTGCGCATCGCCTCGCGCATGCACGCCTCCCACCGGGCGATGTCCGGGCTGGTCAGGACGTCACCCGGCCGTGTCCCCCGCCGTTCGCACTGGGAGGTGCCGGTCATCCTGCTCATGGCGGTGTTCTGCCAGACGCAGCGCAGGTCGGTGTCGTACACCGTGAGCGGCACGGGGGACGCACTGAACAGCCAGTCCAGCATGGCCGGGCCGTCGGGGAGCGCGAAGACCTCCGCGACGTCGTGGGTGACGTCGTGTGTGACGTGGTGCGTGCCGTGGTGCGGTCCGGCTGCCGTGTCGGCCGCGGTGCCGTGGGCCGTGCCGTCCGCCGCGTCGTCCTCCGGTGCGACGGCCAGCAGTGCCCGCTGACCCGCGCCGCCGTCGGAGAGGCGGCACGCCCGCACCGGAACCGTCAGCAGGCGCCCGCTCGCGTGCCGCAGGGTGACGTCGCCGTCCCATTCCTCGGTGACCGACGACAGGACTCCGGGGTCGGAGGCGATGAGGCGTCCCACCGGCACGCCCACGACCTGGTCGGCGAGGTAGCCCAGGAGGTACCGGGCGCCGGGACTCCAGCCCGTCACCACGTCCGCCTCACCGAGGGTGATCACGGCGACCCGGCGGGTGGTGGGCGGGTCCGCCAGAAGCCGGTGGTGATCGCTCCGGTGCTGGTCGGGTACGTTCATAGCGCCTACCTCGCTCCTGTGGAACGCTTCCGGCGTTCCACCGCAGGCATGCCCTCCAGCGTCCCCCCGGATCGGCTCGCGCACAAGCACAGCGACCCGTTCCGGCGACCCGCACGGCCCGCGGCAGGCCCTCGAAGCCCTCGAACGCCTCACCGATCTCGTCGTCACCCTGCGCGTTCACCGTGTCGTCCTCACCTGCACCCCGGAATGCGGTCTGCCCGGTGCCTCTCGGTGTGTCGGTGATCAGGCGCGCACCGCGGTGGGGGGCCACAGGAAGGCGGCTCTTACGGGGCGGCGGCCTGGGCCGGCCAGGCTCGTTTCGTCTGCCCCGTCCGTACAACTTTTCGCCGCCGCAGTGAGTCTCGTCCCTACGGCCCCGGAGTACTCAGGGGACCTTCAACAGCGGTACACCTCCCTCCGGTTCACCGGCCAGGGTGCTCTCGCCCAGAGACCGTTCCCGCCCTGCGCAACGGAGCGGCACCGGTCCGTCCGTCCGATCCACAGGAATGACAGGAAAGACACGCACGATGCGCAACTTCTCCCGCACGGCTCTCGCCCTTTCCGCTGCGGCTTTCGCCGCAGGGCTGCTCGCCGTGCCCTCCGCCGAGGCCGCCCCCTCCGCCGTGCCCAGCGGGCAGAGCGACGTCAACGGCGATGGCTACGGCGACCTCGTCACCGGGTCGGAGGCCACTGTGTCGGGTGCCGAGCACGCCGGCGCGATCGTCGTGAACACCGGTTCGTCCAGGGGCATATCGTCCGGACGGAATCAGATCGTCTCGCAGAACTCCGCCGGGGTACCCGGCGCCTCGGAGACGAACGACCGCTTCGGATCGGCGCTCGCCACCGGAGACCTGAACGACGACGGTTACACGGACGTCGTCGCCGGGACTCCGAGAGAGAAGGTCGGCGGAGACGTGGACGGCGGCACCGTCGCCGTCCTGTGGGGTTCGACCTCCGGACTCGCCGGCGGCACCACGCTCTCCGACCCGGCACCGACCGCCCACGACCACTTCGGCAACCGCCTCGCCGTCGGTGACTTCGACGGCGACGGGCGCCCCGAACTGGCCGTCGGCACCAGCGACGAGAACGTCTGGATCTTCGACGGTATCTCCAAGGCGGGAGCCGGTTCCCACCGCGAGCTGAGCACGGCGATCGCACCGGGCAGTCCGGACTACTACCGCTCCCTGGCGGTCGGTGACTTCGACGGCGACGGCTCGGACGACCTCGTCGTCGGTGGCCGCTACGACGAGGACGGCAGCTTCGACGGGGCCGCTCTCGTCCATCCGGGGGCGGGCGGCGCGTACACGGTCCTGCCCGATGAGGCACCCGTGGCCACCACGGGCGACTTCGACGGCGACGGCCATGACGATCTGCTGCTCGGCTCCCCCGACGAGAACGCGGTCACGGCCTACCCGGGCGGCACGGAGGGTCTTCGTGCCTCCGTGCGGCGCACGCTCACCCAGGACACCCCGGGCGTTCCCGGCGTCACCGAGCCCTCGGACTACTTCGGAGAAGGAGTCGCGGCAGGCGACGTGGACGGCGACGGATACGACGACGTCGCCGTGGGCGCCGAGTACGAGACCGTCGGGTCGGTGCCCAACGCCGGCTCGGTCGTCGTCCTGCGCGGCTCGGCCGACGGACTCACCGGTACCGCCGCCCAGGCTGTGCACCAGGGCACCAAGGGCGTGCCGGGCGTGAACGAGCCCTACGACCGTTTCGGACCCGACGTACGCCTCACCGACACCAACGGCGACGGCAACGCCGACTTGGCCGTCGGAGCGCCCATGGAGAACACGAGCAACGGCGCGCTGTGGAGTCTGCGCGGCTCCGCCGACGGTGTGACCTCAGCGCACGCCGTGAGCTTCTCGGCGGCCACGGCGGGTCTGTCGAAGGACCCCTACCAGTACTTCGGCCGGTCCATGCCGACCAGCGCACACGGATCCTGACCCCACACGCGGCGCTCTCGCTGAGGCAGGAGCGCCGCACGGGACGGAACGGCTCCGCCCGGCCTCTCGCCGTTTCTCGTCCTTGTCTGTCGCCCGGTGACCTGGACGGCGAGGTCGGTGGACGAGCGGATTCGGACGTGGGAGGTGACGCGCAGCGTGGAGGATCTCGGCTGCCGCTTTGGGCGAGATCCCTTACGGCGTCGGCGAAGGACCCGCCACCAGGGTCAGTCTCTCCCTCCCCGAGGGGACGGCGGAGGCGATCCGTCTACGAGACGGCAAGCGTGAGTTGCATGGTCGGATCTTGATGAGTACCTGGCCGACTACGAGCGCGGTCAGGGGGCGATCTCCGAGCGCGAGCGGGAGCGGGCGCGCCTGGTCTTCGACGAGGTGTTCGCCCGAGGAGGGGCAGTGGCCCGCCGCAAGCCGAGCCACGAAGGCACCCTCGTTCTCGACTGCGAGGGCCTGTCGAAGTTCGTCAGTGATCACGACCCGTCGTCGCCCTCATCGCCGAACCGACAAGGCGCGGCTGGCGTGGGTCCTGTCCGGCATGCGGATCGTGCACATCGGGGACGAGGAAGCCGAGAACGCCTCAGCCATGCTGGTCCATGCCGGAAGGCATGGTCACGCATACGCCATCGACGTCGCCGTGGCCGAGATGGCGCTGCGTCAGCGCCGCCCCGTCGTCATGCTCACCTCGGACATCGACGACATGACCAAGCTCTGTGGCGAGAGTACGCCTCGTCGCCGTGTAGCCCACGTCGAGTCGCGTGCTCGACATGTCATGGGGCATCTGAAGCAAGGCAGACCGAAACTGGGACACCAACTACGTAGGGCCCCACCGCCGGAGCGGTGGGGCCCTACGTTCAGCCCGGTGAGGCTGGGCGGAGGATACGAGATTCGAACTCGTGAGGGGTTGCCCCCAACACGCTTTCCAACTCTCCGCCCGTCGGTCCACGGGTCGCCGCTCACGTCCTGACCTGCACCGCAGCGGGCGCGCTAGCACTGTCCGGACAGGGGTGGACGGGACCGAATGAGACCGGAACTGAGACCATGCATCGGACCTTCTTCCCTCTGTTCCCTCGGGCAGGTGGATTGGTGCTCATCAGGCATGATGGTCGACGGGGATGGCAAGCACCTCTGGCATGACGATCACTGCTGTTGAGTCTGCTGCCACGACTTCGCCGGCTCCCTGCCCCGTTTACCGTTGGTGCAAGGACACCGGCGATCACTCTTCACATATGGGACGCGTCGCCGAGGTCCCGTCGGGCGACTCGCACTGGCCTCACTATCTGGCTGCCTGGGTTCACGATCTTGAGGGCGATGGTGAGTTGACCACCAGCTTCACGCACTACGGCGACAGTGACGACTTTGACGTTGCCGGGCTGCGAGCCCACGCAGCTCGTATCGCTACTTTTGCTCGCCAGGTCTTGCTGACAGCCGACGAACTCGATGCGGGGGGCGGCCGGCTGGGAGCCGACCCCGAATCAGCACAAGAGCGGCGTACGTGGACTATCGCCTTCGAGGAGGGCGGCAACATCTCCGGCTACCTCCCCCCGTGGATCGAGCGGAGCAGCACCGACGACTACACAGAGAAGAAGCTGCGCGCTGACCGACTTGGCCTTCTGGTCGACATCGATCACTGGCTTAGCGTCGAAGGTGTCGAAATGAACGTGACCGGGCCCGGGTTCGATGACCCGGCAGAACCCGAAGAGCTGTTCCGCGGACACCTTCAGGTTCGTCCGTTCGACAAGGAACCAGGGGCACGCGTACCGCACGTGGATCTTGAGGTCGTAGAGGGCCGTTGGATGCAGAACTTGGTGCCTGCCGACCTGGCCGGAATCTCCGACAAGCTCAGGCTACAAGCCGAACGACTCGACAACCTGCGTGCGCAACTCGTTTGCGCCCGGGCCGACTGGGAGGCCAACGCTTGCCCAACCCGGGAGGCTGGGCAAGAAGACCGCTCCTCCTCGGCCCGTTGCGGGGTCCTGTGAGCGGGGTCCGATCGATTCATCTCAATCGAGCGCTGCCGCGATCACGTCCACAGCCCCACCGCCGCTCGCCTCGATGTCTACACAGCGAATCTCCGGTAGGGCAATCGGCGCCGTCTCCTTCACCCGCTGCAAAGCCCGGACGAAGCGCCGGTCCTCGGAGAGGAAGACGTCGCAGTCCGGCAGATAGCAGGCCAGTTGGTTGTCGCGGCCAGTGCTCTTGGTGACCTTGTGCTCGAGCAGCGCGACGCCTGAGACCCAACGCAGCCAGTTGCGGGGCATGCGTGCCTCGATGATGTCCGTAAGCCAAAAGCGGGTGAAGTCCTCCAGGTCGCGCATCACGCGGTCGAGGTAGAGATACGGTGCGAGCCAGTCACCGTAGGTAGTGTCGCGTCCCGCCCATGTCTTGAGGTCGTGCCGGTCGAGGGCGTGCCGGAATACGTCACGCCCCTCGACGCGCCATCCCGGGGCGGGACTTCTGTGTCTCCAGCCCGCGAGGTAGGAGTCCGGGGCCTCTTCTGTGGCCACGTAGGTCACCTTGGCCAGATCCTCCCCGCGCCAATCGGAGTGACGCATCGCGAGACTGTTGTCCTTGAGGATGCCGAATACATGGTCTTCGACTTCGCCCGTGAGGTCCGGTTGGCGGGCGGCCAGCGGAGCGCTGTCCCTTGCCGCCTCCCGCCAAATTTGGCGTGTCCAGAAATCCCGCAGCGCGGCGGGCCGCCCGGGCCGGGGCAGCTGGCGTACCCACTGCGGGCGCAGTCGGCGCGCCTCCGCTACGAACTCCTCACATTCCATGTCGGCTTCGGTACGTAGCCGCACCCAGTGTCTCGACGTCATCGCATCTATGATGCGGTCCCGCTTCTCCGCGTCTTTGGTGCGCAGGACCTCGAGCAGAGTGGCCGGCGGCGTCCGTACGGACAACCGGCGGCTTCGAGCAAGGGATTCGAGCTCGGCCTTGCACCCATCGATGCCTACGTAGGACCACACATTGCTGTCCAGGATCACCCTCATGCACCCATGGTGGCCGTCCGACCGCTGACGTGGACACAGGTTTCCGTCAGACGACGCACCGTGTCGACGATCAAACGGGGTGTTGGGTCAGCGATCCGTGCCGTTCCTGACAGCGGCTTCCGCCGAGAATCCTGCATGGCGCAGCGGGGCGGCGGCTTCGATCATGCTCGCTAGGGTCGTGTGTACCACCCTGAGCTGGGGCACCTGCTGTTCCGCCTCTGTCAGCGGGGCGATGGCGCTACGGTGCAGCCGGACGGCGCGACGGTACAGCAGCTCTATTTCGCGATTGAGGGCGAGGACAGAGAGTTGCGGATCGCGGGAGATCACGTACTGGCCCAGTACGTAGAGGAAGCATTCGCCCTCGCGTGCGCACATCTCGTCGCGGTCCCAGACTTTTGCGACTTCGAACTGCGCGGCGCTCATGTGTCCCAGGGCGGTCTCGCGCGGCATGCCGTCTTCGCCTGCGTCCTTGACAAGGTCCCAGAGCTCGAGGCCGAGGTCGGATGGTGACCTGCGTCGGAAGTTCACTGGTCATCCCCTCCGTTGTCGAGAAGCCGGACGAGCTGCTCGTCCATGTCCGTCTGGCCAGTCGTCACCGCATGCTCGCACCAGTCGCAGACCGCACGGACCTTCTTGATGCTGTCGAGGACGGCTTCCAGTTCCTCGGTGGAGAGGTGCTCCTCCTGGATCAGTACGACGGCACTCTGCATCGAGACGCAGAAGCTGGTGCACTGCCCGAGGATCTTGAGCGCCGCAGTGGGCGTCTCGCGGTAGTTGACCTTCGGCGTCGTGGGCTCGGGATGGCGTTCTTCGGAGTGGCCCTGCAGCTTCGGACCGTCGGCGTAGTCGGTGGTCTCTGGCCACTGCGCTCTGACGCTCTCCTCCAGCCGCCTTGCTCGGTCGCGGTTGGCGTCCCGGACTGCACGCCGGAAGTCCGGGTTCTCGACGGCCCGGTTGATGACTTCCGTTCGGTCGACGAGCTGTGCGACGGCATCAGCTGCATCCTCCGTCGCACGCAGTAGGCGCTTCGCCTGGCCGACTCGTTCCTCTGGGGTGTTCGGGGAATGGGGAATGGAGTGACGCGCTCTCAGCGCTGCGTCCTCGTGCCACACTCCGCGGTCCTGCGGGTCGAGCTCGTCGGAGGGCTCTTCCCGGATCAGAGCGAATCGGTTGGGAACGGCTGCCAACCTTGCGTGCACGCTCCACGGAACGTCCAGGCGTCGCATCTCCGCGGGCCATGCCCGTGCGACGTAGCGGTAGAAGTTGAGTGTGCTCTCCTTCGACCGGATGTGATCCGCGAAGAGTGACACGATGCGGCTCACCTCTCCGTTGCCGCGTGGTCGACCTTCCAGCATCTCGTTGAGGGTGTCGCCCATCTCGAAGTTGCTCGCGCTCTTGGTGCGCATGATGCGCCGGCCGCGCTTGACGTAGTCCAGCCACTCCTCCCGGGCATAGCCGGGAGGTACTTCGATCTTTGCCATGCTGGCCCCTTCTGTCGATCGAAGGCCAGGTGCGCTACGTCCCCAGGCGGCGCTCGTCACGTATACGAGTTCCTGGCCGTATCTTTTCGCCTACGGTGACGCCGTCGGCACAGCGCGGGAAGGCGCGGACACGGGCGCTCGGATGCGCCGGCAGATCTCGAAGCTGTGTTGCGGACTACGGCGCGCGCCCATGCCAGGCGCCTCGCGACTCGGGAGGCGCGGCTTGTACCAGAGGGGCACCTACGTCACTGGTCAAGGGGTAGCGGGCAGGTAGACGACTCGTGGACGGAGAGCCGGTCCGTCGACCGCGGATGAAACAATGGCCCCCAGTTGCGGTACAAGGGGGGCGGGGCGGTTGCGTGTTCATGCAGTGGATCTGATCAACGCTTCGTGGGGGATGCACAGCCTGAACGAGTGGTACACCGAGGCGGTCCATGCGCTGGCGCGCGAGCTCGATGAGCAGGCGGGGATGGCGGGGGATGACGAGGCGGGGCGCGCGTTCGCCACGATGTACGACTCCGCCGCGCGCACCACGGTGAACCAGATGGGCGAGGCGACGTACATCGTCGGGCGGGGCAGCGAAGGGCTCCTGGAGAACGCCAACAACTACATGGCCACCGAGAGCAAGATCGCTTCTGACATGCTGGAGGCCATCGGCCAGTCCGGGGCCGCTCCCTCTCCCGGGACCGCCGGCCAGAGGTGTTCCCCGGCGCCCCTCGGACGTGGCAACTACTTGCCGGACCTCATCGGTGAGACCAGCTTTGTCACGCAGTACCTGGTCGGCGACCGCTTCCGCGGCTCGCCCGAGAAGCTCCGGGACGTCGCCGCGACGTGGCGCAAGGCACGCGGGATCGCACTGCAGATCTTCTACGACGCCCAGGACTGCTGGCGGCGCGCCACGCGGAATGGCGAGGGCGAGACGGCGGACGCCATCGACAATTTCTTCACCAAGTTCGTTGGCCGTGCCGGGCCGCCCAGTCAGGTGTCCGACCAGGACACCCTGCTCGCGAACCTGCCAACCGCGTGTCAGCAGATCGCGACGGCCTGCGAGCACTACGCGGACCACATCGTGACAGCCAGCGAACGCTCCTGGGGTGACACCCTCAGCGACGCATTCTTGAAGGCAGGCGGTGAATCCCTCTGGGACACCCCCGTGTTCGGCGGCAACGGCGAAGACGGAGGGCTGCACGAGGCCATATCCGGCGACGGCAAGATACTCAACCTGGCCAGCCTCGGCCACCACCTGGACTCGTCCCAGAAGCGCGTCCCGGTCCCTCAGCCGAAGGACAAGTGGTGGGTCCCGGACGGACCGCTGATTCCGCCTCTTGTGCCGCTTCCCGTGCCGCGCATCCCGCGTCTGGTGCCAGCCGGGTACACCCCGCCCGACCCCAGCCTGTACCGTCCGGCGATGCCTCCGCCCTCGCCGCCGGACCCTCGCTTCCCACCGCTGACCCCTATGCAGCGGAACAGCTTCGACCGATGGGCGGACAGCCTGCGTGACGGCGGATTCTCCGGCGGCACGAAAGCCGAGCGGGACTACCAGCGGCGCACCGCCGGCTACCCGGAGAAGGAGGTGCCCATCGACCCGCGGAAGTCAGCGCGGGGCACCTTGATGGTGGACGGTCTGCGGCACACCGACGGCATGGCCGTCGAAGCGAAGTTCGTCAAGAAGCCCGGGTGCACCTTCCGAAACCTGGACGACCTGCAGAGCCCCTCCAACTTCCAGGAGAAGGTCCTGCACAAGAAGGACGAGCAGGAGCTGTTCAAGTACAAGTCGGCCATCGAATACCCGGGCAACGCCGACCGACTGCGCGGCGTGGAAGTGGCCACGAACGACCCCGACGCGGTCCCCTACTGGAACGCTCTACTCGTAGCCCATGAAGTCCCCGGCTACGGCCGCTACGCCCCGTAAACCACGGAGAGTCCCAAGTGACGAGCGAGGATGTCGACACCTTCCGCACCATGTTCATGTTCAGCCCGCCTGACGATCAGCCGACAGGTTGGTCCCTGACCTTCGAGGGCTTCGCTGACGCCCTGCGGACCCGCGAGGCCGACGCACCCACCGAGCAGTGGAGCGGCGTTTTCTCCGGCGAGACCCTGTCCTTCATCTACACCACCACTGCCGGCGGTGAAGCGGAGGGAATGGCCAGCGTCGAGCCCAACGGGGTGTCCATCGACGGCTGCACCTGCACCGAAGCGGCCGAGTTTGTGCACTGGCTGCAGGCGGCCGTGATCCCGCCGGACGCCCCCGTGCAGGTCAACATGACCGAGGGCGTGGAGTGGGAACTGCCAGCCATCGAGCTGCCCCGCGACCAGCAAGAGCCTCTTCGAGATGTCCTCACCGGCCGGCTCCGGGAGATCCTCGATCACGAAGAGGAACACTTGGGATAGTCCTCCTGCGCGGTCTCAGCCGCCCCGGGGGTACGGCGGGGGTTATGCTGTGCCGGCTGACTCACCTGCTTCCTGCAGAAGGTCATCCCAATCGGTGCGCGCGAGCCACGCCTTGCCCATGAGATGGGCCGTCCACAGGACGAGGTCTGCCCACCCGCGGCAACGATGAACTTCGATGGCGTACGCGTTGGCGTCCGGAGCCGGATCACACGAGGTGTGGTGAAGTCGGTCCCAGTCCTGACGAAGACGACGGCGAACCACGACACAGATCAGGTGCTACGTGCCTGCCTCGGGTCGTCCTTCTCGGACGACCGTAGTGATCGCCGTGTCTACCGTCCCAGGGTCAACTGAGACCAAACTGAGACCAGTGACGACGTAGGGCCCCACCGCCGGAGCGGTGGGGCCCTACGTTCAGCCCGGTGAGGCTGGGCGGAGGATACGAGATTCGAACTCGTGAGGGGTTGCCCCCAACACGCTTTCCAAGCGTGCGCCCTAGGCCACTAGGCGAATCCTCCGCCGCAAACCATACAAGACATCGAGGGGTGCTCGCGAACCCGCTCCCCGGGGTCGGCCGGTTGGCCGGAGGGGTGGGTGGGCGGTTCGTTCGCAGCTCGGGGCATCGGGTAGGCTGAGCGCAGCCCCTCACGTGGCGCTAACTCTCTGAACTCCCCCAGGGCCGGAAGGCAGCAAGGGTAGGGGGGCTCTGGCGGGTGCGTGAGGGGCGCCTTGCGTTCCGGCCGCGGCGTCCGCGCGCCGCTGTGTCCTCGGGGTTCCTGTGATGTCGGTGGGGGCCGATATCGTCGGGGTGTGTCGTCCCTCGCTCTGTACCGCCGCTACCGCCCGGAGACCTTCGCCGAGGTCATCGGGCAGGAGCATGTCACCGACCCGCTGCAGCAGGCGCTGCGCAACAACCGGGTCAACCACGCGTATCTCTTCAGCGGGCCCCGCGGCTGCGGCAAGACGACCAGTGCGCGCATCCTCGCCCGCTGCCTGAACTGCGAGCAGGGCCCCACGCCGACGCCGTGCGGCGCGTGCCGGTCCTGCCTGGACCTGGCGCGCAACGGGCCCGGGTCGATCGACGTGATCGAGATCGATGCCGCCTCGCACGGCGGTGTGGACGACGCCCGTGAGCTGCGCGAGAAGGCGTTCTTCGGGCCGGCCTCCAGCCGTTACAAGATCTACATCATCGACGAGGCGCACATGGTCACCCCGGCGGGCTTCAACGCCCTGCTGAAGGTGGTCGAGGAGCCGCCGGAGCACCTCAAGTTCATCTTCGCGACGACGGAGCCGGAGAAGGTCATCGGCACCATCCGGTCGCGTACGCACCACTATCCGTTCCGGCTGGTGCCGCCCGGGACGTTGCGGGACTACCTGTCGGCGGTGTGCGAGCGCGAGGCGATCCCGGTGGACGAGGCCGTCCTGCCGCTCGCGGTGCGCGCGGGCGCCGGATCCGTACGTGACTCGATGTCCGTGATGGACCAGCTGCTGGCCGGGGCCGGCGAGGACGGCGTGACGTACGCCATGGCCACCGCGTTGCTCGGCTACACGGACGGCGCGCTGCTGGACGAGGTCGTGGACGCGTTCGCGGGCGGCGACGGCGCGTCGGCTTTCGAGATCGTGGACCGCGTGATCGAGGGCGGCCACGACCCGCGCCGTTTCGTGGCCGACCTCCTGGAGCGTCTGCGTGACCTGGTGATCCTCGCGGCGGTGCCGGACGCGGCGGAGAAGGGGCTGATCGACGCGCCGGTGGACGTGGTGGAGCGGATGCTCGACCAGGCGCGGAAGTTCGGCGCGGCGGAGCTGAGCCGTGCGGCGGACCTGGTGAACAGCGGCCTGACCGAGATGCGGGGGGCGACCTCCCCGCGGCTGCAACTGGAGCTGATCTGCGCCCGCGTGCTGCTGCCCGCGACGTACGCGGACGAGCAGTCGGTGCAGGCGCGCCTGGACCGGCTGGAGCGGGGCGCCACGGTGGCGGGTGCGGGTGGTCCGGTGGCGGGCCTCGCCCCGGCCGGCGCGGGCGGTGTGCCGGGAGCGCCCGGAGTGGCCGGGCCGGCAGCGGCGCGTGCCGCGCTGGGCGGCCCGCCCGCGGCGCCGCCGCAGGCGGAAGCCCCGAGCGGGCAGGCCCCGCAGACGCACGCCCCGCAGACGCACGCCCCGCAGGGACCGGTGGACCAGGGCGGCGGTGCGCCGGGACAGCCCGCCCAGGTGGCCGAAGCGGACGAGGGCGAGGTCGGCCCCGACGGGTGGCCGGTCGGAGCCGCACCCGCCGCAGGCCCGGAGCAGGGGCGCCGCCCCGGCGCGTCCCCCGCGGGGGGCACGGCGCCACAGGAGTCGGCCGGTCGCCCGGGGGCGGGTGGCCCGGGAGCCGAGACGCCGGCACGGCGTCCGGGCGCGTGGCCGACGGGCACCGGGCCCACCGAGGGCGGCCAGGAACCACGGCAGCCACAGCAGCAGAAGCAGCAGGCGGAGCGGCGGCCGGGCGAGTGGCCCGGCGCGGGCGGGGGTGCGGGCTCCGCGGCCCCGTCCGCCGAGGCCGCCCCGGAGCAGGGGCGGGCGGCCGGGCCGCCCGCAGCAGAGCCGCAGCAGCCCCAGGCCCACCCGCAGCCCCAGGCGTCGGCCCAGGACAGCGCGCAGGGCGCGGCTCAGGTGCGGCAGCTGTGGCCGCAGATCCTCGAGGCGGTCAAGAACCGTCGCCGCTTCACCTGGATCCTCCTCAGCCAGAACGCCCAGGTCGTCGGCTTCGACGGCACGACGCTCCAGGTCGGGTTCTCCACCTCCGGCGCGCGGGACAGCTTCGCGAACGGCGGCAGCGTCGAGGTGCTCGTGCAGGCACTGAACGACGCGGTCGGCGTGCAGTGGAAGGTCGAAGCGGTCGTCGATCCGTCCGGCGGCGCCGGTTCGGGACCGGCGGGCGGCGGCGGCCGTGGCCCGGGTCCGGGTCCGGGTCCGGGTCCGGGGCAGGGCGGCCACGGCGGGCCCGGAGGCGCAGGTGGTTCCGGGTGGGGCGGCGGCGGTACGTCGCCGGGCCCCGGCGCGGGAGCGGT
The DNA here is from genome assembly GCF_031845485.1 of Streptomyces hazeniae. Taxonomy (NCBI): domain Bacteria; kingdom Bacillati; phylum Actinomycetota; class Actinomycetes; order Kitasatosporales; family Streptomycetaceae; genus Streptomyces; species Streptomyces hazeniae. Next base: position 80,953 of record NZ_JAVREQ010000013.1, read on the forward strand.
CCCGCACCCGTCCCCACCACCCGGCGCCGGTGACGGCGCGGGGCACGGAGGGGGAGGTGGCGCGTCGGCCGCATCCCCGTCGGCGGGCGCGCGCCAGGCCCTGGCGTACGCCCAGACCGCGCCGGGGGGAGCGGAGGCGGGCGCGGCTCCCCGTCCGTCGGCATCGGTGGCGGCACCTGCGGCCAAGCCCTCGTCCATCGAGGACGACCTGCCGGCGGACGACGACGCCGACCTGGACGAGAGCGCCCTCTCCGGCTACGACCTGATCGTGCGGGAACTGGGCGCCACGGTGATCGAGGAGATCCCGCACGACTGACGGGCTCGCGCCGGTCAGCCGGACGAGTCTCCCGGGCGGGCCGTGCAGCGGGTCGTGCGCCACGCCCCTGCGGTCCGGGCCGGGTGCGGGGTCGCGCGGGGGAGCAGGCCCACCGAGCACCGGCCTCCCCGCTCCGTGCGTCGGGGCGCGGTGTCGGCGGGCGGCTGGTGGGGAGGGCCGCGAACGCGGCGCCGAACACGTAGGCTCGGGCGCGTACACACGTCCTCGACGACCAGGAGCCAGTCGTGATTCCCGGTGGTGGCCAGCCCGACATGCAGCAGCTGCTGCAGCAGGCGCAGAAGATGCAGCAGGACCTCGCGGCGGCGCAGGAGGAGCTCGCGCAGACCCACGTCGAGGGGTCCGCGGGCGGTGGCCTGGTCAAGGCGACGGTCAACGGTTCCGGTGAGCTCCAGGGTCTGGTGATCGACCCCGGGGCCGCGGACCCGCAGGACACGGAGACCCTGGCCGACCTGGTGGTCGCCGCCGTGCGGGACGCGAACAACGAGGCCCAGGAGCTGGCGCAGCAGAAGCTCGGCCCGCTGGCACAGGGTCTGGGCGGCATGCCGGGCATGCCCTTCTGACGGACGCACGGGGTGACGTGCGGGCGTCCGCGCCGGCGGTACCGCGGCGTGGGCGCCGCGTCGTCCCGTCCTGGTCCTCCGCTTCGGTGCCACGCCGGGACCCACCCCTGCGTGAAGCGTGCCCCGAACCGCCCGGGCGACCTGCGGCGGTCCGGTACGACAACCGCCGAGGCGGTAGCAGCCGCGCGCTGCGGGCGACTACCGTACGGCGTACGGCAGAGCCGGGATCCGGTTCCCGGGGAGTGAGAGCAGGCATCCGTGTACGAAGGCGTGGTCCAGGACCTCATCGACGAGTTGGGCAGGCTGCCCGGCGTCGGTCCGAAGAGCGCGCAGCGGATCGCCTTCCACATCCTCCAGGCGGAGCCGACCGACGTCCGGCGTCTCGCGGCGGCCCTCACCGAGGTGAAGGAGAAGGTCCGCTTCTGCGCGGTCTGCGGCAACGTCGCGCAGGCCGAGCAGTGCCGGGTCTGCCAGGACCCGCGTCGCGACCCCGCGCTGATCTGCGTGGTGGAGGAGCCGAAGGACGTCGTCGCGATCGAGCGGACCCGGGAGTTCCGCGGCCGGTACCACGTGCTGGGCGGGGCGATCAGCCCGATCGAGGGCGTGGGCCCGGACGATCTGCGTATCCGTGAGCTGATGACCAGGCTCGCGGACGGTTCGGTGACGGAGCTGATCCTGGCCACCGACCCCAATCTGGAGGGCGAGGCCACGGCCACGTACCTCGCGCGCCTGGTCTCCGCGATGGGCCTCAAGGTCACCCGCCTGGCCAGCGGCCTCCCCGTCGGGGGGGATCTCGAATACGCCGACGAGGTCACGCTGGGGCGGGCCTTCGAGGGGAGGCGAACGCTGGATGTCTGACGCCACGCTCAACTCGATCAAGGACGACCCGAACGACTTCGCCGTGCAGATCTCCGACCAGGTCGAGAGCTTCCTCGTCTCGGTCGTGGAGGTCGCCAAGGGCGACGAGCCGGACAGCGCCGTCCCGTACCTGCTGCTGGAGCTGTCCCAACTGCTCCTGGCGGGGGGCCGGTTGGGCGCGCACGAGGACATCGTTCCCGAGGAGCGCTACGAGCCGGACATCGGTCCGGAGGCGGACGTGGACGAGCTGCGCGAGCGCCTCGCGGGCCTGCTGGAGCACGTCGACGTCTACACCGAGGTCTTCGACCCGTACGAGCCGCACAAGGCTCCGGTGGCCTGCCGGATCTCCGACGACGTGGCGAACATCGTGACCGACCTGCGGCACGGCATGGCCCACTACCGCGCGGGTCGCGTCAGCGAGGCCCTGTGGTGGTGGCAGTTCTCCTACCTCACCAACTGGGGTACGGCCGCCTCGGCGTCGCTGCGGGCACTCCAGTCGCTGGTGGCGCACGTACGGCTGAACCAGCCGCTGGGTGCGCTCGACGGGCTGGACACCGACAGCGACACCGAGAGCTACGACGGTGAGCTGGAGGCGGAGGCCGGTGCGGTGATGGCCGCGGAGATCGGCGAACCGCTGGGCATCCGGCCTAACGGCAGCCCGGCCTGACCAGCGGGTGGGCCGGACCGTCCCGAACGGACCGGACCGGCCCGCCGGATCAGCCCGGCCCGCGCTCCCGCCGTCGCCCCCGGCCCCGGCTTCTCAGCCCTGCTCGGCCGGCGGCACGGGCTCGCCGCGGTAGACCCCGAAGCACCAGAGGTTGCCCTCGGGGTCGGTGATCGTGAAGTCGCGGTTGCCGTAGTCCTGGTCGGTGAGGGCGCGCCCGATGGTGACCCCGGCCGCCTTGACCCGTGCGTACAGGCCGTCGACGTCGTCGGTGACCACGTAGGCGCCGAAGGTGCCGGGTGCCACGTTCCACTCGCCGTCGGGCTTGTGGGAACCGAGCATCACGCCGCCGCCCTCGGGCCAGCTGAGCTGGGCGTGCGCGACCCGGTCGCCGTCGGTGTAGACGGCGGTGCGGTGGAAACCGATCTTCTCCACCAGGAAGTCGATCAGGCCGAGCGCGTCACGCGCCGCGAGGGTGGGCCAGACGGTCGGCGCGGGGGCCTGAGGTGTGGGCTCTCCGGTCTGTGGTGTGCCGGTCTCGGTGCCGGTGTGCTGTGCGTTCATGCGTCCCACTCTTCGCCGTTCCGGTGTCCTCCGGCTTGGATATTCCGGTGCTCCTCGCAGATCCACCCGGTCGGGCTCAGCCCGGTGTACTGGCGGAAGTCCCGCACCAGGTGCGAGTGGTCGAAGTAGCCGCAGCGGGCGGCGATCCGCGACAGGTCGGGCGCCCGCCCGGCGGTGACGGCCTCCGTCACGGCGCGCTGCGCCCGTTCGAACCGCATCAGCCGGCTGACCTGCTTGGGCCCGGCTCCCACCTCGCGCTGGAAGAGGGTGGTGAGCTGCCGCCGGCTGAGTGCGACGTGCCGGGCCATGCCGTCGAGCGAGCCCGCGCCGCCGTGCCAGGCCATCCAGCGCCACGCCTCCGCGATCTCCGGGCGCACCTCGGCCCGCCGTCCGGCGTCCTCCGCCTGCCGCCGCAGGTACGCGGTCAGCGTCGCGAAGCGTTCCGCCCAGCCGGCCTGCTCGCCGAGCTGCTCGCGGATCTCCACGGCCCGCACGCCGAGGACGTCTCCGCCGTCGCCCGCCAGTTGCGTGAGCTCGGCCGCCGGCATGCCGAAGAGGGCTCGCGCGGCCAGCGGGTGCACCGCCAGCTGCACGCCCTCCTCGTGGGACGGCTGCACGACGTAGGCCGGCCGCTGGTGCAGGCCGCCGAGCACGATCTCGGTCCGGTACGCGTCCGCCGAGCGCGCGTGCTCGGGAGACTCGCCGGCCACCACCGGGCCGTCGAGGGAGAAGATCAGCGTGAGGTGGGGGGACGGCAGCCCGCGGTGCAGCTGCGGTGTGGCACCACGGCTGCGGTAACCGGTCGTCGAGGCCACCATGGCGCCGAGGGTGCGGGGGGCGCGCGCGAACTCGTACGTGCCCCCCAGCGGCGGGTCCGCCGGGGGCGCGGTCGGTGCGGCAGCGGTCGTGGCGCTGCGACGGCCGGAGCCCATGGGGCCAGTATGCGCGCCGCCGCCGACAGCCGCCGCCGACAGCCGCCGCGCCCGGTGGTCCGTCCGGCTCGGGCGCCGGTACGGCTCCGCGCCGGCACGTCCGCCTGGCCGGCAGCCTGCCGTCGCGCGGCCCTGCGGAAGAGAGGGCCGGCGGCGTGGCCCAGCCACGTGTTCAGGCCGGCGAACGACCCGCCCCGGGACGATCCCGCTCAGGCTGTGGCGGGGGTCGCTCCGGCACGGCCGGCGGGTGCGTCGTCCGCCGTCTCGGGGAGCATGGCGCGCACCGCCGTACGGATGCTCGGCAGCGGGTCGAAGCCGTCCTCCGGCAGGGCCACCTGCTGGAACATCAGCCCTTCGAGCAGGGCGGCCAGGGCCCGGCTGTGCTCCTCGGGCTGGGGGGAGCCCATCGCCTTGAGGATGCGGGCGCCCCAGTCGAGGAGCGAGGCGTGGCCGCGGCGCAGCGCCTCGCCGACCGCGGGCCGCGCGATGGCCTCCAGCGTGAGGGCGTACCGGGCGGTGGTGCGGTGCCTGCCCGGCCCGACCAGGTGCCGGACGAGCCCCTCCAGCGCGGTGGCCAGTTCTTCGGGACCGGACGGGACCGAGGGGTCGTCGGGCGCCGGCGTCCCGGCGGGCGCGGCCGGGAGGGTGCCGACGCCGCGCTCCCAGTCCTCGCGGTCCAGGGCTTCGAGGTGCGCCACGATGCCGTCGAGCAGCGCCTCGCGGTTCCGGAAGTGGTTGGAGGTGGTGCCCGGTGGTACGCCCGCCGTCGTGTCCACCGCCTGGTAGGTGAGCCGACGCAGTCCCCCGGTGGCCAGCACCTCCACGGCTGCGTCCAGGACTTCTCGTCTGCGGCCGCCGCCCATCGTCGCTCGTCTCCCTCCGCGTACCGATCTCCTCCGGAACGGAGAACTCTACGGGTGCGGGCCCGTCGCGAGCCCTCCTACTATAAACGTAGTACGGTGGGGCTCATGACGCGGAGCGCACTGATCATCGGCGGCGGCATCGGCGGGCTGGCCTGCGCGGCACGGCTGGTCCAGGACGGGTGGGACGTGGAGGTGCGGGAACGTGCCGCCGGCCTGCCGCGTACCGGCACCGCGCTGGGCATGTGGCCCAGCGCCCTGAGGGCTCTCGACGCCGTCGGCGCCGGCGACGAGATCCGCGCGCGCGGCCATGTGCAGCGCGGCGGTGCCCTGCTGCGGCCCGACGGCCGCCGCATCGCGTCCGTCGACGTGTCCGCACGCTCGGGCACGCACGACGCGGTCCGCCTCGTCGCCCGGCCGACCCTCCTCCGCACGCTCGCCGGCCGGCTGCCCGACGGCGTCGTCCGCTTCGACTCCGAGGTCCCGGACGTCACCCTCGCCGGCGGCGCCCACGACGTGGTGATCGCCGCCGACGGGCTGGGCAGCCGTGCCCGGCAGGCGCTCTTCGGCGACGCCTACGGCATCCGGTACACGGGCGTCACCTCGTGGCGCGGCACGGTCGACGGCGCGGCCGAACACGCGTCGGAGACCTGGGGCAACGCCTCGCGCTTCGGCATCACCCCGCACGAGGAGGGCCGTACGAACTGGTTCGCCTGCGTCCGGGCGCCCTGGCGGGCCGTCGCCAAGGGCGGCGATCCGGCGGCGCTGCGCACCGCCTTCGGCGGCTGGCACGCGGACGTGCGGCGCGTACTCGACGCGGTGGAGAAGGCGGGCGGCGAGGACGTGCTGCGGCACGACCTGTGCGACCTGGAACGGCCATTGCCGAGCTACGTGCGCGGGCGGGTGGCGCTGATCGGCGACGCGGCCCACGCGATGACGCCCGACCTCGGCCGCGGGGCGTGCGAGGCGCTGGTCGACGGCGTCACGCTGGCCCGCGAACTCGCCGGCCACCGGCACGTCGAGGACGCCCTCGCCGCCTACGACGCGCTGCGCCGTCGCCCCACGCAGCGGATCGCCCGCGCGGCGGCGGTCATGAACCGCGCCGTCCACACCCCGGGCGTCGCACCCTTCCGGAACGCGGCCCTGCGCCTCCTCCTCACCGTCGGCAACCCGCCTGCGTAGGCGCCGTGTTCCGCGGATTGTGACGGTATCCGCACACGACCGTCGCCTCTTCGCCCCGACGGGCCGTCTAGCGTCGGGCGTGACGACCAGAACGGGGCGACGGGGGGCAACGGTGTCTGCGCAGTTCGAGGTGGAGCCTGAGGCTCTGCGGACCTACGCGAGGAACGTGGGCAAGGAAGTCGAGCGGATCCGGCGCATCCGCAACAAGATCAACGGGGTGACGCTGTCGCCCGGGGCCTTCGGGAAGCTCCCCGAGTCGGACGAACTGGCGACCGACTACGAGAAGCAGCGCACCGATGGGCTGGAAGACCTCAAGGACGCGGCCTCCACGCTGGAGGACCTCGTGGATGCGGTGAAGGACACCGCCAAGGCGTACGACCGGACCGAGGACGACGTCGACGTGACCTTCGGCGGCCGGTGATGGACCTTCTCGGCAAGCTCGGGATCAGCATATCCGGGCCGTTCTCCGACGTACTGGACGAAGCCGTGCGCGGGATCATCGCGCAGTTCGGCCTCGAGGACGACCTGGAGAAGGTGTCCGGCGACAACGAACGGCTCATGGAGGTCGCCGGGGACTACCGCGAAGCCGCCCGCGACCTGCGCGGAGTCGTCGACGACCTCAAGTTCGAGCGCAAGCGCCTGAACGGCAAGTGGGCCGGGGAGGCCGCGGACGCCTTCCACGACCAGATGGGCGCCTACGAGGACGCCCTCTCGGGCGAGGCCGACGACATGGACCAGATCGCCGACCTGCTGCAGCTGGCGGCGGAGGCCTGCGCCGAGGCCGAGCAGCTGATGATCGACCTGATCGTGGAGATCGTCCAGGCCGTCATCGCGGCGGCCGCGACGACGGCCGTCCTGTCCTTCCTCACCGCGGGAGCTGCGGCCGTCATCGGCCCCCTGATCACCGCCGCGGGCGTCGCGCACAAGGCGATGAAGGCCGTGCGCATCACGGCCAAGCTGGCCGACACCCTGTCCGACCTGGCGAAGCGCATGCAGGCGCTGCGCAAGATGGCGAAGCTGCGCAGGACGCTCAGGGCCTTCAACGACAAGAAGAACCCGATGAGTCACCGCAACGCGCTCAAGCGCTATCGCGGGAAATTCGACGACATCGAGGGTGGCTCGATGAGCGATCTGCGGGACGCGGGCGCGTACTGGCTGGCGAAGCGCACGGTGAAGAAGGAAGTCGTGTATCCGCTGCTCGGCGTCGAGACCGGCGACGTGATCAAGGAGGGCTATGCGACCTACGGCCCCGAGGGAGCCCCCGGCGTCGCGTCCAAACAACCCCTCCCGCAGGATGAATCGAGCAGGTTCGAAGACCGTATGAACGACGGGCTCTCGCCCAAACAGAAGGTTGAGAACGACTTCGGCTGATGGCTGAGCAGAGAGTGTGATGAGCGAAAAGACCGAGCAGAGCGCGCAGGAGTTCGGCCACCAGATCGAAAAGGCGCTGGCAGGCGTGGACCGGCCGGTGGTCTTCGGCCTCAGCAGTGGTTCCCAGCGCGCGAGAACACCACCGCGCCGCCGATGGCCGAACCCCTCGGTGATCCGCAAGCGGAAGAAGACTTTCGGGGACCGCGTCTTCTCCTTCGTCGTCACGCCCGTCTACTACCTCAGCGACCCCATCGGGACGCTCTACGACTGGCTCGTGAGCAAGTTGTTCTTCTGGCGGAAGCGTGCACTGCGCGGCGGCTGGGGGAGCACTGCCGGCTCGCTGCATGCGGCTCACCACACATCCGCACGGCGCTTCCTCGTAGTCGGGCGAACGGGGCTGCACCTCGTGTACGTCGGCGAGCTGGGCTCGGAGACGGGCTGGTCCGTGACGCGGGAGAAGGTACGCGGTATCGAGCACCTCGAAGGGGAAGGCGGAACGCCGCACAAGGCCACGCTCCGCTTCCACTTCACGGACCGATCCTGGGGCGACCTCGTCGTCATCGGTCCGGCGTGGCAGCAGATGCTTTCCCAGTTTCCCGCGACCACGGACAGGTGAGCCGGGGGCGAGGGCTGTCGAGGCAGGGATCATGCGGGGCGACGAGCCGGAAAAGCAGACCAGAAGGTGGCTGCGCAGGTCGCTGCGGCCCTGTGCCACGTCGATGCACCCGCGGTCGTCGTGCAGGTGTCGTCCGGGACCGACGCGCGGAGGGTGCCGAAGAGGCGGAGGCCCGAGCCGACGGTGGCGGTGAAGCGGCGGAAGCAGGCGCCACCCTGGTGGGGCCGGCTGGTCCTGATCATCATCTGGGCGACGGATGTGCCGCAGGTCCTCTACGACGCGATCGCCGACTCGCTCACCCTCCGCCGCAGGCGCAGGCCGCTTCGCGGTGGCTGGCGCAGCCACGCGGGCGGGCTGCTGGCCGCGTGCGACGCCGACGTGCGGAAGTACCTCGCGGTGGGTCGCTCGGAGGTCCATCTCGTCTACGTCGGCGACCTCGGCTCCGAAGTCGGCTGGTCGCTGCCGCGCAAGCACGTCCGCAGCGCCGAGAGCCTGAAGTGGGCGGAGAAATGGCCCCACATGGCGCATTCCCGCCTCCACTTCGTCGACGGATCCTGGGCCGGCCTCCTCGCCTCCGGTCAGGACCGAGCGCAGCTGCTTTCCCAGGTCCCGTCCGTTTCCGGGCGGTAGAGCGCGCCGTCGGGCGTCGTTCGCCCCAGCGACCCGACGCACCCGCGCCGGGCGGTGATTGCTGCGGGCTATGACCGCATGACATCTCCCCTCGCGGATGTGACCGGCCGCACACTCGCCGGGACATCACGTTCCAGCGCGAGGTTCGGCCGCCGCCCCACAGCCCCACCCACTCGGCGGTCGCGGCTCGCGTTCGACGAGAGGATCCCCCGCATGAGCCGCTACAGACGTTCGGCCCGCACCGCGAAGGCCCTGTCCGCCGCACTCGGACTGGGTCTGGCCGCCGCGACGATGGCCGCCGTCCCCGCCACCTCGGTCGCCGCCGCACCGGCGCCCCAGAGTGAGGGAACCTTCGCCGCCTACACCGGCGAGGGCGTCAGCGCCGAACAGCGCGCGCAGAGCAAGGCCTTCTTCGACGCGATCGCGAAGAAGGCGGAGCAGCGCCAGGCCGCCGAGCCCGGCATCCAGGCCGTCACCGTCACCTACGACGACGACCAGGCCCCCTCGTTCAACTACGAGATCGACCGCAGCGCCCAGATCTGGAACGCGGCGGTCAGCAACGTCACGCTCGTCGAGGTCTCCTCCGGCGCAGACTTCGACTACTACGAGGGCAACGACTCCCGCGGCAGCTACGCCTACACCGACGGGCGCGGCCACGGGTACGTCTTCCTCGACTACCAGCAGAACCAGGTCTACGACGCGCTCCGTGTCGTCACGCACGAGACCGGCCACGTGCTCGGCCTGCCGGACAACTACTCCGGCCCGTGCAGCGAGCTGATGTCCGGCGGCGGCCCCGGCCCGTCGTGCACCAACGCGTACCCGAACGCCAACGAGGCGTACCGGGTCGACCAGAACTTCGCCTTCGGCTTCGCGCCGGCGGCCGACAAGGGCTTCAGGACGGTCCGCTGAACAGCGTGACCTGACCTGACGAGCTCCGGCCGAGGGCCCGTGGGTGCGCACCGGTGCGCACCCACGGGCCCGACGCGTTGCCGGGGGCTGCTGTCCTCAGCCGCCGTAGGGGCGGGTGATGATCTCCATGTTGTGCCGGTCCGGGTCCTCCCAGTAGACGCCGCGGCCGCCGTCGTGGTGGTTGATCTCGTTCACCCGGTGGTGGAACGGGTCGGCGTAGTAGGTGAGGCCCGCGTCCTTGATGCGCGCGAAGATCGCGTCGAACTCGTCCTCCGAGACGAGGAACGCGTAGTGCTGCGGCGTCACGGGACGGTTCCCGGCGTCGGCGTAGTCCAGTGCGACGCCGTTCTCCGTGACGACCGGCAGGAACGGCCCGTACTGCGGCTGCACCTCCAGGCCGAGCAGGTCGGCGAGGAACCGCGCGGACCGCTCCTTGTCGGTGGCGGCGACGATCGTGTGGTTGAGCTGCACGGGCATGACGTGTCCTTCCGGCGGCCGTGGTACGCCTCCAGCGTCGCGCTCCGGTTCCTCCCGGACAATCCGCCACATTGCGTGTCGCACTCCTCCGCTGGGCGTAGGCCTGCGGAGCGCCCGGGCGCTCCGTCAGCGGGACGCGCGCTCGCCACCCGGCTCCGGTGCCGCCGGGGCGTGCCGGTCGCCCCCGCCGCCGCGCAGGTGCCGGGCCCGGCGGCCGACCAGTGCGACGAGGGCGGCGCTCACGATCAGGCAGAGCAGTGCCCGGCGCAGGCCGGCCGCCGCGGAGAGAGCGCCGATCACGGCCGGTGCGGCGACGAAGGAGACGTAGCCGCACGCGGTCACCAGGGACGCGGCCGCCCCGCTCCGGGCGCCGCTGCGCCGGGCGGCGAGTGAGTACGCGATCGGCACGAGCGGCGCCGCGCCGACCCCGGCGAGGAGGAGTCCGGCCACGACCAGCGGTGCGCGGTCCGTGCTCAGTGCGAGGACGAAACCGGCGGCCGCGATCACGCCGCCACCGGTCACCACGCGCCCCTCGCCGAACGCGCCGATCACCCGGTCGGCGACCATGCGCCCGGTCATCGTCGCCAGGTGGAAGGCGGCGATGCCGACTCCGCCGACCAGCGCTCCGGCCTCCAGTACCTGGCGGAGGTAGAGGGAGCTGTAGCCCTCGACGGCGCCGTCGTTGAAGAACTGGAGCGTGACGAGCGCGGCGGCCGCCCCCACGCCCGGCAGGGCGAGGACGGAGAGCAGCCCGCGCCGCGCCGGCCGCTCCTCCCGGCCGTCGGCCTCCTCGGCCGCGCCGGCCTCGGCCGCGCCGGCCTCGGCCGCGCCGGCCTCGGCGTCGTCCGCCGCGGGCGGCGGCGGCAGGGGCACGGCGGTTCCCGCGAGGCCGAGCAGCACCAGCAGCCCGCCCGTGGCGACGAACACCGCTCGGTGGCCGCCGCCGAGGCCGACCGTCGCCGCCGCCGCGAGCGCCCCCGCGGCCCCCGCGCCGCTGAACACCGCGTGGAGGCGCGGCATCATCACCCGCCCGGTGCGGCGCTCGTAGTCGCCGCCGAGCACGTTGACCACCACGTCGTACAGGCTGCACAGCACCCCGAAGAGCAGGAACAGCCCGATCATCGCGCCGTACGAACCGACCGTGCTCAGCGCGGCGAAGGCCAGCCCGGAGCCGGTGCAGCCGACCACGACGCCCGTACGCCGGCCCAGGCGGTCGACGATCCGCCCGGAGACGAGGACGGACGGCACCGCGACGCAGGCCAGCGCGGTCAGCGCGGCGCCGAGGCGGGGCGCATCCGTGCCGGTCACCCGGGCCAGGTCGGCGAGCAGCACCGCCCACACGCCCGCCTGGGCGCCCAGCAGGGCGAAGGCCGCGAAGGCGAGGCGCAGCAACCACCGATCGGCCGTCTCGGCGTGTCCGCTCCGCTTCACGTGCCGTTCCTCCGTCCTCGCGCCGCTCACGTCGGCTCGCCTACGGGGCGCACCATCCCAGTGCGGGGTGTCCAGGAGCCAGCCGTTTTCCCGGCCGCCGCCCGCCGCGGGCTCACCTTGACGTGCAGCCGAGTGGCTGCCTATCGTCAAACATGCAGCCGCACGGTTGCATGAATGGAGGAGCGGTGGGGATGGACGACGAGGTCTTCAAGGCGCTGGCGGACCCCGGCAGGCGCCGGCTGCTCGACAGTCTCAACGCCCGGAACGGGCAGAGCCTGCGCGAACTGTGCGCGGAACTGGACATGACCCGCCAGTCGGTCAGCAAGCACCTGGCCGTGCTCGAGGACGCCCGTCTGATCACCACGCTCCGGCGCGGCAGGGAGAAGCTGCACCACCTCGACGCCGAGCCGATCAACGCCCTCGCCGGCCGCTGGATCAGCCGCTACGACCGCGAGCGGGCGCAGGCGCTCGCCGACCTGAAGACCGCACTGGAGGCCCCCGGCATGAACCGCGACGACACCGGCGACGCGTTCGTCTACACCACCTACATCGCCACCACGCCCGAGAAGCTCTGGCAGGCCCTGACCGACCCGGCGTTCACCCGCCGCTACTGGGGCGTCGAGTTCGGCACGGACTGGAAGCCCGGCTCGCAGATGACCTGGGCGGAACGCGGCCACGCCACCGCCGACCCGGAGCAGGTCGTGCTGGAGTCCGAGCCGTACCGGCGGCTGTCGTACACCTGGCACACGTTCACGCCCGAGTGGGCACGGGCCGTGGGCGGGACCCAGGCCCTGGAACGGCTCACCGCCGAGCAGCGCTCGAAGGTGACCTTCGAGCTCACCCCCATGGACGGCCTGGTCCGGCTCACCGTCGTCCACGACGGCTTCGAGCCCGGCAGCACCGTCCGCGGGATGGTCCAGGAGGGCTGGCCCGCCCTCCTCGCGGCCCTCAAGTCCCTCCTCGAGACGGGCGACGTCCCCCCGGCCCTCGCCCCGGGCGCACCGGACTGAATCCGCCGCGTCCCGCCTGCACCCGCCCTACGTGCCTTCGGCCGTGCTCTCCGGCACTGCCGAACGCCGCGGCCTGCGGGGGCCTGCGGGGGGAACGGCAGGCGGCCCGCCGTTCCCCCGCAGGCCACGGGACGGCAGGCGTCAGTGCGGGGCGTCGGCGCGCTCGAGGAGGAAAAGGGGGATCTCGCGGTCGGTCTTCTCCTGGTACTCGGCGTAGGGCGGGAACGCCTCGACCGCGCGGCGCCACCAGACGGCCTTCTCCTCGCCGGTGACCTCGCGGGCGTGCATGTCCTGGAGGACGGCGCCGTCCTGGAGCTCGACGCGCGGGTCGGCGACGATGTTGTGGTACCAGCGCGGGTGGTCGGGGGCGCCCCCGACGGAGGCGACGGCCGCGTAGGCACCCTCGTGCTCGACCTTCATCAGCGGGGTCTTGCGGATCTTGCCGCTCTTCGCGCCGCGCGTGGTCAGGACGATGACCGGCAGGCCCTTCATCGTGGTGCCCTTGGTGCCGCCGGAACTCTCGTACAGCTCGACCTGGTCCCGCACCCACTTCGCCGGGCTCGGCTCGTACTCACCCTTCAGGGGCATGCCGTCCGTCCTCTCGTCGATGATGGTCCGCCGTGTGGAACGTGCGACGCGCTGTCACTGTTCCCCACCGCGAGGTTACGGAACGTGTGCGCCGGGGGATGTACAGCGGGGGAGGGGGAGCGGATGGAGCGGAAGAAGGACCACACCGCGACGGCACAGGTCGTCGGTGCTGCGGGGACGCTGCAGGTCTGGGCCGCGTGGGGGCTGCAGGTCGCCGAGCCTGCGTCGGCGCTCACTCTGTTCGTCACCGGGGTGCTCACCTGGGGCGGATGCGTGTACTTCGCGGTGAAGGCGTCCCGGGAGGCGTCGAAGTCGCCGTTCGAGGCGGAGCGCGAGCGCGAGCGGAAGCAGGCCCGGGTCCCGGCCGACGTGCGCGGTGCGGCGGCGGCCTCGGACCCGCCCCGTGATCGCGTTCCGTGAGGAGGGGAGCGACCTTCACCCGTTCGGCGCAGCGCCCCGACGCCGGGTCCACATGTGAGGTGCCGCACGTTTCCGTGTGCGGGCGGGGGCATCGGGCAGGTGAACCTTCGCTGGGCGGGTCAGACACGAGCACTCGTCCAGTTCGCTGTGTGCGCGGCCGCCTGCCGACGGCGGGCCGGGCGCGGTCTCACAGCGTGAGAGCGGACGGTCGGATCCCGGCTGCTCGGTAAAATGGGCCGAACGCGGGGCTCCGGCCGAAATGAGCCCCGGTGAGACTCGAGGAGCGAGCACACGTGGGCCTTGTCGTGCAGAAGTACGGCGGCTCCTCCGTTGCCGACGCCGAGGGCGTCAAGCGCGTTGCCAAGCGGATCGTCGAAGCCAAGAAGAACGGCAACCAGGTTGTCGTGGTGGTTTCTGCGATGGGCGACACGACGGACGAGCTGATCGATCTCGCTGGAGAGGTGTCCCCGGTAGCGGACGGGCGCGAGTTCGACATGCTGCTGACCGCCGGAGAGCGCATCTCCATGGCTCTGCTGGCCATGGCGATCAAATCCCTCGGCCACGAGGCGCAGTCCTTCACCGGAAGCCAGGCGGGTCTGATCACGGACTCCGCGCACAACAAGGCGCGGATTCTCGACGTGACCCCGGGACGCATCCAGGCGTCCGTCGACGAGGGCAACATCGCGATCGTCGCCGGCTTCCAGGGTGTGTCCCAGGAGAGCAAGGACATCACCACCCTGGGCCGCGGCGGTTCGGACACCACCGCGGTGGCGCTGGCCGCCGCCCTGGACGCCGAGGTCTGCGAGATCTACACCGACGTGGACGGCGTGTTCACGGCCGACCCCCGGGTCGTCAAGTCGGCGAAGAAGATCGACTGGATCAACTACGAGGACATGCTGGAGCTGGCCAGCTCCGGTTCCAAGGTCCTGCTGCACCGCTGCGTCGAGTACGCGCGGCGCTACAACATCCCGATCCATGTACGGTCGTCCTTCTCCGGCCTGGAGGGCACATGGGTCAGCAGCGAGCCGCAGGGCGGCTACAGCGGACAAGGGGAAATGCCAGTGGAACAGGCCCTCATCTCGGGTGTCGCGCATGACACCTCGGAGGCCAAGGTCACCGTCGTCGGGGTGCCCGACAAGCCGGGTGAGGCCGCGGCCATCTTCCGGGTGATCGCAGAGGCCGAGATCAACGTCGACATGGTCGTGCAGAACGTGTCCGCCGCGACCACCGGCCTGACCGACATCTCCTTCACCCTCCCCAAGGCCGACGGCAAGAAGGCCATCTCCGCGCTGGAGAAGGCCAAGACCAGCATCGGCTACGCCTCGCTCCGCTACGACGACCAGATCGCCAAGATCTCCCTCGTCGGCGCGGGCATGAAGACCAACCCCGGCGTCACCGCGACCTTCTTCGAGGCGCTGTCCAACGCCGGCGTGAACATCGAGCTGATCTCCACCTCCGAGATCCGTATCTCCGTGGTCACCCGCGAGGACGACGTCAACGACTCGGTCGTCGCGGTGCACACGGCGTTCGGTCTCGACAGCGAGACCGACGAGGCCGTGGTCTACGGCGGCACCGGTCGCTGAGGCAGGTGCACGGCAGGTCCGGCACGTGAGGCGGACGTGGACGACCGGGAGGTCCCGGTGAAGACAGGCGGGGAACCGACCCTGGCGGTGCTCGGCGCGACCGGGGCCGTCGGGTCGGTGCTGCGCGGACTGCTGTCCGAACGGCGGGACGTGTGGGGCGAGATCAGGCTCCTCGCGTCCCCGCGGTCCGCGGGCCGCAAGCTCCCCGTTCGCGGCGAGGAGGTCGAGGTCCTGGCGCTGGACGAGGAGGCGCTGGAGGGCGTCGACGTGGCGCTGTTCCACCTCCCGGACGACGCCGCCGCGCAGTGGGCGCCGGTCGCCGCCGCCAAGGGCGCGGTGGTGATCGACTCCTCCGCGGTGTTCCGGGCCGAGGACGACGTGCCGCTGGTGGTGCCCGAGATCAACGCGCACGCCGCCCGCGTGCGGCCGCGCGGCATCGTCGCCTCCCCCGACTGCACGACGCTGGCGCTGATCGTCGCGGTCGGCGCACTGCACTCCGCGTGGGGCCTGGAGTCTCTCGTGCTGTCGACCTACCAGGCCGTCTCCGGGTCCGGCCGGGAGGGCGTGGACACCCTGCGCAGGCAACTCGCCGAGGTCGCCGGCACCGACCTGGGCACCAAGCCCGGCGACGTGCGCCGCGCCGTGACCGGCGCCGGCCCCTACCCTGCGCCGATCGCCCTCAACGTCGTCCCGTTCGCGGGCGCCGGGACGACCGACGGCTGGACCACCGACGAGATGGCCGTACGCGCCGAGACGCGCAAGATCCTGGGGATGCCGCAGCTCCCGGTGAGCGTCACCTGCGTCCGCGTGCCGGTGGTCACCGGGCACTCCGTCGCGGTGCACGCGCGGTTCGAGAACGAGGTGACCGTCCCCCAGGCGCACGAGATCCTCGCCGCCGCACCCGGTGTCGTGCTGTGCGACGCCCCCGGCGAGGGCGAGTTCCCCACCCCGGCGGACGCGGTCGGCACCGACCCGACGTGGGCCGGCCGGGTGCGCCGCGCGCTGGACGACCCGCAGGCGCTGGAGTTCTTCGTCTGCGGCGACAACCTCCGCAAGGGCGCCGCGCTCAACTCGGTACAGATCGCGGAACTCGTCGCATCTCCGGGCTGACGGCACCTACCGGACCAGCCGTACCCGACCGGGCCGATGAGGCTGATCGGGGCGAACAGCCTTGATACGGCACGGATTTACCCCGCCGTGTGGTCCCGAGCGCGCCGTTCCGGTTTCTGTGAAGAAATTGTGATCGGTTGATGGTCCAGGCCACTAGCTAGCAGCCGTTGGTTGAAAGAGAATCGACCCCCCGGCCACCGCAACCGACTGTGGGCGGGGAGCGTCTCTGTGTGCATCGCCGACCCGGACGACCGGGCGCCGGAGCCCTGGGTCGCTTGGAGATCGGGACGACGGCGGACTTGAGGGATGGGGCTGGTACGCATGGGACTTCACCGAGCATGCACACTCCGCCCCGACGCCTGGGAATCCGCGTACAACCCTGACGGGGGGATGCGTGTCCAACCAGCGTGGCAGAGGCACTCGGAATCGCGACAGCACCCGGCCCCGGCGTCCGCAGCCTGCGGCGCCCCGGCTCGGCAGGCATGCCCGTGATGGCGCCCTGGTCGGCGCCGCAGACGGCGACGACCCCCGCGCGGGTCGCGTCCGGATGCGGAGGCGCTGACGAGGCGATGACCCTGGGCACCACCGTCGATCAGCTCACCGAGACCTACCGCACGCACTACCGCTCCCTGCTCGGCCTCGCCGCGCTCCTGCTGGACGACACCGCCTCCTGCGAGGACGTCGTCCAGGAGGCGTTCATCCGCGTGCACTCCGCCCGCAAACGCGTACGCGAGCCGGAGAAGACCCTGGCCTACCTGCGGCAGACCGTGGTGAACCTCTCCCGGTCCACGCTGCGCCGCCGCATTCTCGGCATGAAGCTGCTGTCCAAGCCCATGCCGGACATGGCCAGCGCCGAGGAGGGCGCCTACGACCGCATGGAGCGGGACGAGTTGAAGCAGGCGCTGCGCGGGCTCCAGCGGCGCCAGCGCGAGGTCCTGGTGCTGCGGTATTTTGCCGACATGACAGAGGCGCAGGTCGCCGAGGTCCTCGGCCTCTCGCTCGGTTCCGTGAAGGCGTACGGCTCGCGCGGCATCGCCGCGCTCAGGGTCGCCATGGAGGCGACCGCATGAGCACGTCGCACGACCGGCACGACCCGTTCGACCCGCACGAACCGCTCGACGGTGCCGGGCGGGCGGCGGACGACGCCGCCCCCGGGGGCGCGGCGGAGCACGCCGAGCCCTCCCCCGAGCAGTGCGCCGGAGAAGAGCGGTCCGAGCGGCCCGACGAGCAACCGCCCGCCGTGAACGAGGGCCCGGCGGACGACGCTTCGTTCCCGGAAGCCGGCCGCACCGACGGCGGCCCCGACAGCGAGGGTCACGCAGAGGCAGAGGCAGAGGCAGAGGCAGAGGCAGACTCCGGCGCCGCGCTCGACCTCGAGGGCATGGACGAGGTCGCGCTGCGGCGCCTGCTGCAGGACAGCGTGCGCGACATCGAACCGTCCGCCGGCACACTGGAGCACCTCCAGCACGCCGTGCCCGCCCGCCGCGCCCGGCGGCGGAACGTGATGGTGGGCGCCGCCGCGGCGGTTCTCGCCTGCGGCGTCGCCGTGCCGACCGTGCTGCACGCCGACTTCGTGCCGGGCGCCGGCAAGCCCATGCACAACGCCGGCCACTCCCAGGACCACGTGCCGGCCGAACAGCGCGGCGGCGTGAACCAGGGCGACGGCACGGCCGGCGGCGACACGACTGTCGGCGGACACTCCGGCGCGGGGCGCGGCACCGGCGAAGCCGGCGCTCCCACCACCGGGTCCTCCACGGGCCCCAACCCGAGCAGCAGCCTCGGACCCGTCTCGCCCACCTGCACCCGCGCACAGCTCGGCGCCTCGGAGAGCCGCCAGGAGGCGCCCGACGCGCAGGGCCACGTCTACGGCTCGTTCCGGGTGGTCAACGTCTCGGCGGACTCCTGCACGGTCGAGGGCGGCGGCATCGTGATGGCCACCGCGCAGGGCACGGCCGACAGCAGCATGATCCAGGTCGTCGACCACACCAGCGGCGACGTGGCCACCGGCCTGCCCGATCCGGTCGCCGTGGACGACGAGGTGGTGCTGGAACCGGGTGCCGCGTACGTGGTGCGCTTCGCCTGGGTGCCGACGGCCGGCAGCGGATGCTCCCCGACCACGCCGCCTCCCGGCGAGGGCGGCGACGGTGCTCAGGGCGGCGCACGGCCGATGGGCAGCTCCGGCGACGTGGTCGACGCAGGCACCTCCGGCGGCACCACCGGCGGAGGCGCCGAGGGCGGCGACGGCACACCCGAAGAGCCTGGCACCGGTGGCTCCAGTGGCTCCGGTGGCTCCGGTACCGGCGGCTCCGGCGGGTCCGGTTCCGGCGGCTCCGGCGACGGCGGTTCGGACACCGGCGGTTCCGGCTCCGGTGGGACCGAGGGCGGCTCCACGGGAGGCGGCGGCGAGCCCGTGCCCCCGTCCGCGGTGCTGTTGTCCCACACCCCCGAGGCCGGTGAGCCCACCGTGGACCCCGTGCAGCTCGACGGCGCCTGCGCCGGCACGGTCTACCGGACCGGGGTGCTGCCCGCGGCCTGAGGCCGCGTACCGTTGACGCGTGTACCGGTTCCTGCTGACCCCGCGATGGTGGGGGATCAACCTCTTCGTCGCCCTCGCGATCCCGGTCTGCCTGTCCATGGGCACCTGGCAGCTCAGCCGCTTCGAGGCGCGCGTCGACAGCCACCAGCAGCAGGAGAAGGCGGCCGAACGGGCCGCCGACGCCACCCCCGAGCCGCTGGCCGACCTGCTGCCGCTCACCACGGAGACCGTCGGCCGCACCGCCGAGGCCACCGGCCGCTACGACACCGGCCGTCCGCTGCTCGTCCCCGACCGCCGCGTCGACGGCGAGCGCGGGTTCTACGTGCTGACCCTGCTGCGTACGGACTCCGGGCCCGCGCTGCCCGTGGTGCGCGGCTGGCTGCCCGGGGACGCCGACCCGGCGAAGGTGCCGGCGCCCCCCGGGGGCGAGGTGACGGTCGCCGGGGTGCTGCAGGTCTCCGAGACCGAGGGCAGCGCCGGCGTGAACCCGGCGGGCGGCCTGCCCGAGGGGCAGCTCGGCATGATCAGTGCCGCCGCGCTGGTCAACGTGGTGCCGTACGACGTGCGTGACGCGTGGATCACCGTGCAGCGGCCCGAGGCGCCGCTGAGGCCGGTGCCGCCGGTCGCGGCCGCCGGCACCGGCCTGGACCTCCAGGCGTTCCAGAACCTGGGTTACACCGCCGAGTGGTTCGCCTTCGTCGGCTTCGTCCTCTTCATGTGGTTCCGGCTCTTCCGGCGGGACGCCGAACTGGCGCGTGACGCCGCGCTCGGCCTCCCACCGGAGGACCCGACGGGCCGCCGTACGCCGGAGAACGCTCCGGCGACGGGCGGCCCGGCATCCGGGGAGCCCCGGGAGGTCGGGGACCCCGGAGAAGGCGTCACGCCGGAGCCGAGGGAAGCCCCGGAAGATGCCGCTGGGCGAACTCGATCTCCAAGCGGAGCTGCTTGATCCGCTCCTCCACCACCAGCGAGCCGTGCCCGGCGTCGTACCGGTACACCTCGTGCGGGTGGCTGCGCGCCTCCAGCCGCTCGACGTAGTTCTCCACCTGCCGGATCGGGCAGCGCGGGTCGTTGACCCCCGCCGAGACGTACACCGGCGCGCGCACGTCGTCCACGTACGTCAGCGGCGACGAGGCCGCGTACCGCTCGGGCACCTCCTCCGGGGTCCCGCCGAGCAGGGTGCGGTCCATGGACTTCAGCGCCTCCATCTCGTCGTGGTAGGCGGTGACGTAGTCGGCGACCGGGACGGCGGCCAGGCCCAGCGCCCACTTCTCCGGCTGGGTGCCCAGGCCGAGCAGCGTCAGGTAGCCGCCCCACGAGCCGCCGGCCAGCACCAGCCGCTCCGGGTCCGCGAGCCCGGTCTCCACCGCCCAGTCGCGCACCGCCGCGATGTCCTCCAGCTCGATCAGGCCGACGCGGTGCTTGAGCGCGTCCGTCCAGGCCCGGCCGTAGCCCGTGGAACCGCGGTAGTTGACCCGGACCACGGCGAAGCCGTGGTCCACCCAGGCGGCGGGCTGGCCGGCGAACGCGTCGCTGTCGTGCCAGGTCGGGCCGCCGTGCACGTCGAACACCGTGGGGAACGGGCCCTCGCCCGCGGGGCGCTGCACCAGCGCGTGCACCCGCCCGCCCGGGCTCTCCACCCAGGCGTCCTCCACCGGGACCGAGCCGGGTGCCTTCATGCCCGGCGGGTCGAGGACGACCGCGCCGGTCGTGGACCGCACCTGCGGCGGCTCGGCGGCCGACGACCACAGGTACTCCACCGAGCCGTCCGGGCGGGCGGTCGCCCCGGACACCGACCCCTTCGGCGTCTCCACCCGCTCCGGCGTGCCGAGCCCGTCCGGGGTCAGGGCGCACCGCCACATCTCGCTCCGCGCCTGGTGGCTGTGCACCACGAGCAGCGCGCTGCCGTCCGGGTACCACTCGGCGCTCACGTCGCCGGGCAGGCCCAGGTCCAGGTCGGTGGTCGTGCCGGTCAGCGGGTCCCACACCATGGGCTCCCAGCGGCCGCGCCGCTGGTGCCCGACCAGGAGCCGGGAGTCGCCGGCGGCCGGGGCGAAGCCCAGTACGGTCAGCCCCAGCTCCTTCGTGCCGCCTTCGCTGTCGTCCAGTTCGGCGACGGTGCCGCCGTCGGTGCGGACCACGCGCAGCGCCGAGTGCATGGCGTCGCCGTGCTCGGTGTGCTCGACCGCGATCAGGTCCCCGTCGTGACTGAGGTCGCCGACACCGGCCGACTCCTGGTGCCGGTAGATCTCCACCGGCTCCGCGCCCGGCCGCACCACGTGCAGCGTGGATCCCTCCTCGTCGGTGGAGCGCCCCACCACCGCGCTGCCGTCCCGGCCCAGCGCCAGGCCCGCGGGGTAGGACGGCTCCAGGCCGGGAGCGGCGGGCTCGTCCGGGCCGCCGCCGAACGGCTGCCGCATCCACACGCCGAACTCGTCGCCGTCGGTGTCGGAGAACCACCAGATCCACTCGCCGTCGGGCGTCAGCACCCCGTCCGTGGTGCCGTTCGGCCGGTCGGTGGCCTGCCGCTGGATGCCGGTGGCCCGGTCCCAGGCGTACAGCTCGAAGGTGCCGGTGGCGTTGGAGACGAACAGGGAACGGTCGGGCGCGTCCTCCGCCCACTCCGGCAGCCCCACGCGGGGTGCCCGGAACCGCTTCTCCCAGTCCGGCATGGCGTCGTCCGTGTGCGTCGTCATGCCCCCATTCTGTGCTCCTCGCCGGGGGTCACGGCCTGCGGGGGGAAGATCGTCCATATAGGTGTCCAAACGCGTCCGGACGGGTGAACCGCAACAACCTCTCGGAGGCTCCGGAGTTGTCCAGGGTGCTCCGGCACCGGGGCACCCCCATGATCCGGAAGGAAAGACTCGTGCTCAAGAAGGTTTTCGCGACCGCTGCCGTCGCTGCCTCCGTCGTCGGCGCCAGCGGTGCCGTGGCCGCCCCCGCCATGGCCGTCGGTGACGGCAACGAGAACGTCACCACGCAGAACGGCAACGGCTCGAAGCAGGTGTACGGCAACACCACCACCGGCGGTCACATGAGCCCGAACATGGCGCTCGTGAACGGCTCGCTGAACAAGCCGTGCATCGCGGTGCCGGTCACCAAGACCAACGTTCTGAACGGCATCGGTGCCGTCGGCGTCAACGTCAACGACATCCTGACCAGCCAGAACAACCAGAACTGCACCGAGAACTCGACCCAGGTCGACGGCGACGACCCGCTGTCGCACCTGCTGAGCGACGGCATCCCGGTCCTGTCGCAGAACGGTGCCGGCAACGGCAACGGCGACTGACCAACCCCCGTCTGACGGGCACTTCACACTCCGGAAGGAAAGACTCGTGCTCAAGAAGGTTTTCGCGACGGCCGCCGTCGCCGCATCCGTCGTCGGCGCCAGCGGCGCCGTGGCCGCCCCCGCGATGGCGGTCGGTGACGTCAACGAGAACGTCACCACGCAGAACGGCAACAACTCGGACCAGGTGTACGGCAACACCACCACCGGTGGCCACATGAGCCCGAACATGGCGCTCGTGAACGGCTCGCTGAACAAGCCCTGCGTGGCGGTGCCGGTCACCAAGACCAACGTGCTGAACGGCCTCGGCCTGATCGCCGGCGTCAACGTCAACGACGTGCTGACCAGCCAGAACAACCAGAACTGCACCGAGAACTCGACCCAGGTCGACGGCGACGACCCGCTGTCGCACCTGCTGAGCGACGGCGTGCCGGTCCTCTCGCAGAACGGTGCCGGCAACGGCAACGGCGAGTAACCAGCCTCCCGGCTGATCCGGTCCCGGCCCGTTCCCGGTCCGGGACCGACCGACCCTTCGAAGGCCCCTCCCGGCGCGCACGCGCCGGGAGGGGCCGCGCGTCGTCCCGGCCCCTCCCGGCTACCTTGGGCCGCAGCACACCCGACCCGGGAGAACCATGCCGGCACCGTTCGCACGCCCCCGCCTGCTGTACGTCAGCGACCTGACCTACCCGGCGCGCGGCCGCCGCTACGGCGACGAGGACGCCCACCTCTCCGCACGGCTCCGGGACGTCTACGACGTCGCGCTGTGCCACCCGCTGGACGCCGCCGCGCTGCTGGACGCCTTCGACCTGTGCCTGATCCGCAACAGCGGCCCGGTGATCCACTACCAGGAGGCGTACGAGCGCTTCCGCGAAGTCGCCCGGCGCACCGGCGCGCCGGTGCACAACCCGCTGACCGGGCGGGGCGACATGGCCGGCAAGCAGTACCTGGTGGACCTCGCCGCCGAGGGCTTCCCCGTCATCCCCACCGTGGACCGGCGCGCCGACCTGGGACGGCTCCCGGCGGCCCGCCGCTACGTGGTCAAGCCGAAGGCCGGCGCCGACTCCATCGGCCTGGAGACCCTCGGTCACGCCGACCTGGACACCCTCGCCTTCGACGACGGCGCCCTGCTGGTCCAGCCGCACGTCGACTTCCGCTACGAGGTGTCGTTCTACTTCGTCGACCGCGTCCTCCAGTACGCGCTGCACGCGCCGGATCCCGAGCGCCGCTGGGAGCTGCGGCCGTACGAACCCACCGGCGCCGACCGCGAGTTCGCCCAGCGCTTCGCGGACTGGAACACCCTGGAGCACGGCATCCAGCGCGTCGACGCCTGCCGCACGGCCGACGGCGGGCTGCTGCTGGTCGAGCTGGAGGACCTCAACCCGTACCTGTCCCTGGACCTCGTGTCCGAGGACGTCCGCGACCGCTTCGTCGCCGCCCTGCACGCCTCGCTGCGCGCCGTGCTGGAGGCGTGAACGCCCCTCGGCCCGGGGGGCTTCCGGCGTCGGGCACCGAGCTCCGCGAACGCGCCCCCGCACGCCTGCGCCACCCGTACGGCGGCTCGCGGGCCGGTGCACGGGCAGGAAGGATCGCCGGTGGTGGCAGCTCGGCAGGCCCGGCATGTGTGCAGCACCCTCCGGAGCGCTGCCGGGCTCCTCCCCGTACACGCCGATGGACAAGGAGCCCGCCCATGAGCCGGACCGTTGACGCCTTCGTCGCGCTGGGCATCCCCAGCGCCCTCGTGGACGCTCTCGTCGAGTTGCAGCAGGAGTGCCGCGACCGTGTCACCCCGCAGCACCCCGAGCACCTCCACATCACCCTCGCATTCCTCCACGGCGCCGACGAGCAGAAGCTGGCCGACGTCCACCGCCTGATCGAACGGGGGGCGTGGCCCGCTCCGGCCATCCGCCTCACCGGCGAGGTACGGCACGGCAGCTGGAGCCTCCGGAAGGACCCGTCCTACCGCTATGACGACGACGTCGTCCAGAAGGACGAGCAGGTCCGCCTGGGCATCGGACACAACCAGGAACTCGCCGCCCTCCAGGAGGAGATCACCCAGCGCCTGGGCATCACCGAAGACGGCTTCTGGCCCCACGTGACGCTCGGTCTGGCCCGGGAGGACTTCCCCGTCGCCGAGGCCAAGGCACTCGAGCTGCCCGCGGTGAGCGGCCCCGCCCCCTGCGTGGACGCCCGGCGCGAGGTGTCGGCCACCGAATTCACCACCCTCGTCCGCAAGGACCTCATGCCCGCCTGACGCGCCGTCCCCGGACTCCACCGCCGCCCGTCCGCCGGGCTCGCCGGCGTCGCGACGCGCGCCCTACGGGGCGGGGGAGCCGCCGCCGAGGATGCCGCGTTCGTAGCCCACCGCCACGGCCGCCGCCCGGTCGTTGACGCCCAGCTTGGCGTACAGGTGGGTGAGGTGCGTCTTCACCGTGGCCTCGCTGATGAAGAGGCGGCGTGCGATCTCGCGGTTCGCGGTGCCCGCCGCGACCAGCGCCAGGACCTCGCGCTCCCGGGCGCTGAGCGGCGTGCCCGTGCCTGCGGGGTCCCCGCCGTTCCCGCCGCTGCCGTGCGTCGCCCGCATCCGGGACACCAGCCGCGACGCCACCGCCGGGGACAGCACCGTGCGGCCCGCCGCGGCGGCGCGTACGGCCGTGAACAGCTCGTCGCGCGGCGCGTCCTTGAGCAGGTAGCCGGTGGCGCCCGCCTCGATCGCGGGCAGGGTGTCGGAGTCGGTGTCGTAGGTGGTGAGCACCAGGACCTTGCTGCGAGAGCCGCGCCGGGCCAGCTCGGCGATCGCGGCGACCCCGCCGCCGCCCGGCATCCGCAGGTCCATCAGCACCACGTCCGGGTCCAGGCGGCCGGCCAGTTCGACGGCCTCCTCGCCGCTCGCCGCCTCGCCCAGCACCTCGAAGCCCGCCGCAGTGCCGGTGCCTGCGCCTGCGGTCGTGCCGGTGGACGCCGCTGCGGTGCCGGCCGCCGCCTCGAACATGCCGCGCAGCCCGTCCCGTACCACCGGGTGGTCGTCGACGAGAAGCAGCGTGATCGGGCGCTCAGTCATGGCGCACCAACGGTACGCGGGCCGACACCGCCGTGCCCTGGCCCGGCTCCGACTCGACGTCCACGCGCCCGGCCAGACGTTCCGCGCGGGCCCGCATGCCGGCCAGCCCGAACCCGCCGGACCGGGTGCGCGGCGGCACGGCCGCCGGATCGAAACCGCAGCCGTCGTCCCGTACGTCCAGGACGACCTCGCCGTCCATGAAGGACAGCGTCACCCCGACGCGGGACGCCCCGGCGTGCCGGGCGGTGTTGGCCAGGCTCTCCTGCGCGATGCGCAGCAGGCTCGCCTCGATCTCGTCGTGCAGCTTCTCCGCCGCCCCGGTCAGCGTGAACTCCGCCCGCACCCCGGCCTGCACGCCCCACCCGGCCACCGCCTTCTCCAGCGCGGCGGGCAGCGCGTCCTGCGCCAGCGCACTCGGCGCCAGGTCGTGCACCGACCGGCGGGCCTCGCCGAGGCTGTGCCGGGCCAGCGCCTGCGCGCGATCCAGGTGTGCACGGCGTACGGCGGGATCGTCGGCGTCCCGGACGACCTGCAGCTGGGTGACGATGCCGGTCAGGCCCTGGGCGAGGGTGTCGTGGATCTCGGCCGCCAGCCGGCGCCGTTCGTCGCCGACACCGGCCTCGCGGGCCTGCACGAGGAGCTGGGCGTGCAGGCCCGCGTTCTCCCGCAGGGCCTGCTCCAGGCGGGCGTTGGTGCGTTCCAGTTCGGCGATGGTGGCGGCCTTGGCCGCCGCCTCCTCGGCCTCCTTCTCGCCGAGGTGGCCGAAGACGACGCCGAGCCCGGCATTCAGCAGGTACAGCGCGCCGAACACCCCCCACTGCGTGGCCGATCCCGGCGGCAGTCCGCCGGACTGCGACCCGGCCATCGTCACGGCCGTGGCGAAGAGGCCCGGCCGCACCCAGCGCGGCGGCAGCAGCTTCGGGGCGTCGAAGTAGCCGATCAGGGCGTAGATCGCGGCGAACGGGTTCAGCCAGCTCATCGCGAACCCCAGCACGGTGCGTACGGCGTAGTAGCCGCAGCTCGCCGCCGAGACCGGCTGCCGCCCGTACCGCGACCAGGACAGTTCCAGGGCCAGCGCGGCCACCAGCAGCGCACCGCCCGCCCACCGTTCGGCGGGCGCCAGGAACACGGTCGCGGTCGCCGCAGACAGCACCGCGGCCAGCCCCAGCAGGCCGTACGGGCCCCAGCGGTAGAACGTCTCCCAGCCCTCGCCCGTGGCGAGGACCGGGAGGTCGGGGGCGGCCCGCCGCGCCCCCTCGGTGCTCTCCCCCGCTGCTTCCGTGGCCATGACGCCCAGCATGCCCGCCTCCCGTTCCCGCGTCACTCCGCTCGCGCGTCACTCCGCTCGCGCGTCACTCCCAGCGGAACCAGCGGACCGCGGCCGCCCAGAGAACTCCCGCCCACAGAGCGATCACCAGCAGCTGCCACCACTGCGGCCAGCCCCCGCCCGCGGTGTCGTGCAGCGCCTGGGACGCCGCACCGAACGGCGTCAGTTCCACGACCTGGCGCAACGTGTCCGGCATGGTCTGCACCGGAAGGTAGACCCCGGCGGAGAACATCGCCGGAAAGAACGCCACCGTGCCGATCGTCTGCGCGGCCTTCGAGGTGCGCGAGAGCGCGGCGATGGTGCCGCCCGATGCCGTGCCGGCGAGCGCGGTGAGCACGACGGCGAGCGCATACCCGAACGGCTGCCCGGGCAGCGGAACCCCGAAGGCGATCCGGCCGACCGCCAGAGCCAGCACGATGGCCGCCAGCACCGCCACCCCGTGCAGGACCAGTTGGGCGCCGATCAGCGCCTTCGGGTCGACCGGAGTGACCGACAGCCGCCGCAGGATGCCCCGTTCGCGGTAGCCGGTGAGCACCGCCGGCAGCGTCTGCACGCCGGCCACCACGATCGACAGCAGCACCGCCACCGGCACGTACAGGTCGATGACGCGCAGCCCGCCGAGCGACGCGTCCGGTTCCCGGAAGCCCGGGATCAGGCCGAGGACGGTGACCAGCAGGGACGGGAAGGCCACGATCCAGAACAGTGCGCCCGGCTCGCGGCGGAACAGCCGCGCCTCCGCGCGCAGGACGGCCCGGGCCGCCTGCGCAGCCGGCGGCGCGGTGTCGGGTGCGGTCGTCGTGGTCATCCTCGCGCCTCCGTGCGGCTCGTGTGGCTGGTGCGGTCGGTGTCGCTCGTGCTGCTCGTGGAGCCGGTCGAGCCGGTCGCGTCGGCCCTGGTCAGGTCGAGGAAGGCGTCGTCCAGCGTGCCGTCCGTGACCCGCAGGTGCCGTGCCGTGATGCCGTGCCGGGCCAGCAGCGAGACGACGGCGTTCACCGTCTCGTCGCTGCCCGTCAGTTCGACCCGGCCCGCCGTGACACGCACCGGGCCGGCGTCGGGGAGTGTGGACAGTTCACCGTCCTCCAGCGGGCGTGAGGGCGTGAACGCGATGACCGTCGACGCGGCCGCCCGGCTGATCAGCCCGCCCGGGGTGTCCAGCGCGGCGAGTCGTCCGCGGTCGATGACCGCCACCCTGTCGCACAGGCGCTGCGCCTCCTCCATGAAGTGCGTGACCAGCAGCACCGTCACCCCCGACGCCCGCACCTCCTCGATCAGCTGCCAGGTGTCCCGGCGGGCGCGCGGGTCCAGCCCGGTGGTCAACTCGTCCAGCACCACGACCCGAGGGTTGCCGATCAGCGCGAGGGCGATGAACAGCCGCTGCTTCTGACCACCGCTCAGCTGGGCGAAACGGGTGCCCAGCTTCTCCTCCAGGCCCAGGCGTTCGGCCAGTGCCAGCGGGTCCGCCGGGCGGGCGTGGAACGCCGCGTACAGCTCCAGCGCCTCCCGCACCGTGAGCTTCGGCTGAAGCTCGCTCTCCTGGAGCTGCGCCCCGAGAAGGCGCGTCACCCGGTCGTGGTCCGCCACCGGGTCGAGCCCCGCCACCCGCACCCTTCCCGCGTCCGGAACGCGCAGCCCCTCCACGCACTCGACCGTCGTCGTCTTCCCGGCGCCGTTCGGGCCGAGGACGCCGAAGATCTCGCCCTCCTCGACGGTGAAAGTCACCCCGTCGACCACGCGGCGTCCCCCGTAGGACTTCGCGACATCCTGCACTTCGATGATCCCCATGCCCGTCAGGATCGCGTCGAGCCGCCCCCGCGCACATCGCCCGTTCCGCCCGAAGCGGCATCGACCGATCGGCTGATGCGGCCGTACGACCTCCCGTTCCCGGAATCGGAGGAGACCGGGTGTACGGCAACCGCGCACCACTCCTTAGGGTCGGGGGGTAGCCGTACGACCGCCCGCCGCGTCCACCGACCCCGAGGTGCCCCGTGACGACCGTCCTCCTCTCCGCGTCCGACCAGTCCCCCGGCGGCATCGCAGGATGGGCCACCAGCCTCGTCGACACCCTCGGCGGACCCGGGGCGGGACTGGCCATCGCCCTGGAAAACCTCTTCCCGCCGCTCCCCAGCGAGGTCATCCTCCCCCTCACCGGCTTCGCCGCCGCGCAGGGCGTACTCAGCCTCCCCCTCGCGATCTTCTGGACCACCCTGGGCTCCGTCGTCGGCGCCGCCGCCCTCTACTGGATCGGCGCGCTCCTCGGGCGCGACCGCGTGCGCCGCATCTGGGCCCGGATGCCGCTCGTCAAGGCGTCCGACCTGACGCGCACCGAGGAGTGGTTCGAAAAGCACGGAACCAAGGCCGTCTTCTTCGGCCGCATGGTGCCCATCTTCCGCAGCCTCATCTCCGTCCCGGCCGGCGTCGAACGGATGCCCCTGCTGGTGTTCCTCGGCCTCACCACGCTGGGCAGCGCCATCTGGAACACCGTGCTGATACTCGCCGGCTACCTGCTCGGCGACCAGTGGCACCTGGTCGAGCAGTACGCGGGGATCCTCTCCAAGGTCGTCCTCGGCCTGGTCGTCCTGGCCGTCGTCGTCTTCGTCGTCAAGCGCCTCCGCGAACGCAGCACCCACCCCGACCGCGCGAACTGACCCGCGCGGGGCCGCCTTTCCGGTACGACGGTGACGTCCCGCCCGAGCCGGGGGCCGGGCGGGACCCGCAGGGACGCAGGTGCGTCAGCGGTTGCGGTGGAGGCGGCCGCAGGTGGTGCGGAAGCCCTCACCGCTCTCGGTGTAGCAGTAGTCGAGCGTGTTCCGGTCGAGCAGTTCGAAGCTGTACGTGCCCTCGGCGTCCGCGCCGGCCATCAGCTCGGCGCCCGGCGTGAACGCGCCGACCAGCCGGTCCTGGCGCGGGCCGTCCGGGGTGGACCAGCGCATCACCCCGCGGAACGTCTTGCCCTGCTGCTCCCGCACGGTGAGCGTGACGGGCCCGTTGCGGTAGCCCTCGACGTCGGCGATCCGCTCCCGGAACCCGCTCCACTTGCCGAGCAGCGACACGTGGCGGGAGCCGCCGCCGTCCGCCGCTGACCCGCCTGCGGCAGCGGATCCGGCGGTGACCGGCGCCATCAGCAGCGCGGCGGCGACGACCACGGCGCCTCTCGTCAGCGCACGCTTCGTGGGGGCCATGACCTGTCCTCTCGTCGTCGGCCGGAGACGGCCGGGAACCCCCCTGGGCGTGATCAACCTAGGCAGACCGCCCCTGCACCGCATCCCCTGCGCGCCACCCGGGCGACGCGCATCCCTCCTGGCCTGACCGGCGACCCATGAGAGGACATGCCGAAGGGCCCGTACTCAGCCGAGTACGGGCCCTTTGCGGTGTTCTCCAGTCGGGGTGGCGGGATTTGAACCCACGACCTCTTCGTCCCGAACGAAGCGCGCTGCCAAGCTGCGCCACACCCCGAAGCAACGGGGACTACTCTAGCCCAGGTCCGCCCGGACGCGAAATCCGGTTTCTGCGGGGGCGGCGGGGCCGTTCCGGGCTGGTCAGGAGGCCGGGGCGAGGGTGAGCAGCGTGGCCTCCGGGGGGCAGGCGAAACGGATCGGCGTGTACCGGTTGGCGCCGCAGCCCGCTGAGACGTGCAGGTACGAGGTGCGGCCCCCGGCGCGGTGGGTGGAGAGGCCCTTGACCCGGTCGGTGTCGATGTCGCAGTTGGTGACCAGGGCGCCGTAGAAGGGGACGCAGAGCTGGCCGCCGTGCGTGTGGCCGGCGAGGATCAGCGGGTACCGGTCGGCCGTGAAGGCGTCCAGGACCCGCAGGTAGGGGGCGTGGACGACGGCGAGGGAGAGGTCGGCGCCCTCGTCCGAGCCGCCGGCGACCTGGCTGTAGCGGTCGCGCTTGATGTGCGGGTCGTCCAGACCGGTGAGGGCGACCTCCTGGCCGGTGGCCAGCTTGAGGCGGCCGCGGGCGTTGGTCAGCTCCACCCAGCCCGCGGAGTCGAAGCCGTCCCGCAGGTCCTCCCACGGGTTGTGGACGGCGTCCTTCACGGGAGCGTTGCCGTTGAGACCGTGCCGGCCCTGCGCCTTCTCGACGAGGTAGCGGGCCGGGTTGCGGAAGCGGGGCCCGTAGTAGTCGTTGGAGCCGAAGACGTACGCGCCGGGGAAGTCCATCAGCGGGCCGAGCGAGTCCAGGACTTCGGGGACGGCCTCGGTGTCGGAGAGGTTGTCGCCGGTGTTGATCACGAAGTCCGGACGCAGCCCGGCCAGCGAGCGGAGCCACTGCTGCTTCTTGCGCTGCCCGCACACCATGTGGATGTCGGAGATCTGGAGGAGGCGGAGCGGGGGCGCTCCCGCCGGCAGGACGGGCACGGTCACGCGGCGGAGCCGGAACGCGCGCGGCTCGACCGCCACCGCGTACGTCAGGGCGGCCGTGCCGGCAGCCAGCACCCCGGCCGTCGCTTTGAGGGGGATTCCGTATCGCGCGCGCATCCGACCATGGTCGCAGACGCGGCACGCTCCGTGCACGGCCGCGGACGGGGGCCGGGCCGCCGCTCGCCCGGGAATGCGGTGGGCGGCCGGCGGGTGGGGCTGGCAGACTCCTGTGCCATGACCACGCTCAAGTCCCGGCTGCAGGACGACCTGACCGCAGCGATCAAGGCGCGCGACGAGTTGCGCTCCGCCACGCTCCGGATGACCCTCACCGCGATCACCAAGGAGGAGGTGGCGGGCACCGAGTCCCGTGCGCTCTCCGACGACGAGGTGCAGAAGGTGATCACCCGCGAGGCGAAGAAGCGGCGCGAGGCCGCCGAGGCGTTCGAGAAGGGCGGCCGCGCGGCCTCGGCCGAGCGCGAGCGCGCGGAGGGCGAGGTGCTCGCGGACTACCTGCCGAAGCAGCTGTCGGACGACGAGCTGGAGCAGATCGTCGCCGAGTCCGTGGCCGAGGCGAAGGGGCAGGGCGCCGAGGGGCCGAAGGCGATGGGCGCCGTGATGAAGATCGTGAACCCGAAGGTCGCCGGGCGGGCCGAGGGCGGTCGCGTCGCCGGCATGGTGAAGAGGCTGCTCGCAGGCTGAAGCACGCGAGGACGAACCGCCGAGGGGGCGCTCCCGACGGGAGCGCCCCCTCGCGCGTGTCCGGTCAGTCCCGGCCGCGGCCCCAGCCGCCGCCGTTGTCGTTGCCGCCGATGAGGTCCGGCGGGATGGTGAAGTCCGGGAACGGGTTCCCGCCGCCGTCGCCGGGCCGGTCCTCGTCGTCGCGATCCTCGTCCCGGTCGTCCTCGGGCTTCTTCTGCTCGGCGCGCGGCACGTCCACGTCCTGGAACGGCGTCGCGGGAGCGCCCTCCAGGGCACCCGCGATCCCGCCCTTCCAGATGGGTGCGGGAAGGCACCCGCCGCAGACCTTCGGGTAGTACTGGCCGCCCACCGTGATGCCGTACATCTCGACCTGGTGGTTGACGTCGCCGACCCAGACGGCACCGGACGCCTCCGGGGTGTAGCCGACGAACCAGGCACTCTTCATGCCGTCGGTCGTGCCGGTCTTCCCGGCGTTGTCCCGGTCGGCCAGTTTGGCGGAGGGGGCGGTACCGCTCGTCACCACGCCGGTCAGCATCTCGTTGAGGGTGTCCGCGATCTTCTCCGGCATCGCGCGGGAACACGTGGACTCCGGCACGCCGAGCTTCCGCCCCTTGTCGTCCGTGACGGCCTCGAGCGCGATCGGTGTGCAGTGCACGCCGCGGTTGGCGAAGGTGGCGTAGGCGGTGGCCATCGTCAAGGGGGAGGCGCCTTGCGTGCCCAGGGTGAGGGAGGGGACCTCTTGCGTCGGGTTTCCGTCCGCGCGGTGGAAGCCCGCCCGCTCAGCCGTCTTCTTCGCCGCGCAGACGCCGGCTTTCTCCTCCAGCAGCACGAAATACGTGTTGATCGACTTGGCCAGGGCCGAGCTCATGTCCCAGGTGCCCTTTTCGCTGTCCAGCTCGTTCTGCAGGGACCACGGCCCGGCCCCAGGCGCTCCGTTGCAGTCCGTGAACCTGCTCTTGTCGATCTTCAGCTTGCTGCCGGTGGTGAAGGTCTGCGCGGGGCTGATGCCCTTCTCCAGGGCGGCGGCCGCCGTGAAGGCCTTGAACGTCGAGCCGACTTGGTAACCGTTCTGCGGGCCGCCCATGTCGTGGTCCACGGAGAGGTTGAGCGTCGTTTCGTTCTCCGCCGGTCGTGTGCCGTACGGGCGTGACTGGGCCATGCTCAGGATGCGTCCGGTTCCGGGCTCGACGACGGTCATCGCGGAGGCGACGCTGTCCGACTGGTCGACGCGGGAGGTGACGGATTCCTGCGCCGAGGTCTGGGCCTGGGGGTCGAGCGTGGTCTTGATCGTGAGGCCGCCGCGATTCCACCGGTCACGCCGGTCCTGGGCGGTCTTCCCGAACGCCGGGCTGGCGAGGAAGACCTCCTTCACGTAGTCGCAGAAGAAGCCGGCGCCGTTGACGGCGGTGATGCAGCCTTGCTGGGGCTGGCTGACGTCCAGGCCGAGGTCCTGCGCCGCGGCGGCCTTCGCCTCCTCGCGGGTGACGTCGCGACTGCCGGCCATGCGGGACAGGACGGCGTTGCGGCGCTGCTTCGCGCGGTCCGGGTTGATCGTCGGGTCGTAGTAGCTGGGCGACTGGACGAGGCCGGCGAGCAGGGCGCTCTCGTGGAGTTCGAGGTCCTTCGCGGGCTTGGAGAAGAACCGCTGGGCGGCGGCCTCGACACCGTACGCGCCCTGCCCGAAATAGGTGATGTTGAGGTAGTTCTCGAGGATCTGCTTCTTGGTGAGCTCCTCCTCGATCTGGATCGCGTACTTCAGCTCGCGGATCTTGCGGCCGATGGTCTGCTGCTGGGCCTCTGCGACGGCTTCGGGGTCGTCCTTCGCGGCCTCGACGAAGACGTTCTTCACGTACTGCTGCGTCAGCGTGGAGGCGCCCTGGCTGATCTGGCCGGACTGGGCGTTCTCGTTGAGTGCCCGGAGCACGCCCTTGAGGTCGACGGCGCCGTGTTCGTAGAACCGGGAGTCCTCGATGGCGACGATGGCCTGCTTCACGTACGGCGACATCTGCGCGATGTCGACGACGGTGCGGTCGCGCGAGTAGACCTTGGCGATCTCACCGCCCTCGTTGTCGAGGATGGTGGTGCGCTGGCTCAGCGGCGGGCGCTTCAGCTTGGCGGGGAGCTCGTCGAAGCCCTCGACGGATCCCTTCGCGGCCAGGCCCATCAGCCCGAAGCCGGGGAGGGCGATGCCGGCCGTGACGGCGCCCGCGAGGACGCTGACGCCGATGAATCTCGCGACCTGTTGGGGCATGGACAGCCCACCCGCGCGCTTGGAAGCCATAAGGGGCAGCGTAGACGACCGCCGAGAACGGCCGGGAGGGGACGGCCGGGCGCTGTCAGAGGGCGCAGCTCTGGCTGTCGACGGGGCCGAGGTTGTCCGTGCTGCCGGCCTTGATGTCGGGGAGGACCTCGTCGGCGGTGAGGGCGTAGCCCGTGCGGTCGTTCTCCAGCGACTTGGCGAACACCACGCCGTAGACCTCGCCCTGCGGGGTCAGCAGCGGGCCGCCGGAGTTGCCCTGGCGGATCATCGTGTAGAGCGAGTAGACCTCGCGGCGGACGGTGCCGCGGTGGTAGATGTCCGGGCCGTTGGCCCGCAGCGTGCCGCGGACGCGGGCGGACCGTACGTCGAACGCGCCGTTCTCCGGGAAGCCGGCCACGATCGCGCCGTCGCCGCTCCCCGCGTCGCCGTCGGCGAACTCCAGGGCGGGGGCGTCCAGGCCGGGCACGTCGAGCACGGCGACGTCGCGCTCCCAGTCGTAGAGGACCACGGTGGCGTCGTAGAGGCGGCCCTCGCCGCCGATCTGCACGGTGGGTTCGTCGACGCCGCCGACGACGTGCGCGTTGGTCATCACCCGCTGGTCGTCGAAGACGAAGCCGGTGCCCTCGAGGACCTTGTCGCAGCTGGTGGCCGTGCCGACGACCTTGACGATGGACTCCTTGGCGCGGGCGACGACCGGGCTGTTCGCCAGGGCGGGGTCGGGCGGCGGGACCTCGGCGATGGGCTCGTTGGAGAAGGGGGAGAAGACCTGCGGGAGGCCGTTCTGCGCGAGGACGGAGGAGAAGTCGGCGAACCAGTTGTTGGCGTCCTCGGGGACGACCTGGGAGACGCCGAGCAGTACGCGCGAGCTGCGCACCTCCTTGCCGACGGTGGGCAGTGCGGTGCCGGCCAGTGCGGAGCCGATGAGCCACGCGACCAGCAGCATGGCCAGCACGTTGACCAGCGCGCCGCCCGTGGCGTCCAGCACCCGGGCGGGGGACCAGGTGATGTACCGCCGCAGTCTGTTGCCGAGGTGCGTGGTGAACGCCTGGCCCACGGAGGCGCACACGATGACGACGACGACGGCCGCCACCGCGCCGAGCGTGCCCGGGGGCGCGTCGTCGGTCAGTTCGCTCCACAGCGGGGGCAGCACCAGGATCGCCGTGAGCCCGCCCCCGAGGAAGCCGATCACGGACAGGACGCCGACGACGAAGCCCTGCCGGTAGCCGACGAAGGCGAACCACAGGGCCGCGAGCACGAGCAGTATGTCCAGCACGTTCACCGCGTCACCGTCTCATGCCTGCCAATCGAGCGGGACGAGGTTTTCCCGGTCCCACGGCTGCTCCCAGCCCGCGAAGTGCAGGATGCGGTCGATGAGTCCGGCCGTGAAGCCCCACACCAGCGCCGAGTCGACGGCGAATGCGGGCCCGCGGTAGCCGCGGGGGTGGACGACGGTGACGCGGTTGGCCGGGTCGGCGAGTTCGGAGACGGGCACGGTGAACACCCGGGCGGTCTCCGCCGGGTCGACCGGCGAGACGGGCGTCGGCCGGTGCCACCAGCCGAGGACGGGCGTGACGACGAAGCCGCTGACCGGGATGTAGAGCGCGGGCAGCGTGGCGAAGATCTGCACGCCCGACGGGTCGAGCCCGGTCTCCTCCTCGGCCTCGCGCAGCGCCGCGTACAGCGGGCCGTCGCCGTCCGGGTCGCCGTCCTCGGGGTCGAGTCCGCCGCCGGGGAACGACGGCTGGCCGGCGTGGGCACGCAGGCTCGAGGACCGTTCCATCAGCAGCAGCTCGGGTCCGTGCGCGCCCTCGCCGAAGAGGATCAGCACGGCGGACGGCCGCCCGCCGCCTTCGGGCGGCAGGAAGCGGCTCAGCTGCTCCGGACGGACGGTGGAGACGGCCCGCAGCACGGGCGTCAGCCACTCGGGCAGGCCGTCGGGGCGGATCTCGACGTCGAGGGGCACGGTGCCGTTCCGGCCGTGCGCGGACGCCTCGGCCCCCGGGCGGGGGCCGGGGGAGGGGCGGGTCACCGAGCCCCCAGCGGGGGCGCGGGCTCGCCCGGGTAGTCGGCCGGGGGCTTCAGGCGCTGGCCCGGCTTGCCGCCCATCTCGTACTTGAGCAGCTTCCGGGCCTTGTCCGGGTCGGTCTCGCCCTCGCCGTACGCCGGGCAGAGCGGGGCGACGGGGCAGGCGCCGCAGGCCGGCTTGCGGGAATGGCAGACGCGGCGGCCGTGGAAGATCAGGCGGTGCGAGAGCATCGTCCATTCGCTCTTCGGGAAGATCTCCGCGATCTCCTTCTCGACCTTGTCCGGGTCGGTCTGCTCGGTCCAGCCGAAGCGGCGCACGAGGCGGCCGAAGTGGGTGTCGACGGTCAGGCCCGGCACACCGAACGCGTTGCCGAGTACGACGTTCGCCGTCTTGCGGCCCACGCCGGGCAGGGTGACCAGGTCCTTCATCGTGCCCGGCACCTCGCCGCCGAAGCGGTCCCGCAGCGCCGCCGACAGGCCCAGCACCGAGCGCGCCTTGGCGCGGAAGAACCCGGTCGGGCGCAGCAGCTCCTCCAGCTTCTCCGGGTCGGCGGCGGCCATGTCCTCCGGTGTCGGGTAGGCGGCGAACAGCGCGGGCGTCGTCTGGTTGACCCGCAGGTCGGTCGTCTGGGCGGAGAGGACGGTGGCGACGAGCAGCTGGAAGGGGTTCTCGAAGTCGAGCTCGGGGTGGGCGTAGGAGTAGACCTCGGCCAGCTCGCGGTTGATGCGCCGGGCACGCCGCACCATGGCGAGGTGCGACTCCGGCTTCCGCGCCGCCGCTCTCCGTACCGCCGTCTGCCGCGGCGCGGCCCGCTCCGCGGTCTTCCGTGCGGTCTTCTCCTCGGCCTTCTTCACGGCTGCGGGCTCCCTTCCGGAGCCTCTCCCGGCCGCGCCGGCCGCCGTGTCCTTCGCTGCGCTCTTCTTCGTCGATCTCACCGAGCGTGTACCCTCCGTCGCCCCAGTGTGCTGCCCGGATGCCTGTTCGCCCAGAGCGGAATCGTCCGCCTCCGTCACCCGCCCGGCCCCCTTCCT
This sequence comes from Streptomyces hazeniae, assembly GCF_031845485.1. NCBI lineage: Bacteria > Bacillati > Actinomycetota > Actinomycetes > Kitasatosporales > Streptomycetaceae > Streptomyces > Streptomyces hazeniae. The sequence goes on from NZ_JAVREQ010000013.1 coordinate 117,639, forward strand.
GCGCGTTCGACCGGGGTATCAGCCACCCGGCCAGACTAAAGGGGGCGACTGACATTCGCCCCGCACGAGCGCAATTCGCGGCTCAATCGGCCCCCTGCCGTAGGGGTGGGCGGGTACGTACGTCAAACTTGTGACTGATCGCACCGCTTTACCGTCCGGCATCATGGGGCCACAATCCCCATGGGCAGGTCGACAAGGAGAGAACTCGTGGACGACGTTCTGCGGCGCGCCCCGCTCTTCGCGGCGCTCGATGAGGAGCAATCCGCCGAGCTGCGCGCCTCCATGACCGAGACGACGCTCGCCCGCGGCGAAGCACTCTTCCACGAAGGGGACCCCGGCGACCGGCTCTACGTGGTCACCGAGGGGAAGGTGAAGCTGCACCGGACCTCACCGGACGGGCGGGAGAACATGCTGGCCGTCCTGGGCCCCGGCGAGCTCATCGGAGAGCTGTCCCTCTTCGACCCCGGCCCCCGTACGGCAACCGCCTCGGCGCTGACCGAGGTCAAGCTGCTGGGCCTGGGCCACAACGACCTCCAGCCCTGGCTGAACGTGCGCCCCGAGGTGGCCTCCGCGCTGCTGCGGGCCATCGCCCGGCGGCTGCGCCGCACCAACGACTCGATGTCCGACCTCGTCTTCTCCGACGTGCCGGGCCGTGTCGCCAAGCAGCTCCTGGACCTGTCGCGCCGCTTCGGCGTGCAGTCCGAGGAGGGCATCCACGTGGTGCACGACCTCACGCAGGAGGAGCTGGCCCAGCTCGTCGGCGCCTCCCGGGAGACGGTCAACAAGGCGCTGGCGGACTTCGCCGGCCGCGGCTGGCTGCGTCTGGAGGCCCGAGCGGTGATCCTGCTGGACATCGAGCGGCTGGCCAAGCGCAGCCGCTGACACCGGCGGCCTCCCGAGGCCCTCGCGCCCCGTGCCCCGAGCGCCGTGCGGTGTCCGGACTCCACGGCCGTCTCCACCTGGGCGAGCCGGTTCGCGCGGTGCGCGAGGTAGAACTCGACGGCGCCCTGCGCGTCCTCCAGCACCGGCCCGTGCCCCGGCAGCACGGTCGCGACCCCGTCGTCCACGGTGAGCGACCGCAGCCGGCGCAGCGAGTCCAGGTAGTCGCCGAGCCTGCCGTCCGGGTGCGCCACCATGGTGGTGCCGCGGCCCAGCAGGGTGTCGCCGGTCAGGACCGCACGGTCGGCCGGCAGGTGGAAGGAGAGCGAGTCCGCGGTGTGCCCGGGGGTCGCCACCACCCGCAGCTCCAGCCCGCCGGTCGTGATCACGTCGCCCGCCGCCAGGCCCTCGTCGCCGAGCCGCAGCGCCGGGTCCAGCGCGCGCACCGGCGTGCCGGTCAGCTCCGCGAAGCGGGCCGCGCCCTCCGCGTGGTCCGGATGGCCGTGGGTGAGCAGGGTGAGGGCGACGCGCTTGCCGGCCCGCTCCGCCGTCGTGATCACGTTCCGCAGGTGGCCCTCGTCGAGCGGGCCGGGGTCGATCACCACCGCCAGGTCGGAGTCCTGCTCGCCGACGATCCAGGTGTTGGTGCCGTCCAGGGTCATCGGCGACGGGTTCGGCGCCAGCACGCACCGCGCGCGCGGGGAGCCCGAGCCGTCGATCGGGCCGCCGAGCGGACGTCCGGGGAGAGCGGCGGGGTCGGTCACGGCGCCACCCGCTTGGTGAACTCGTCGTGGCCCGGCCAGCTCAGTTCGATGCGTCCCTGCTCGTCCAGCCGGGCCTGAGCCAGGACCGGGTCCAGGTCGCGTTCCGCGGAGCCGGCGAGCGCCGCGGCGGGAGAGCCGTACTCCTGAAGCTGCCGCAGGGTGGCGATGGTGGGCGGCATCATCAGCAGGTCGCCGCGGTCGTAGCCGGCGGAGGCGTCCGCGGGGCGGATCCACTCCGTGCGGTCGGCCTCCGAGGAGGCGTTGCGGGTGCGCTGCCCCTCGGGGAGGACGGCGACGAAGAACCAGGTGTCGTAGCGCCGTGCCTCGAACTCCGGGGTGACCCAGCGGGCGAACGCGCCCAGCAGGTCGCTGCGCAGCAGCAGGCCGCGGCGGGCCAGGAAGTCCGCGAACGACAGGTCGCGCGCCACGAGCGCGGCCCGGTCGGCCTCCCAGTCCTCGCCCGTGGTGTCGGCGACGACGGTGTCCGCGTCCGGGCCGGCGAGCAGGACGCCCGCCTCCTCGAACGTCTCCCGCACGGCCGCGCAGACGATGCCCTGCGCGGTCGCCTCGTCGGTGCCGAACCGCACGGCCCACACGGAGCGGGCCGGGCCCGCCCAGCCGATCTCCGCGTCCTCGGCCTCGTCGCGCGGGTCGACGGACCCGCCGGGGTAGGCGTACGCGCCGCCGGCGAACGCCATGGACGCGCGGCGGCGCAGCATGTGGACGGCGAAGCCGCCCGCCGCACCGTCCCCGCCCGTGGCACCGTCCCCGGGGGTCTCCCGCAGGAGCATCACGGTGGCCGCCCGGCGCGGCGTGACGGGCGTGAGGTCGCCCGCCGCGAGCGCCCGGATGCGCTCCGGCCACTCCGGCGGGTACCACTGGCCGTTCTTGGTGGTCATGGGGCGGATGCTACGGGTCGGCGGCCGGATGTTCGAGGGCGCCCGGTGGCGGCACCGCCCCGGTGGCGGCACCGCCGGACGACGCGCGCACCGCCCGTCAGCCGGCCGTCACGCCGTTCAGTCCGCCAGCTCGACCTGGATCTCCACCTCGACCGGCGCGTCCAGCGGCAGCACCGCGACGCCCACCGCGCTGCGCGCATGGACGCCCTTGTCACCGAGGACCTCGCCCAGCAATTCGCTGGCTCCGTTGATCACACCGGGCTGCCCGGTGAAGTCCGGCGCGGAGGCCACGAACCCGACGACCTTCACGACGCGCGCGATGCGGTCCAGGTCGCCGACCACCGACTTGACCGCGGCCAGCGCGTTGAGTGCGCACACCCCGGCCAGTTCCTTCGCCTGCTCCGCGCTCACCTCGGCGCCGACCTTGCCGGCGGCGGGCAGCTTGCCGTCCACGAACGGCACCTGGCCGGCCGTGTACACGTACGACCCGGTCCGCACCGCCGGCACGTACGCGCCCGCCGGGGCGGCGACCTCCGGCAGCGTCAGGCCGAGTTCGGCGATCCGCGCCTCGACGGTGCCGCCCGCGGTCACGCCTTCTCCCGCTTGAGGTAGGCCACCAGCTGCTCGGCGTTCGGGCCGGGCACCACCTGGACGAGCTCCCAGCCGTCCTCGCCCCAGGTGTCCAGGATCTGCTTCGTCGCGTGCACGAGGAGCGGCACGGTCGCGTATTCCCACTTCGTCATGGCACGACCCTAGCCTCTACGGGTTCGGGGAGGGACGCGGCACGGGGGCGCTACGCGTGCGGGGGGCCGGTCCTGGTTAGGCTCCGACACGTGAGCAGGCTGCACGTAGTCACCGGCAAGGGCGGGACCGGCAAGACGACGGTCGCCGCCGCACTCGCGCTGGCGCTGGCCGCCGACGGCAGGCGCACGCTGCTCGTCGAAGTGGAGGGACGCCAGGGCATCGCACAGCTCTTCGAGACGGAGGCGCTGCCGTACGAGGAGCGGAAGATCGCCGTCGCGCACGGCGGCGGGGAGGTGTACGCGCTCGCCATAGACGCCGAACGGGCCCTCCTCGACTACCTCCAGATGTTCTACAAACTGGGCGGTGCCGGGCGGGCGCTGCGCAAGATAGGAGCCGTCGACTTCGCCACCACCATCGCCCCCGGGCTCCGCGACGTGCTGCTCACCGGCAAGGTGTGCGAGGCCGTGCGGCGCCGCGACAAGCGCGGCAGGTGGGCGTACGACGCGGTGGTGATGGACGCGCCGCCCACCGGGCGCATCACCCGCTTCCTCGGCGTGAACGACGAGGTGGCGGGGCTGGCGCGGGTCGGCCCCGTGCACCGGCAGGCCCAGGCCGTGATGGGCGTCCTCAAGTCCGCCGAGACGGCCGTGCACCTGGTGACGTTGCTGGAGGAGATGCCGGTGCAGGAGACGGTGGACGGCGTCGCCGAACTGCGGGCCGCCGGACTGCCGGTGGGCGGTGTGGCGGTCAACATGCTGCGCCCCCGGCTGCTGGACGAGCCGGCCACCGCGACCGTGGCGGCCGGCGAGGACGTCGTACCGGCAGGGCTGGCGCGGGCGTTCGCAGCCGCGGGCCTCGGCGGCGCGGGGCGCGGCGGACGGGCGGAGCAGCTCGTCGCACCGTTGCTGAGACAAGGACGCGAGCACGTCGAACGGGTCGCCCTGGAGCGGGCCGAGCGCGCCGAGGTCGACGCGCTGGGGCTGCCCGTGTGGGAACTGGAGCTGCTGGACGAGGGCGTGGACCTGGCGGGCCTGTACGGGTTCGCCGCCGACCTGGCGGACCAGGGGGTGCGGAAGTGAGCACGGGAACGGGCGCCACGGGCGGCGCTGCGCGGAGCCACGGAGCGCTGGAGGACGTGCCGGTGCTCGAGATCGACCCGCTGCTGGACGACACGGACACGCGCATCGTGGTCTGCTGCGGCTCCGGCGGGGTCGGGAAGACCACCACGGCCGCTGCGCTCGGACTGCGGGCGGCCGAACGCGGCCGCAAGGTCGTGGTGCTGACCATCGACCCGGCACGGCGGCTGGCGCAGTCCATGGGGCTGACCGCACTCGACAACACCCCGCGCCGGGTACCGGGCGTCGCCGAGGACAAGGGCGGCGAACTGCACGCCATGATGCTCGACATGAAGCGCACCTTCGACGAGGTCGTCGAGGCGCACGCGGACGAGGAACGCGCCCGCGCCATCCTGGAGAACCCCTTCTACGCCTCGCTCTCCGCCGGGTTCGCCGGCACCCAGGAGTACATGGCGATGGAGAAGCTCGGTCAGCTGAGGGCGCGCGACGAGTGGGACCTGATCGTCGTCGACACCCCGCCCAGCCGCTCCGCGCTGGACTTCCTGGACGCACCCAAGCGACTCGGGTCCTTCCTGGACGGGAAGTTCATCCGGCTCCTGACCGCGCCGGCCAAGGTCGGCGGCCGGGCCGGTATGAAGTTCGTGAACCTGGGCGTGGCCGGCCTGTCGATGTTCACCGGGGCGCTGGACAAGCTTCTCGGCGCGTCCCTCCTGCGCGACGTGCAGACGTTCGTCGCGGCCATGGACACCACGTTCGGCGGCTTCCGCACCCGCGCCGACGCCACCTACCGGCTGCTCCAGGGTTCCGACACGGCGTTCCTGGTGGTCGCCGCACCGGAACGGGACGCGCTGCGCGAGGCGGCGTACTTCGTGGAACGGCTGGGCGCCGAACGCATGCCGCTGGCCGGGCTGGTGCTCAACCGGATGCACGGCAGCGGCGCGCGCAGCCTCAGCGCGGAGCGCGCCGCGGCGGCGGCGGAGGCTCTCGAGGCCCCGGGTGTTACGGCGTCCGGGGCTTCTGAGGCGTCCGCGGCTCCTGAGGCGTCCGGGGCGTCCGGGGTGGACGAGGTGGACGAGGCGGGACCCGTGGCGCCGGAGGACGCCGCCCTGGCGGCCGGCCTGCTGCGGCTGCACGCCGAACGGATGCGCGTCATGGCGCGCGAACGCCGTCAGCGCGACCGGTTCGTCGCCCGGCACCGCGAGGTGCCGGTGGCGGAGATCGGCGCACTGCCCGGCGACGTGCACGACCTGGAAGGCCTGCGTGCCGTCGGCGGTCGTCTGGCGGCCCACCCGGGCGCGGACGGACCAGGTGGTGCGGAGACGCGCGGCCGGCCCGCCGGTCCGCCTGCGGACTAGCCCGCGGCAGCCGCGGCGTAGCGCCGGTACTGCGCCTCCGCGTGTGCGATCACCGCGGTCGGACCGTCCACCACCGCGGCGGTGGCGTCCACCACCGGGCCGTCGGCCGCGGCGCCGTGCATCACGCCGTCGTCGACCGGGCCGCCGAGTTCGTCCGGCAGGACGCCCGTGCTGCGCTCGTACTCCGAGCGTGCCGTCTCCAGAAGGCGGCGCCACGAGGTGACGGTCGGGCGGCGCCGGAGCAAGGCTCTGCGCTCCCGCTCCGTCATCCCGCCCCACACGCCGAACTCGACGCGGTTGTCGAGGGCGTCGGCCAGGCACTCGGTGCGCACCGGGCACCCCGTGCAGACCGCTTTGGCGCGGTTCTGCGCCGCGCCTTGTACGAACAGTTCGTCCGGATCGGTAGTGCGACAGGCGGCCTGTGCACTCCAGTCGGTAACCCAGCCCATGCCGGTGCCGTCCTCTCCCGAATCGAGGCTCCCCCACGGCGGCAAGCGGCATATTCACCGTTGCCAGTTGAGGACGTTACGGAAGCCTGCCCTCGGCGCAACACCCCCTGCGGGTCCAATCTTGAATGGCCCGATCGGACTATGCGTACGCGGCAGATCACCCAACGGAGTGACGGGACGGCAACCTGCGCTTTTCCGGCGGTGCGGGACGATCGGCGCGCCCGGTACCCGGGCGCGGTGCACGAGGACCGGTCCGCGCCGGCAGCATGAGGGCAGCCGCGACGGCAGTGTGAGGGTGGTCGGCGCCCGCCTCGAAGGTGCCCGTGAGAGCGCCCTGCTGACGGTGTGTCGACCTCCGCAGGGCGTCGCGGTGTCCGTCCCGCTCGCCGGCGGGCGGCGCGGCGCGGGGGCGGTCGCGCGGACGCCTCGACTGCACGGACGGCCTGCCCCAGGTGGACGCTTCAGGCGCGTGGATGCCTCAGCCGCGCGCCGAACCAGCGCGCCCGGCGGCCCAGGATGCGCGGGATGCCCAGTGCGGGCTCTCGGGGGTCTCGGAGAGCGAGCCGGTCCCCGCCCCGTACGGGACGCCCCCTTCTCGGACCCTTGTGCTCGCGTGCCACGTCACGATGGTCGTGCGTCAAGCCCATACTTCGGTCTCTGCCCGGCGTCCATGGTCGGTAACCGCACTTCGTTCACTCGTCCGGGGCTTTCCTCGGGCATATGTGCGGGGGCCTTCCGGAGCTCAGCGATCTGGTTCGGGGTCGCGCAGCCAGTCGATCAGCTCCGCGGAGAAGACCTCCGGGTCCTCCTCGTGCGGAAAGTGCCCGAGACCGTCGAACAGGCGCCAGCGGTACGGCGCTTCGACGTACTCGCCGGAGCCGGCCGCGCTGCGGGTCCGCAGCACCGGGTCGAGGGAACCGTGCAGATGCAGCGTGGGCACCCGGACCGGCCGCTTCATGCGGCGGTTGAACTGGAAGCCGTCCGGCCGGGCCATCGACCGGACGAGCCAACGGTACGGCTCGACCGAGCAGTGCGCGGTGGAGGGGATGCACATGGCCTGGCGGAAGCGGTCCAGCGTGTCGTCGTCCAGGGTGCCGTCCAGCTTGGGCCCGGACCACTCGCGGATCAGCCGGGCCACCAGGGCGCCGTCGTCGGCCGTGAGCCGGCGCTCCGGAATCCACGGGCGCTGGAAGCCCCAGATGTGGCTGCCGGCCGCGCTCTGCCGCATGTCGGTGAGCATCGCGGCCCGCCAGCGGCGCGGATGCGGCATCGAGGCGACGGCCAGCCGGCGGACCAGCTTGGGACGCATCACGGCTGCCGTCCACGCCAGGTAGCCGCCCAGGTCGTGGCCGACCAGCGCGGCGTCCGGCTCGCCGAGCGACCGGATGACCCCGGTGACGTCGAGGGCCAGGTTCGCCGGGTCGTAGCCGCGCGGGGTGCGGTCGCTGCCGCCCACGCCGCGCAGGTCCATGGCGACGGCGCGGTAGCCCGCGTCCGCCAGCGCGGTCAGCTGATGCCGCCAGGTCCACCAGTACTGCGGGAAGCCGTGCAGGAGCAGCACCAGCGGTCCCTCGCCGGCCTCGGCGATGTGGAACCGCGCGCCGTTCGCCGCCACGTCCCGGTGGGTCCACGGCCCGTCGGGACGTACGACGGCGGCGGTGCTGTCAGGGTGCGTCATGGCCTGAGCGTGTCACACCCCGGACTTCTCCATGGACACCGAGGAGCGGACGACCTGCTTGTCCACGGACACGGAGGGACGCGGATGCGGCTTGACGTTCTGGAGCACGGCCGCGGACTCCTTGGCCGACGTGATGGCTCGCTTCGGCGGCTCGATGCGCTTGAGGGCGGCCTTCGCCACGAGGGCGAGCAGCAGTGCAAGGACGATGAAGGCTCCGCCGACGATCAGGAACGACCAGGCGAGGCCGAGCCCCAGGTTGTGGATCCCGTAGGCGGCGGCGAAGGACAGCACCGGCAGGGAGAACAGCAGCAGGACCGCGGCCACGATGCCGGCGCCGCCCCCGATGGCGCCGCGCTTCACGTCCTGGCGGATCTCCGCCTTGGCGAGCGCGATCTCGTCGTGGACCAGGGCGGACAGCTCGGTGGTGGCCGAGGCGACCAGCTGGCCCAGGCTCCGGTCGTCTGCGGCTGTGCTCATCGCTCTCTCCCTCTGGTTGGGTTACCGGTCGGTCATCCGATGATGCCGGACCATCGTCCCCCTGCGTGTACCCACGCGCGTTGCGGGGGCACCGGAAGGCCTTCCGCCTGCCGGTGCCCCCGCGACGCGTGCACCGCCGCCCGCCGGGCCGTGCGGGCACGGCCCGGTGACGGCGCGTCGGCGGCGCCGCCCCCCGCCGGGCGGTCGTGGCTCAGTCCTCGCTCGGGGCGCTGGGCATCTTGGCCTCGATGAGGTCCATCACCGAGGAGTCGGTGAGCGTGCTGACATCTCCCCGCTCACGGTTCTCCGCGACGTCACGCAGCAGACGGCGCATGATCTTGCCGGAACGGGTCTTGGGCAGCTCCGCGACGGCCAGGATCTGCTTCGGCTTCGCGATCGGTCCGAGCTGCTTGGCGACGTGTTGCCGCAACTCCTCCGAGAGCCCTTCGTCCTCGGCCGCGGAGCCGCGCAGGATCACGAACGCCACGATGGCCTGCGTGGTCTGCGGGTCGGTGGCGCCGACCACCGCGGCCTCGGCGACCTTGGGGTGCGCGACCAGCGCGGACTCCACCTCCGTGGTGGAGATGTTGTGGCCCGAGACGAGCATGACGTCGTCGACCCGGCCGAGCAGCCAGACGTCGCCGTCGTCGTCCTTCTTCGCGCCGTCGCCCGCGAAGTACGTGTCCTGGAAGCGGGACCAGTAGGTGTCGAGGAAGCGCTTGTCGTCGCCCCAGATGGTGCGCAGCATCGACGGCCACGGCTCGGTGAGCACCAGGTAGCCGCCCCCGCCGTCGGGGACCTCGTGCGCCTCGTCGTCGACGACGGTCGCGGAGATGCCGGGCAGCGGCACCTGGGCGGAACCGGGCTTCGCCTCCGTCACGCCGGGCAGCGGGCTGATCATCATGCCGCCGGTCTCCGTCTGCCACCAGGTGTCCACCACGGGCGTACGGTCCCCGCCGATGTGGTGGCGGTACCAGACCCACGCCTCGGGGTTGATCGGCTCGCCGACCGAACCGAGGATGCGCAGCGACGACAGGTCGAACTTGGCCGGGATGTCGTCGCCCCACTTCATGCACGCGCGGATCGCGGTGGGCGCGGTGTAGAGCAGCGTCACGCCGTACTTCTGGACGATCTCCCACCAGCGGCCCTTGTGCGGGCTGTCCGGGGTGCCTTCGTACAGCACCTCGGTGGCGCCGTTGGCCAACGGCCCGTAGACGATGTACGAGTGTCCGGTCACCCAGCCCACGTCGGCGGTGCACCAGAACACGTCGGTCTCCGGCTTCAGGTCGAAGACCGCGTGGTGGGTGTAGGCGACCTGAGTGAGATAGCCGCCGGTGGTGTGCAGGATGCCCTTCGGCTTACCGGTGGTGCCGGAGGTGTAGAGGATGAAGAGCGGGTGCTCGGCGTCGAAGTCCTGCGCGGTGTGCCGGTCGGACTGCCGGTCGACGAGGTCGTGCCACCACACGTCCCGGTCGTCGTGCCAGGCGATGTCCTCCTGGCCGGTGCGGCGCACGACCAGCACCGAGCGCACGTTCTCCGTGCCCGGACGGGTCAGGGCCTCGTCGACGGCCGGCTTCAGGGCGCTGGCACCGCCCTTGCGGTACCCGCCGTCGGCGGTGATGACCACGCGGGCGTCGGCGTCCTGGATGCGGGTGGCCAGGGCGTCCGCGGAGAACCCGCCGAACACGACGGAGTGCGGGGCGCCGATGCGGGCGCAGGCCAGCATGGCGACGACGGTCTCCGGGATCATCGGCATGTAGACCGCGACCCGGTCTCCCGCCTTCACGCCCAGCTCGGTCAGGGCGTTCGCCGCCTTGCAGACCTCACCCTGGAGATCCGCGTACGTGAGTGTGCGGGTGTCGCCCGGCTCGCCCTCGAAGTGGAAGGCGACCCGGTCGCCGTTGCCCGCCTCGACGTGCCGGTCGACGCAGTTGTAGGCGACGTTGAGCTTGCCGTCGGCGAACCACTTGGCGAAGGGCGGGTTGGACCAGTCGAGCGTCTCGGTCGGTTCGGTGCCCCAGGAGAGGCGACGCGCCTGCTCGGCCCAGAAGCCCAGCCGGTCGGCCCTCGCCTGCTCGTACGCCTCCGCTGCCACGTTGGCGTGGGCGGCCAGCTCAGCGGGAGGAGCGAATCGACGCTCCTCCTTGAGAAGATTGGCCAGGCTCTCGTTACTCACGACATCTCCCTTTCCCAGGGTGTCCGTTGTGTCCCATGCCTAGCTCATCAGCCCGTGCGCCCCCATGACAAGGGTTGACGCGGAATATTGGTTTAGACCTATTGAGGTCATCTCCTCGTGCGGTCTCACGAGGGTCCTGCTCCCCCTGCGGAGGCGTGGGCAGCGCATCCCGAGCGGGCGGGCGCGTCCTGTCCGCCCACCTCTCCGTTCATCTCTCCGTCCTCCGGCTGTACCGGGAGGAACACGGGCCGCGCCTCGCGAAGGGACGGTGCGAGATCCATGACGTACGCCTGCGCCTCCCCGACGTGGAAGTACATGCCGTGCAGCTCCAGGGCGCCCCTCGCCACGCGCTGGGCCACGCAGGGGTGAGCGACGAGGTGCTCGAGCTGCTGGACCACGTTGGCCAGACACAGCGCCTCCAGAGCGTCCGAGGTGCGGCCCGGAATGCTCGGCACCGAGCAGGGCTGCTCGGCCGCCCGGCGCACGCTCGACGCGCCGTGCCGCAGCCACCTGCCGAGCGAACCGTCCACGGAGGCCCCGTCGGCGGTGTGCAGTGCCTGCATCGCCCCGCATCCGGAATGCCCGCAGACGGTGATCGACTCGACCTCGAGCACCTCCACCGCGTACTCGATCGCCGCTGCGACCGAGTCGTCCCCGCTCTCCTCGCCGGGCAGCGGCACCAGATTGCCGATGTTCCGCACGGTGAACAGGTCTCCCGGACCGCTGGAAGTGATCATGCTGGTGACCAGCCGGGAGTCCGCGCAGGTGAGGAACAGTTGCGACGGACGCTGCCCCTCGGCGGCCAGCCGGGCCAGCTCCTTGCGGACCCGTGGCGCCGTGGACCGCTGGAAGTTCCGCACGCCGCCCAGCAACTGCCCCCGCCGCACGGTGTGTTCCGGGCGCTCGTCGGACGTCGGGCGGGTGCACTGGTGGTTGCGCCACGGCATCCAGGGCGAGCATCCGTGAGCGGCGGAGGGCTCGGCGATCTGCCTGCCCTCCCGGCCCTTGACCTCCACGCCGCCTCCGCGCGCCTCCTGGGTGGCGCGCCACTCCTGCAGGGTCTCGAAGGCCGCGTGGTCCATGAACGACCCGTCCAACTCGACCACCGCGTCGGCTCCTTCCGGAACGCGCGCGAGTGCCCGGCTGAGCCGGGGCACGGCGAGGAACGTGAGCTGCCCGCGCACGTGGACCCGGTGGACGTCGCCCTCTGCCCGGGTGGTGATCCGCGTGTGGGCCAACCTGTTCAGCGCGACGGCCACGGCGAGGACGATGCCGATGCCCACGCCCTCCAGCACGCCGAGCAGCACCACCCCGGCGAACGTCGCCGCGTACACCAGTGCCTCCCGGTGCCGGGTGACCGTCCGGATGTGGGAGATCTTCACCATCTGGACGCCGACCACCATCACCAGGGCGGCCAGTGCCGCGAGGGGGATCCGTTCCAGGATCGCGACGGCCAGACCGGCTGCGAGCAGCACCCATACGCCGTGCAGGATGGAGGAGTTGCGGCTGACCGCTCCCGCCGCGACGTTGGCCGAGCTGCGCACCGCCACTCCCGCGACGGGGAGGCCGCCGAGGGCACCGGAGACCACGTTGGAAGCGCCGAGGCCGCGCAGCTCCCGGTCCAGGTCGGCGCGCGGCACCTGGTCGTCGCCGGTCCGGGCGGCGGTGAGCTTGTCCATCGCCACGGCGGAGAGGAGCGTCTGCACGCCGGAGACCATCATGATCGTGAGCAGCCCGGCGAGCAGCCCCAGCAACGGCCCTTCGGGGAGCTGGGGAAGTGCGTGACTCCGCCACGAAGGCAGGTCGACCCTGGCCAGACCGAGACCGGCCGCCGTCGCCACTATGGTGGCCAGGCCCACGGCGGCGAGCGGTCCGGGCACCTTCGCCAGCACGCCGCCTGCCCCGCCGGGAAGCCGGCGCAGCCACGGCCAGCCCAGCAGCACGCCGACGGTGAGTGCGCTGACCGCGAGGGCCGTCGGGCGGGTGCCGGCGAGCTGCCCCGGGAGTGCGGCCAGGTTCGCCACCGCGGAACGCTCCGGGCTTCCGCCGAGGACGATGTGCAGCTGTGCCAGGGCGATCGTGACGCCGATGCCCGCCAGCATGCCGTGCACGATCGCCGGGCTCACGACGAGCACCGACCGGGCGACCCTGAGCCGGCCGAGAACGAGTTGCACCAGGCCCGCGCCCACGGTGAGTGCGCAGGTGGTGCGCCAGCCGTAGACGTTGATCAGGTCCGCGGTGACGACCGTGAGACCGGCTGCGGGTCCGCCGATCTGGAGCGGTGCGCCGCCGAGCCGCCCCCCGACGATGCCGCCGACCGCGGCGGCGACGAGTCCGGCCTGGAGTGGAGCCCCCGCCGTCAGCGCGATGCCGAGAGAGAGCGGCAGGGCGATCAGGAAGACCGTGACGGACGCCGACAGGTCGGCGACACGGCGGTTTCGACGGCGAATCCGGTCCGGGTCACGGGAAGCGTGGCTCTTCTCTCCGAGGGCTTCGCCGGCGCTGCGTGGAGTGCGTGCGGGGGTGGTGGACGGCATCGTTCGGTCACCTCCGGGCGTATGGCGTATGCGTCGTCACCTGCGCAGACGCGACAAGCGAAAGATCATGACTACTCTCAGTAGTGGTAAATGAAGCGTAAGGGAACGTAAAGACTTGGAGAAGTCGGCGGTGATGATCACTGCGAATGTTCCGCCTTGCGAGTGAAAAAGTCAGCAAGTCCGCTTGTCATACCGGCTCTTCCCTCCTCCCGGTGTCACGTTGGGGCGGCGTCCGTCGCGCACATCAGCCGGACGGCTGTTCTTCCCGACTTGTGAGGATGAGGTGAGCCCATGACCGTCAGGAGACGCCGGGCCGCGGGTACGGCCACGCTGACCGCCCTGGCACTGCTGCTCGGCGGATGCGCCGGCCCCGCGGGCGAGGACACCGACGACGGCCGGTCGTCGCGGAGCTCCGACGACGAGGCGCCCCGCACCAAGCCCCGGTTGCTGGGGGACGGCTCCACCGCCGTCACCGGCCGGCAGCCGCACCAGCCGGTTCCGGCCAGGATCGAACCCGGCGCGAAACCGCCCCAGTTCGTCGTGTTCTCGTGGGACGGCGCCGGCGAGGACGGGAACCGCCTCTTCTCCCGCTTCCGCAAGCTGGCGAAGGAGTACGACGCCTCCATGACCTACTTCCTCAGCGGCATCTACCTGCTGCCCGAAGAGGAACGCGCGCGCTACCACCCGCCCGGACACTCGGTGGGCGCGTCCGACATCGGCTACCTCGACGACGAGGACATCCGGGCCACCCTCGAACAGCTCCGCCTCGCCTGGCTCGACGGAAGCGAGGTCGGCACCCACTTCAACGGGCACTTCTGCGGTCCGGGCGGCGTCGGCAGCTGGTCGGTGCAGGAGTGGAAGAGCGAGATCAGGCAGTCCAAGTACTTCGTCCAGCACTGGAAGACCACCACCGGCTGGAAGGGGATGCCCCCGCTGCCCTTCGACTACGACAAGGAGCTGATCGGCGGCCGCACCCCCTGCCTCGAAGGCCGTGACAACCTGCTCCCCGCAGCCAGGGACATGGGGTTCCGCTACGACTCCAGCGGCAACGGCACCCAGGTGTGGCCCGGCAAGGAGGAAGGGCTGTGGGACCTGCCCCTGCAGCAGATCCCCATGCCCGGGCGTGCGTTCGAGACCCTGTCGATGGACTACAACTTCCTCGCCAACCAGTCCGGCACGGTCAAGGGCGACCCCGCCAGGCGGGCGTACTGGGAGCGCCAGTGGCACGACGGGCTCCTGCAGGGCTTCCGCCGCGCCTACGAGGGCAACCGCGCCCCGATGATCATCGGCAACCACTTCGAACAGTGGAACGGTGGCATCTACATGGACGGCCTCGCCGAAGTCATCAAGACGGTGTGCCCGTTGGAGGACGTGCGCTGCGTCTCCTTCAAGCAGCTCGTCGACTGGCTCGACGTCCAGGACCCGCGCGTGCTGGCGAAGCTGCGCACACTGGGCGTCGGCGAGAAGCCGAAGGGTGGATGGGAGCAGTTCCTGGCCGGGAAGGCCGCCCGGCCGGTGGCGCCGTCCGCCGCCGCTCCCCCTGCGGCGCCCGACGCCAGGTAGACCGGTCGGCTCCGCCCGACCGCAGCCGACCGCAGCCGACCGCAGCCGACCGCAGTCGGCGGTCAGACCGGCTGCGGTGCGCCGACCGTGAGCGCGGACTCCCGGAGCACGAAGCCGGGGTCGACCTGGGCGGCCAGGTCGACCCCGGTTCGTGCGTTCCCCCAGCTCTCCGCGTTGCGCAGGTGGAAGTGCACCATCTGCTGGGTGTACCGCTCCCAGTCGCGACGCTCGTACGTCTCGTCCGCGGCGATGTGCAGGGCCGCGAGCGCGGCGGCATCGGTCTCGCCGAGTGCGCTGAAAGGGTGCGGACGACCCCGTTCGGCGGACCTCACCCAGTCCGAGTGTCCGAGGACGGTGAGCAGGTCGTCGCCCACTTCCGATCGGAGGAATGCAAGGTCGTCGGCGTCCTGCACCTTGTTGCCCACCACGTGCAGCGCGACGCCGAAGTCCCGTGCGTACTCCTTGTACTGCCGGTACACCGCGATGCCCTTGCGGGTCGGCTCGGCCACCAGGAACGTCACGTCGAAGCGGGTGAACAGGCCGGAGGCGAACGAGTCGCTGCCGGCGGTCATGTCGACCACCACGTACTCGTCACGACCGTCCACCAGGTGGTTCAGGCAGAGTTCCACCGCGCCGACCTTGGAGTGGTAGCAGGCGACGCCGAGATCGGACTCGGTGAACGGTCCGGTGACGAGCAGCCGGACCGTGCCTTCGTCCAGCGTCACCCTGCGGGCGCAGGCGTCGAAGACCGGGTTGTCCTCGGTCACCCGCAACAGGCGGGAGCCCTCACCCGGAGGCGTCGTCTTGATCATCTTGTCGGCGGACGGGATGCGGGGGTTCGACCCGCGCAGGTGTTCCTTGACCAGGGGCAGGTGCGCGCCCATCGCGGGCAGCGCCGCGGCAGCCTCCTCGTCCATGCCCAGGGCGACCCCCAGGTGCTGGTTGATGTCGGCGTCGACGGCGAGGACCGGGAGACCCACGGCGGCGAGACGGCGGATGAACAGGGAGGACAGCGTGGTCTTGCCACTGCCGCCCTTGCCGACGAAAGCGATCTTCATGTTCATCAGCGTAACCGTATGACCACAAGGAGTGGTGAAGGTGAGTGAACAAGACCACTCGATCGAGGGGTATGGGCCACGGCGGGGGTGCGTAGGCTCATACGCATGAGTAACCCCGCCGGTCGTCCTGCCGAAGATCCCCTGGCTCCGCTCGCCGAACTGCCCGGCGTCGCCGAGGCGGTGGAATCGGTGCGGAAATCCGTCGACCGGGTCTACCGGCACCGGGTGATGCGGCGCCGCAGCGCCGAGATCCGCTCCGAGGCGGCTCTGCGCGGGGCGCGGGCCTCCGCGGCGCTGGCAGGCGCGGACTGGGCGCTGGAAGAGGTCCGGCGCCGCAGCGACTTCGGCGTCGAGGGGGAGGCCCGCACCGTGGGCGGGGCGCTGCGGGTGACGGCGGAGTGCGGGCAACTGCTGAGTGTCTGGCGTCAGTCGCCGTTGCGGGTACTCGCCCGGCTCCATCTGGTCGCCGCCGGCGGAGCCGGAGGGAACGAGGCCGTGGGGCGTCCGCGGCTGGCGGGCGAGTCGGTCGACTCCACGCGCGATCCGGCCGTGCCGGGCGTGCCGCTGCCGGACGCCGACGAGGTGGCCGGCCGCCTGGACGGTCTCGGGCGGCTTCTGGTCGCCGGATCGTCCGCCCCTGCGCTGGTGACCGCGGGGATCGTGCATGGCGAGATCCTGGCGCTGCGTCCGTTCCGCTCGCACAACGGGCTCGTGGCCCGCGCGGCGGAACGGATCGTTCTCATCGGCAGCGGGCTGGACCCGAAGGCGGTGTGTCCGTCGGAGGTCGGGCATGCGGAGGTCGGCGCCGCCGACTACCTGGAAGCGCTCGCCGGCTATGCGTCCGGCACACCCGAAGGCATGGCGGAGTGGCTCGCCCACTGCGGGAAGGCCGTCGAACTGGGGAGCAGGGAGAGCACGGCGGTGTGCGAGGCGCTCCAGCGCGGTGCCGCCTGACCCTCCGCCCCGGAGGCTCGCGGTGACCGGGGTTCTCCGGTCCGCGACAGCAAGCACGTCGGGTGCAAGGATGCGGCGGCACCGCGAACGGTACCGCCGCTGGCATGTTCACCGAGTTACCAGTGCGTGCTCCACATAGCGTCCATCAGGTCGGGACTTTGCCCGTCTCCTGGTGCGACTGGCCCGAATCGCGGGTCGGCTGCGCGTGGGTGCCCGGTGTTCATGCGTCCGGTCCGTGGGGCCATGTTGCGTGAACGGGATCCTCTCGGATGCCGCCGGTCTCGCGGGCCGTTGACTCCTTTGTACCGCTGGCGGAGATCGAGTGGAACCCCCGCCCGGACATCTTTACTTTCGCCTTCAAACAGTCTCAAAGCGGGCACGCCGTCTGCCGCTGTACCACACCGCGGCGGCCGTGGCGGCGCCCGCGAGCAGGGCGGCACCCGCCACGGCGAGCGTCGGGCGGGAGGGCAGGGAGAACGAGGGCAGGCGCTGCTTCAGCCGTACCGGGCGGCTGAAGCCCAGCACCGGCCAGCCCCGTGCGAGCGCCTCCCTGCGCAGCGCGCGGTCCGGGTTGACGGCGTGCGGACGGCCGACCGATTCCAGCATCGGCAGGTCCGTGGCCGAGTCGCTGTAGGCGTAGCAGCGGCCCAGGTCGTACCCCTCCGACGCAGCGAGCTCCGCGATGGCCTCCGCCTTGGTCGGCCCGTACGCGTAGTACTCCACCTCGCCGGTGAAGCAGCCGTCCTCCACCACCATGCGGGTCGCGACCACCTTGTCGGCGCCGAGCATCTCACCGATGGGCTCCACGACTTCGGCGCCCGAGGTGGAGACGATCACCACGTCACGGCCGGCGAGATGGTGCTGCTCGATGAGGGTGGCCGCCTCGTCGTAGATGATCGGGTCGATGCGCTCGTGCAGGGTCTCCGCAACGATCTCCTTCACCTGCTGCACGTTCCAGCCGCGGCAGAGGGCGGACAGGTACTGCCGCATCCGCTCCATCTGGGCATGGTCGGCGCGACCCAGAAGAAAGACGAACTGGGTGTAGGCCGTGCGCAGCACCGCCCGGCGATTGATCAAGCCACCTTGGTAGAAGGACCTGCCGAAGGTGAGCGTGCTCGACTTCGCAATGACCGTCTTGTCCAGGTCGAAGAAGGCGGCCGTACGGGGCAGCGACTGGATTTCCACGGCACTGAGCATAGGGGCCCACCATTCGGCGTAAGCTGTGGCGCGTGGGTTTGCCTGAGAAGGCTCTCGGGTACACCATGGAAGTCACGGATCGTTCGCGACCGTGCTAACCCGGCCCGACTCCTCCCCCCCGAGTCGGCCGTGGAGACGACCCCCGCTCTCCCCCCCGGCGGGGGTCGTCGCATGTCCGGGTGTCTTCCCGTCAGCGGTTCCGTCCGCTCTTCTCCCCGCCGCGCGCCGGTTCCGGGCCGGCGTCTCGCCCACCAGTGAACCGTCACCGTGCGTGATCGCGTGGTTCTTCTGCGAAAGTCACCGGTTCGGGGCCCGGAGTTATTCACAACTGCCGGGTAGTCCACCGTTTCCCACCATGATCCACACGATTCTCCGGTGCGCGGCACGTTGTTTCCCGCAAGCCGTCCGCAGCCGTTTGCGGACGCGACGAAATGACGTGGGAAGGGAGCTGCGAAGTGGCGGAGAACGTCTTGATCGTCACGGAGGACGACGGCCTGCTGGACGATCTGCTGCGGTTGTGCGCCGCGGCCGGTGCGGAGGCTCAGGTCGCACACGGAGTGCCCACCGACCGCGCCGCGTGGGCCTGCTGGGCCGCGGCCGAAGCGTGGGAGCGCGCACCGCTGGTGCTGGTGGGCGACGACTGCGCGGGCGTCGCCGGGGGGCTCGCCGGGGCCGGCACCGGCCCGCCGCGTGGCGCCCGCCGGGCCGGGGTGCTGCTCGTCGGCCGGGACATGGACGACCCGGGTGTGTGGGAGCGCGGCGTGCGCATCGGTGCCGAGGGCGTGGTGCTGCTGCCCGATGCGGAGAGCTGGCTCACCGGGAGGATCGCCGATGCGGCGGAAGGCGTCGGAGATCCCGCGCTGACCGTGGGCGTCTTCGGCGGGCGCGGCGGGGCGGGAGCCTCCACCCTCGCCTGCGCGCTGGCGCTCTCCTCGGCGCGCGCCGGCCGGCGGACGGTTCTGATCGACGGGGACCCGCTGGGCGGCGGACTCGACGTCCTGCTCGGCGGAGAGAGGACGGAGGGACTGCGATGGCCGGCGTTCGCCGAGTCGCGGGGCCGGGTGGGCGGCGCCGCGTTCGAGGAGTCGCTGCCGAGGCTGCACGGCTTGAGCGTGCTCAGCTGGGACCGCGGGGACTCCGTAACGATCTCCGGGGACGCGATGAGGTCCGTCCTCGGAGCAGCCCGGCGGCGTGGTGGTGTGGTGGTCGTCGACCTGCCGCGGCGGATGGACGAGGCGGTGACCGAGGTCCTCGCCCAACTGGATCTCGGACTGCTGGTGGTACCGGCCGAACTGCGCGCCGTCGCGGCCTCGCATCGTGTCGCCGGACGGGCCCGGATGGTGCTTCGTGACCTGCGCGCCGTCGTCCGGCCCCCGGGCGGCCCGCAGGGCGGGAGGTACGGCCGCGGGCTGGACGAGCACGAGACGGCCCGGCTGCTCGGGCTGCCGCTGGCCGGCGAACTCCCCTGGGAGACCGGGCTGACCGAGGCCGTGGACCGCGGCGTACCGCCCGGTGACGACGAGCGCGGGGCGCTCTCCCGCTTCGCCCGGGAGTTCTGGGACCGTGCGCTTCCCGTCGGAGCCGGCCGGACCACCCCCGGCGGACACGGCGAGGGCCGTGACGGAGGTGCGACGGCGTGAGCGGTCTGCACACCGCCGAAGAATCCGGCGCCCGCAGCGGGCGTCGCCGCAGGCCTGCCCCCGGAGTGGACAGCTCCCTGCTGGACGCCGTGCGGCTGCGGCTTGCGGAAGCCGGGGCCGAGCCCACACCGGCCGGAGTGGCCGCAGCCCTTCGCGCCCAGGGCCGTCTGCTCGGCGACAGCGCGGTGCTGCGGGTGGTCGAGGTGCTGCGGTCCGAAATGGTCGGCACCGGGCCGCTCGAGCCACTGCTCGCGGATCCCCGGGTGACCGACGTGCTGGTCACCGGGCCGGACGAGGTATGGGTCGACCGCGGTGCCGGCCTGGAACGCACCCGGGTGCGATTCCCCGACTCCGAGGCCGTGCGGCGCCTGGCGCAGCGGCTCGCGACTTCGGCCGGCCGACGCCTGGACGACGCCCGGCCCTGGGTGGACGCCCGGCTTCCCGACGGCACCCGGCTGCACGCCGTCCTGCCGCCCGTCGCCGTCGGCACGACCTGTCTCTCCCTGCGAGTGGTACGGCACCGGCCCTTCGACCTCGACGAGCTCGCCGCGGCGGGCACCCTGCCACCCGGCGGCGACAGGCTGCTGCGCGCCATGGTCGACGCGCGCCTCTCCTTCCTGGTCAGCGGCGGCACCGGCACCGGCAAGACCACGCTCCTCTCCTGCCTGCTCGGGCTGGTGGGGGCGCGTGAGCGCCTCGTGCTGGCGGAGGACTCGGCGGAGCTGCGCCCCGACCATCCGCACGTCGTCCGGTTGGAGACCCGGCCGGCCAACCAGGAGGGCGCCGGCCGCGTGGGGTTGCGCGACCTGGTGCGCCAGGCGCTGCGCATGCGTCCTGACCGCCTCGTGGTCGGCGAGGTCAGGGGCGCGGAGGTCACCGACCTTCTGATGGCTCTCAACACCGGCCACGAAGGCGGGTGCGGGACGGTGCACGCCAACGCCGCCGGCGACGTCCCCGCGCGGCTGGAAGCGCTGGCAGCGACCGCGGGGCTCGATCGAGGGGCTCTGCACAGCCAGTTGGCGGCGGCCCTGGACGCGGTCGTTCACCTCGTCCGCGAGCGCGACGGTGCCCGACGCGTCGCCGAGATCCATGTTCTGGAACGGGACGAGGCCGGCCTCGTCCGCACTCTGCCTGCGGCACGTTGGGGTCCCCGCGGCTTCGTCGCCGGACCGGGGGCGCCGCGTCTCGATGACCTGTGCCGACGGGGAGGTGCACTGTGAGGGGCGGCCCCTGGTCCACGGAGGTGTCCGCCGCGTTCGCCGCCGCGCTCGCCTGTGCCGCGCTCCTCGCCTGGCTGTTGTGCGACCGGCGGGATCCCGGACGTGCCCGATTGCTGCTCGCCACCGGTGCGGACCCGGCGCCGCGGCCCCTCGGAGGCGACCGCGCGCGGCTGCTCGGGGGTGCGTTGCGGGAGCGCCTGCCGAGGGGCGCCGTCGCGGCTCTCCAGCGGTCCTGGGCCCGCGCGGGGCGAGCCTGGTGGTGCCTGCCGGCAGGTGGCCTGGTCGGCGCCCTGGGCGAGTCGTGGATTCCGGCCGTGCTGGGCCTGTTCACGGTCCCGGTGGCCGGACGGCTCGCGAGGAGACGCCGGGCACGGGAGGCCGCCGAGCGCACCGAGAACGCGGTCATCGACCTGTGCGCCGATGTCGCGGGGGAACTGCGCGGGGGCCGTCTCCCCGCGGGCGCTCTTCTCAGCGCGGGGGCCGGTCGACTGGGGAAGGAGGGCGCGGCGCTGCTGGCCGCCGCGCGGTTCGGCGGCGACGTACCGGCTGTGCTGCACAGGGCGGCGCGACTGCCCGGTGCGCACGGCCTCACGGGAGTGGCGGCCTGCTGGCAGGTCGCCACCGACGGTGGGGCGGGCCTCGCCGACGGTCTGGACCGGGTCGCCGACGCGCTGCGAGCCGAACGCGACCAGCGCGACGAACTGCGCGCACAGCTTGCCGGCCCGCGCTCCACCGCCGTCGTACTCGCGCTGCTTCCGGCCTTCGGGCTGCTGCTCGGCACCGCCATGGGAGCCGAACCGCTGCACGTGCTGCTGCACAGCCCGGTCGGGCTGGGCTGCCTCGCGGTCGGCGGACTGCTCGAGTGGGCCGGGCTTGCCTGGGTCGCCCGGCTGGTGCGGACGGCTGAGGAGGAGTCGTGAGGACGGCGGCCGAGGTGCTCGGGGCGGCCTCGTCGGCGGTGATGACCCAGGCGGTGATGACCGGGGCGGTGGAGGCGTTGGTGTGGTGGGTGATGGCCGTGCTCATGGCGGCCGGAGCCGTCGTCGCCGTGCTGCTGGGCTGGCGCGAGCAGCGGCAGCGGGGCGACCGGGCGCGTCACCTCGCCGGGGCGGAGACCGGGCGACCACTCCTCCCGCGCCGTCGGGACCGCACTGACGGCCGACGGCACGGAGCACGTGGTACCCGCCGTCCGTCCGACGGCCCGTCGCGCCCCGACCGACGATGGGGTCCGTGGGCGGGGGCGCTGAGCGCCGCCGTCGTCGTGCGCCTGCTGAGCAGCGGCCCGGGCGGGTGGCCGGCGGCCGTGTCGGCGGGGGTGGCCGTGTGGTGGTGGCTGCGCCGAAGAGCCGTGCGTGCGAGGAAGGACGCGGTGTCCAGGACGGCGGTACGGGCGGTGGATCGGCAACTGCCCCTGGCCGCCGAACTGCTGGCCGCCTGCCTCACCGCCGGGTCCGGTCCCGCCCAGGCGGCGGAGGCCGTGGGCCGGTCCACCGGAGGACCGTTGGGCGACCGGCTGGTGCGCGCGGCAGCGGAACTGCGGCTGGGCGCCGAACCGGCGGCGGTGTGGGGCAGGTTCGGCGCCCAGCCGGGGTGCGACGGGCTCGCCCGGTGCATGGAGCGGGCCGGCACGACGGGTGTGCCGCCGGTGCAGGCGGCGGCCCGGCTGGCGGCCACCTGCCGGGCACGGCGGGCGCGGGCGGCGGGCGTCCGGGCGCGCCGTGCCGCCGTCCTGGTCACCGGACCGCTGGGGCTCTGCTTCCTGCCCGCGTTTCTCGCGGTGGGCGTCGCGCCCGTCGTGCTCGGTCTCGCCCGCTCCCTGCTCTGAACGGCCCAGCCCGTACGACCCGAGAGAAACCCGGGCGTCGGAGACGGAAACCGACCTCGGACACGAAAGGACGGATGGAACAGATGAAGCGAACCAGCAGGCGGGCCACCGCCGGCCGAGAATGCGGCACCACGCCGCGGCGGCGCCAGTGGCTTCGGCGCTACCGGAAGCGCTGGGCGAGCGCCGTGCGCGGCAGGAGCGGCGACGCCGGCATGAGCACGGCGGAGTACGCGGTCGGCACGATCGCGGCCTGCGCGTTCGCCGCCGTGCTCTACAAGGTGGTCACCAGTGGTCCGGTGAGCGAGGCGTTGCAGAAGCTCGTCGAGAGGGCTCTCGATGCGACGTTCTGACCGGAGTCGTCCGTGGCGCTTAGGACCTGTCCGGCGCCGGGGCGTCGTGGCGCGCGGCAGAGACGCCGGTTACGTCACCGCGGAGACGGCCGTCGTCGTGCCGTCGCTCGTGGCGGTCGTCGGGATGCTGCTGTGGGGGCTGGTGGCCGTTGCCGGGGCTCTCCAGACCCAGGACGCCGCTCGGGCGGGTGCTCGTGCCGCCGCCCGGGGCGAACCGCCGTCCGTGGTCCGGGAGACCGCTCGCTCGGCGGCCCCGTCCGGGGCCGCCGTCGCGTGGTCGCGGGAGGGTGACCTGGTCCGGGTGCGGGTGGAGGCGCGCACGGCAGGGCCCGGCCCGCTGTCCCTCCCCTTGGAGGCCGAGGCGGTGGCGCTGGCCGAGGACTCCCTGGCGGGAGCAGCCCTTCCGGCGACGGGTTCTCCGGCAGAGGCGGCCGCCACGGCGACCGGCCGATCGGCCTCCGGAGACGACCGGTGATCCTGCGCGTGCGGCGGCGCGCCGACCGACCGCGTGGTGACCGGCCGGGGGCCCCGTGCCCGCGGTGCGCCCTGCCGCGGGACGACCGTGGCTCCGCCTCGGTGTGGGGGGCTGCGTGCGCCGCTCTGGTCTGCCTCGTGTTCGGGGCGCTGCTGGCACTGGGTCAGGTCACCGTCGCCCGCCACCGCGCCGCTGCCGCCGCAGACCTCGCGGCCCTCGCCGCGGCGCAGCGAGTCCTGCACGGGGAGGAGGAGGCGTGCGCGGTGGCCCGGCAGGTGGCCGGGGCCCAGAAGGCCCGGCTGGTGCGGTGCGCGGTGGCCGGTGAGGTCGCGGACGTCTCGGCGGCCGTCCGTACCGGGCCGTACACGACGAAGGCCCGTGCCCGCGCCGGACCGGCCCGGGCGCGGCCGCAGGCGTCACCGGGGAGGTCCGCCACCCGCGTTCTGCGGGGAGGCGCCGTCCGGGGAGGGCGCACCGGCGAGCAGTTCGCGCAGCAGGCGGAGGGCGCCCGCCTTGTGCAACGGCTCGTTCCCGTTGCCGCACTTGGGCGACTGGATGCACGAGGGACAGCCCGCGTCGCACTCGCAGGAGGTGATCGCCTCGCGTGTGGCCGTCAGCCATGCGCGCGCCGTACGGAAGGCGCGTTCGGCGAACCCCGCGCCCCCGGGATGCCCGTCGTACACGAACACCGTGGGCAGCAGGGTGTCGGGGTGCAGGGGGACGGACACGCCCCCGATGTCCCACCGGTCGCAGGTGGCGAAGAGCGGGAGCAGGCCGATGGAGGCGTGCTCGGCCGCGTGCAGCGCGCCGGGCAGGATCTCGGGGCCCACGGCGGCCGCGTCGAGCTGGTCCTCGGTGACGGTCCACCACACCGCGCGGGTCCGCAGGGTACGCGCCGGCAGGTCGAGTTTGGTCTCGCCCAGGATCTCGCCCGTGACGAGCTTCCGGCGCAGGTAGGAGACAACCTGATGGGTGACCTCGACGGAACCGAAGTGCAGCCGCCCCCGGCCCCAGGGAACTTCCTTCTCGGTCTCCAGGACGGAGACCGAGGTGGTGTCGCGGGCCAAGGTGGTCCAGGGCGGCGACGACTCCTCCACAAGGGCGACGGACTCGTCCAGGTCCAGGCTCCGGACCACGTAGGTGCGTCCCTGGTGGAGGTGGACCGCCCCGTCGTGCACGGTGGTGTGGGCCGCCCCGGCGTCCACGGTGCCGAGCACACGGCCGGTGCCGGACTCCACGACCTGCACCGGGGAGCCGCCGCTGCCCCGGATGTCGGTGAGGTCCGCCGCACGCTCCCGCCTGGTCCAGTACCAGGCCGCGCCCCTCCGGCGCAGCAGACGGCGCTGTTCGAGCTGGGCGACGAGGTCGCCGAACTCGGCGCCGAACAGTTCCGCGTCCCGCTCGGTGAGCGGGCTCTCCGCCGCCGCGGCGCACAGATGCGGCGCGAGCACGTACGGGTTGTCCGGGTCCAGGACGGTCGACTCGACGGGGTGGGAGAAGACCGCCTCGGGGTGGTGCACGAGATAGGTGTCCAGCGGATCGTCCCGTGCGACGAGCACGGCCAGAGCCCCTTCGCCCGTACGGCCGGCCCGGCCCGCCTGCTGCCACAGCGAGGCGCGGGTCCCGGGGTAGCCCGTGATCAGGACGGCGTCCAGTCCCGCGACGTCGACCCCGAGCTCCAGCGCGTTCGTCGCGGCGAGGCCGAGGAGTTCGCCGCTGTGCAGCGCCCGCTCCAGCGCCCGCCGTTCCTCGGGCAGATACCCGCCCCGGTACGCGGCCACCCGGGGCGGGAGGGACCGGTCGACCTGTGCCAGCCGGTCCTGCGCGATCAGCGAGATCAGCTCGGCCCCGCGCCGGGAGCGCACGAACGCCACCGTGCGCACCCCCTGGACGGCCAGGTCGGTGAGCAGTTCCGCCGTCTCCGCGGTGGCGGTGCGGCGGACGGGGGCGCCGCGTTCGCCGGACAGCTCGGTCAGTGGCGGCTCCCAGAGCGCGAAGAGGAGTTCGCCGCGTGGCGAGGCGTCCTCCGTCACGGCGGTGACCGGGAGGCCGGTCAGCCGGCCGGCCGCCTCGGCGGGGTCGGCCGAGGTCGCGGACGCCAGCAGGAACACCGGGTCGGCGCCGTAGCGGGCGCACAGGCGCCGCAGCCGGCGCAGGACCTGCGCGACGTGGGAGCCGAACACGCCCCGGTAGGTGTGGCATTCATCGACGACCACGTAGCGCAGCGCGCGGAGGAAGGAGGACCAGCGGGTGTGCTGGGGGAGGATCCCCCGGTGCAGCATGTCCGGGTTGGTGAGGAGGTAGTTCGCGTACAGCCGGGCCCACTCGCGCTCCTCCGGCCCGGTGTCCCCGTCGTGTACGGCGGCCCGCACGGCGTCGCCGAGCGGCGTGGCGAGCGCGCTCGCCTTGCGGCGCTGGTCGGCCGCCAGCGCCTTGGTGGGGGCGAGGTAGAGCGCGGTCGCGCCCCGCCCGTTCGGTGCTTCGGCGCCCTCGACCAGGGCGCTGAGGGTGGGGATCAGATAGGCCAGCGACTTGCCGGAGGCGGTGCCGGTCGACACGACCGTGGACCTCCCGTCGAGGGCGAGGGAAGCCACTTGAGCCTGGTGTTCCCAGAGGCGGTCGATACCGGTGAGCCGCACGGACTCCACCACTTCCGCACGGATGCGAGCAGGCCAGTCTGCATGACGACCCGGCCGCGGGGGCACATGCTCCGTATGAGTGACGCGCGCGGCCCGGTCCGTCCCGGCGGCAAGCCTGCCGAGCACCGTCTGCGGGTGGTGAGTGTTGGCCATCGGCACCGAGTGTGTCACTGGCACGACGGACAATGGACGCAAGCCGTCGTGCACGGCTGGCGGTAAGTGATTGAATGCTTCTGCGGCTGCCGATCCGTCCCCTGTGCCGCTCCGCCACGGCGGGGTGCCAGGACGGGGCTCTCCACACGGGGATTCCCGGGGGCGGACCGCTCGATAGCAAGGTGCTGGAGGATCAGTGGACCTGTCTCTGTCGACCCGTACTGTTGGCGATCGCACGATCGTCGAGGTCGGTGGCGAGATTGATGTATACACCGCGCCCAAGCTGCGCGAGCAGCTCGTCGAACTCGTGAACGACGGCAGTTACCACCTCGTTGTGGACATGGAGGGCGTGGACTTCCTCGACTCCACCGGTCTCGGTGTGCTCGTCGGCGGACTGAAGCGGGTGCGCGCCCATGAGGGCTCGCTGCGCCTGGTCTGCAACCAGGAGCGCATTCTCAAGATCTTCCGTATCACGGGCCTGACCAAGGTGTTCCCGATCCACGGATCGGTCGACGAGGCCGTCGCGGCCACCGACTGACACCCATCACGCCCCGTCCGGCCGTGCGTCCGCCGCGCACGGCCCGGACCGTCGGATGACGGGGTCCCGCGCGCTGCCGACGGGCGGCCGCGGTGCCCGTGAATGCACACCTGTCGACCGAGAGGGATGGCATGGCCACCGTCGAACTCCGCTTCAGCGCGCTTCCCGAGCATGTGCGGACAGCGCGTCTGGTGGCCGCCGCCGTGGCGCGGCGCGCCGGGGTCGACGAGACCGTGCTCGACGAGGTGCGGCTCGCTGTGGGTGAGGCGTGCACCCGTGCCGTCGGCCTGCACATGAGCAACGGCGTCGGCAGCCCGGTCAGGGTCGCGCTGATCGAGGACGAGAAGAAGTTCTCGATCGAGGTCGGCGACGACGCGCCGGGCCGGGGCGGCGCCCTGGTCCCGGGTGCCCGCGACGAGATCCCGGGCCCCGCCACGGAGGAGGACGAGGCCGAGGGGGACATGGGTCTCGCGGTCATCAGCGGTCTCGTCGACGACGTGGAGATCACCGCCGACGACACCGGTGGCACCATTCGCATGAGCTGGCCCGCCACGGCGGTTCCGCCCACGCCCGCCGCCCCCTGACCCGGCCGACCTGACCGGAGCCCGACGGGCTTCGGACGGGCCGGCGCCGGCCCGTCCGTCCGCGGACGACCGGCGCCCGCGGACGGCACCTGCGGATCCCACCGCCCTGGTTGCCCGCCGCGCGGCGGCACCGATCCCGCCCCGCCATACGGCTGTCGGGCACCGCCGCCCACGCGTGCCGGCTCAGGACGTCTACCTGGCCGTAAACCGCGGTGCCGCGCCTTTCTTGTGATCTTTCACCTGTCATTTCTCTGAAGAATGTAAAGACCTTTGTGATCATCGGCGGAGATCATTTTCTGTCGTCGGTCAATTTGCATGGGTCCCTCGCGCGGGCGAAATTTCGCGCCCCTTTCATTCGATCTTCGCTGTTGACGGCGAATTCCTGGTCTCGCACTCTGTTTGGAAGCGGATCAGCTCCCTAGAATCCGTCCACATCTTTGCTGCAGGACGCCTGAGCGTGCTTGCGCGCGCCCATGTGCCAAACGTCAAGGAGGACGAATGGCGGGGCATCTCACCCCTCTCCAGACCCACCAGCATCAGCAGCTCGCCGATGCCGTGCTGACCGCGGGGAACCGCGGTCTCGTGATCGTGATCGCGCTCGTCGCCCTGGCCGCACTCGGCGTGGCGGTGGTGCTCGTCAAACAGGTTCTCGCCGCCGGTGAAGGCACCGAGAGCATGAAGAAGATCGCCGCCGCGGTGCAGGAGGGCGCCAACGCCTATCTCGCGCGGCAGCTGCGCACCCTCGGCGTTTTCGCCGTGGTGGTGTTCTTCCTGCTGATGTTGCTGCCCGCGGACGATATGGCGCAGCGCATCGGCCGATCGTTGTTCTTCCTCGTGGGAGCCGGTTTCTCGGCCGCCACCGGATACATCGGCATGTGGCTGGCGGTGCGCAGCAATGTGCGCGTGGCCGCTGCGGCCCGTGAGGCGACACCCGAGGGCGAGGACGCGAGGTCGGGTTCTGTCGATCTCACCGCAGTCGCCCACAAGGCCACGAAGATCGCCTTCCGCACGGGTGGTGTGGTCGGCATGTTCACCGTCGGCCTCGGCCTGCTCGGTGCCGCGGTCGTCGTCCTCGTCTATGCGGCCGACGCGCCGAAGGTGCTGGAGGGCTTCGGCCTCGGCGCCGCGCTGATCGCCATGTTCATGCGTGTCGGCGGCGGCATCTTCACCAAGGCCGCCGACGTCGGTGCCGACCTCGTCGGCAAGGTCGAGCAGGGCATCCCCGAGGACGACCCGCGCAACGCCGCCACCATCGCGGACAACGTCGGCGACAACGTGGGCGACTGCGCCGGCATGGCCGCGGACCTGTTCGAGTCCTACGCCGTCACCCTGGTCGCCGCGCTCATCCTGGGCACGGCGGTCTTCGGCGACGCCGGCCTGGCGTTCCCGCTGCTTGTCCCCGCCATCGGTGTGATCACCGCGGTGATCGGCGTCTTCACCGTCGCCCCGCGCCGCAGCGACCGCAGTGGAATGACGGCCATCAACCGCGGCTTCTTCATCTCCGCGGTGATCTCCCTGGTGCTGGTGGCCGTGGCCGCGGTCCTGTACCTGCCGTCCAGCTACGCGGACCTGGACAACGTCCCGGCCGCCATCCAGGGCCACGAGGGCAACCCGCAGGTCCTGGCGATCGTCGCGGTCGCCATCGGCATCGTGCTGGCCGCGGTGATCCAGCAGCTCACCGGCTACTTCACCGAGACCAGCCGGAAGCCGGTGCGCGACATCGGACGGACCTCGCTCACCGGCCCGGCGACCGTCGTGCTGTCCGGCATCTCCCTCGGGCTGGAGTCGGCCGTCTACACCGCGCTGCTCATCGGCCTCAGCGTCTACGGGGCGTTCCTGCTCGGCGGCGGCACGCTGCTGCTGGCGCTGTTCGCCGTCGCGCTGGCGGGCACCGGCCTGCTCACCACGGTCGGTGTGATCGTCGCCATGGACACCTTCGGTCCGGTCTCCGACAACGCGCAGGGCATCGCCGAGATGTCCGGCGACGTGGAGGGCGCCGGCGCCCAGGTCCTCACCGACCTGGACGCGGTGGGCAACACCACCAAGGCGATCACCAAGGGCATCGCCATCGCGACCGCGGTCCTCGCCGCGGCCGCGCTGTTCGGCTCGTACCGCACCGAACTGTCCTCCGCCCTGGCCGAGGCCGGCGAGGGCGCGGGGGAGATGCTGACCGTGCTCGACATCGCGCAGCCCAGCACGCTGGTCGGCCTGATGCTCGGCGCGAGCGTCGTCTTCCTCTTCTCCGGCCTCGCCATCAGCGCCGTGTCCCGTTCCGCCGGGTCGGTGGTCTACGAGGTGCGGCGCCAGTTCCGGGAGAAGCCCGGAATCATGGACTACACCGAGAAGCCCGAGTACGGCCGGGTCGTCGACATCTGCACCAAGGACGCGCTGCGCGAGCTGACCACCCCGGGCCTGCTCGCCGTGTTCGCGCCCATCGTCGTCGGCTTCACGCTCGGCGTCGGGGCGCTGGCCGCGTTCCTGGCGGGCGCGATCGGCGCGGGCACGCTGATGGCGGTCTTCCTGGCGAACTCGGGAGGTGCCTGGGACAACGCCAAGAAGCTGGTGGAGGACGGTCATCACGGCGGCAAGGGCAGCGAGGCCCATGAGGCGACCGTGATCGGCGACACCGTAGGCGACCCGTTCAAGGACACCGCGGGCCCCGCGATCAACCCGTTGCTGAAGGTCATGAACCTGGTGGCGCTGTTGATCGGTCCGGCTGTGGTGCAGTTCAGCTACGGCGAGGACAAGAGTGTCGGCATGCGCGTGGTGATCGCGTTGATCTCCGTGCTCGTCATCGTCGGTGCGGTGTACGTCTCCAAGCGCCGCGGCATCGCGATGGGTGAGGAAGGCAACAACGAGCGCACCGCGAAGTCGCAGGACGCGGTCGCCACTTCCTGACCGATACCTGACAGCGAGCGGCTGACCTGCTTCAACAGGCGGGCGGGCGAGGGCTCTTGAGCTCCCGCCCGCCCGCCTCGTCGTGCACGGAAACGCCGGAGGCGGTGCTGCACGTACTGTGGCGAACAGCTCAATCGGGTACAGAACGGTCGCCCGGCTCGTCACGGATGCCGTCTTGGCGTGTAAGTTCCGGGCCGGAAGAGCCACGAAGGGACCGATCGGTGAACAAGAAGCTCGCGGCCGCACTGACCGGAAGTGCGGCACTCGTCCTCACGCTGACCGGCTGCGGCGACGACGGCGCGGACACCGCGGCGTGGGCCAAGAAGGTCTGCGACAAGGTCAAGCCGCAGGTGGACAAGATCCAGCAGGCCAACAAGTCGATCAACGAGGCCTCGCAGCAGAAGAAGTCCCCCGAAGAGGTCCAGAAGACCGACTCGGCGGCATTCCAGGACATCTCCGAGGCCTACAAGGCCCTGGCGGACGCCGTCGACGACGCCGGCGTCCCGCCGGTCGAGAACGGCGAGAAGCTCGAGACGAACGCGGTCGACGAGCTCAAGGGCCTGTCCAAGTCCTACGCCGGCCTCAAGAAGACCGTGGACGAGCTCGACACCGGCGACCAGTCCGAGTTCGCCGAGGGCCTCAAGGGGCTGGCGCAGGAGCTGGGCCGCCTCGGCGAGAGCGGGGACAAGTCGCTGCAGAAGCTCCAGTCCGGCGAACTCGGCCAGGCCATGTCGGAGCAGGAGGGCTGCCGCAAGGCCTCCCCGGGCAGCACGCCGACCACCTGATCCGCGTCCGCTGCCCGCCCGGGTGCCGCCGGGGGCTGCCTCACCGGCGGACCCGGGCGTCACAATGGACGCCGTGGTCAACTCTGAAGGGTCCGCCGGCCCCGCCCCCGTCCCCGCGCCCGACTCCGCCGAACGGATCCGCGAGGCGCTGCTCGCCGCCCGGTTCACCCCGGACGGACTGCTGGAACTGCTGGGCGCCTCCGCGTACGCGGCGCTCGCCCGCAACGAGACCGTTCCCGCCCGCCGCGCCCTGCGCGCGGAAGGCCCCCTGGAGACCCTCGTCCGGCTGTTCCTGCTCCAGCGGCCCGTCCCCGAGGAGCAGGCCCGCGGTGCACTGCCCCTCGACGCGGCGCTGAACGACGGCTGGCTGGTCCGCACCGACCCGTCCGCGGCGCCGCCCGGGGGTCCGGCGGTGCGCGCCGCCGTCGACATCCGCCCGTACGGCGGTCCGGACGGCGAGGACTGGTGGATCGTCTCCGACCTGGGCTGCGCCGTGGGCGGCGCGTCCGGCATCGCCGGCCAGTACGAGGACGTGGTCCTCGGCGTGGGCGGCGCGTCCACCACGCTGGCGGGGCTGACCGTACGTACGCCCGTCGCGCGTGCCCTGGACCTGGGCACCGGCTCCGGCATCCAGGCACTGCACGCCACCCGCCACGCCGCGCGGGTCACCGCCACCGACGTCAACCCGCGCGCCCTCGCCTTCACCCGCCTCACCCTCGCCCTCTCCGGCGCGCCCGAAGCCGACCTGCGCGAGGGGTCGCTGCTGGAGCCTGTCGCCGACGAGGATCCGTACGACCTGATCGTCTCCAACCCGCCGCTGGTCATCTCGCCGGACAGCCGGTTCGAGTACCGGGACGGCGGCATGGGCGGCGACGACCTGTGCCGCACTCTCGTGCAGCAGGCCGCCGGGCACCTCGCCGAGGGCGGGCATCTGCAGCTCCTCGCCAACTGGGAGCACCGCGACGGCGAGGACTGGCGCGACCGGCTGAGGTCCTGGGTACCGGCCGGATGCGACGCGTGGATCCTGCAGCGCGACGTGCAGGACGTCAGCCAGTACGCCGAGCTGTGGCTCCGGGACGCCGGCGACCACACTGCGGGGCAGACGGCGTACGAGTCCCGCTACGACGCCTGGCTGGACGAGTTCGAGGCCCGCGGCACCACGGCTGTCGGCTTCGGCTGGATCACCCTGCGCGCCACCCGCGCGCCGGAACCGTCGGTCGTCATCGAGGAGTGGCCGCATCCGGTCGAACAGCCGCTCGGCGACGTGGTGCGCGCCCACTTCGCGCGGCAGGACTTCCTGCGCGCCACGGACGACGCCGCCCTGCTCGGCTGGCACTTCACGCTGGCCGACGGGGTCGTCCAGGAGCAGGTGGGGTTTCCCGGGGCCGAGGATCCGGAGCACGTGGTGCTGCGCCAGAACCGCGGCCTGCGGCGCGCCACCCAGGTCGACACGGTCGGGGCCGGATTCGCAGGCGTGTGCGACGGGTCGCTGCCGGCAGGGCGGATTCTGGACGCCATCGCCCAGCTGCTCGGCGAGGACCCGGTCCGCTTGCGCGACCGCACGCCGGAGGCGATCCGGCTCCTGGTCGGACAGGGCTTCCTGGAACCGGTCCCGGCGCCCTGACGCCGCCGTGCCCGTGCCGGACCGGCGCCCCGGCCTGCGGCCGCTACGCCCGCACGCTCCGCGCCGGGGCCCGTACGGGGTCCGGGTGTGCGCCATGCGGGCCACCGGGACGACACCGTTCGGGCGGTGCCGTTCATCCGACGTTCGTCGTACGGTCGCCCGCGGCTGCGAGCGTGCGCACCATGGGCGGCATGGAGAGTGGATCCGCAGCCTTCGCCGGTACGGCCCTCGCGGTCTTCGGCGTCGCGCTGCTCCTGTGGACCTCGACACGCACCCGGCTGCGGCAACCCGTGGCCGAGGGTGTGCACCCGGTGGCGGCGATCGCGCTCGCCGCCGGATTCGGCCTGCTCTCGGTGGTGCTCGGCTTCCTTCTGCTGACCCCGGCCTGAACCGCCGACGAGGGTCTTCCGGGCCCGCCGCCTGCCGCTCGGCCCCTCGCCCGAGGCGGCCGGTGCCGTGCCCGGGAGCGCGGCAGGGCGGCAGGAAACCCGGTTGTCGGGTTACCGTTCGAGTGGCGCTGGAGCATTTTCCCGTTTGACACGGGGGCGGGCGGTACCGTCACACTCCGCAAGCGTCACCGAGACCGATGCCGACCGGAGAGAAGAGCCGAAGTTGTCCCCGACCAGCGAGACCACCAAGGGCGGGCGCCGACTCGTGATCGTCGAGTCGCCCGCCAAGGCCAAGACGATCAAGGGCTATCTCGGCCCGGGCTACGTGGTCGAGGCCAGCGTGGGACACATCCGTGATCTCCCGAACGGCGCCGCCGAGGTTCCGGCCAAGTACAAGGGGCAGCCCTGGGCGCGCCTCGGAGTCAACGTCGAGCACGACTTCGAGCCGCTCTACGTCGTGAACAGCGACAAGAAGGACCAGGTCAAGAAGCTCAAGTCGCTGCTCGCGGAGTCCGACGAACTCTTCCTCGCCACCGATGAGGACCGCGAGGGCGAGGCCATCGCCTGGCACCTTCAGGAGGTGCTGAAGCCGAAGGTCCCGGTGCGCCGGATGGTCTTCCACGAGATCACCAAGGACGCCATCCGCGAAGCCGTCAACAACCCGCGGGACCTGAACCAGAAGCTGGTCGACGCACAGGAGACCCGCCGCATCCTCGACCGCCTCTACGGCTACGAGGTCTCGCCGGTGCTGTGGAAGAAGGTCATGCCGCGGCTGTCGGCGGGCCGTGTCCAGTCGGTCGCCACCCGGCTCGTGGTGGAGCGGGAGCGCGAGCGCATGGCGTTCCGCTCGGCCGAGTACTGGGACCTGACGGCCAGCTTCGCCACGGTCGCGGGGGGCGGGGCGGACTCCTCGGACCCCGGCACCTTCGGGGCGCGGCTCAGCGCCGTCGACGGCCGCCGCGTCGCCCAGGGCCGCGACTTCGGCGCCGACGGGCAGCTCAAGACCGCCTCGGCGTCCGCGCAGGTGCTCCAGCTCGACGAGCAGGCAGCCCGCGCGCTGGCCGACGGCCTGGCGCGCACCGACTTCTCCGTCCGCTCGGTCGAGTCCAAGCCGTACCGCCGCTCGCCGTACGCGCCGTTCCGTACGACCACGCTGCAGCAGGAGGCCAGCCGCAAGCTGGGCTTCGGTGCGAAGGTCACCATGCAGGTGGCGCAGAAGCTGTACGAGAACGGCTTCATCACCTACATGCGTACGGACTCCACCACGCTCTCCGACACCGCGGTGGCCGCCGCCCGCGCCCAGGTCACGCAGCTCTACGGCGCCGACTACCTGCCCGAGCGGCCGCGCACCTACGCCGGCAAGGTCAAGAACGCGCAGGAGGCGCACGAGGCCATCCGCCCGTCCGGCGACCGCTTCCGCACGCCGGCCGAGACCGGCCTGACCGGCGAGCAGTTCAAGCTGTACGAGCTGATCTGGAAGCGCACCGTCGCCTCCCAGATGAAGGACGCCGTCGGCCAGTCCGTGACCGTGAAGGTCGGCGGACGCAGCGCGGACGGGCGGGACGCCGAGTTCAGCGCCACCGGCAAGATCATCACCTTCCACGGCTTCCTCAAGGCCTACGTCGAGGGCGCCGACGACCCGAACGCCGAACTCGACGACCGCGAGCGCCGCCTGCCCCCGGTCCAGGAGGGCGACGCGCTCACGGCCGACGACCTGACCGCCGACGGCCACGCGACCAAACCCCCGGCCCGCTACACCGAGGCCACGCTGGTCAAGGAGCTGGAGGAACGGGAGATCGGCCGCCCGTCGACGTACGCGTCGATCATCAGCACCATCCTCGACCGGCGCTACGTCTTCAAGAAGGGCACCGCGCTGGTGCCCTCCTTCCTCTCCTTCGCCGTGGTGGGACTGCTGGAGAAGCACTTCGGCCGCCTGGTCGACTACGACTTCACCGCGAAGATGGAGGACGACCTCGACCGCATCGCCGCCGGCAACGCCGAGGCGGTGCCGTGGCTGCGGCGCTTCTACTTCGGCGAGGACGGCGCCGGTGACGGAGCGGCGAACTCCGCCGCCGACTCCGGGAACGGCGACGGCGACCACCTCGGCGGCCTGAAGGAACTGGTCTCCGACCTCGGCGCCATCGACGCCAAGGGCGTCTCCTCCTTCCCCGTGGGCGAGGGCATCGTGCTCCGCGTGGGCCGCTACGGGCCGTACGTCGAGCGGCTCTCCGAGGACCCGGAGCAGCAGCCCGGCAAGCGCGCCGACGTGCCCGAGAACCTGCCCCCGGACGAACTGACCGTCGAGCTGGCCGAGGAGCTCCTCGCCAAGCCCAGCGGCGACTTCGAGCTGGGCGAGGACCCCGAGACCGGACGGCCGGTCGTGGCGCGCGACGGCCGCTACGGCCCGTACGTCACCGAGGTGCTGCCCGAGGGCACACCGAAGACCGGCAAGAACGCCGTCAAGCCGCGTACCGCCTCACTGCTGAAGTCCATGTCGCTCGATACGGTGACGTTGGAGCAGGCTCTGCGGCTGCTGTCGCTGCCGCGCGTGGTGGGCGAGGACCCGGAGTCCGGCGAGGCGATCACCGCACAGAACGGCCGCTACGGGCCGTACATGCGCAAGGGCACCGACTCGCGTTCGCTGGAGTCGGAGGAGCAGATCTTCTCCATCACGCTCGACGAGGCGCTCGCCATCTACGCCCAGCCCAAGCAGCGGGGACGAGCCGCCGCGAAGCCGCCGCTGAAGGAACTGGGCACCGACCCCACCACCGAGAGGCCGGTCGTGGTCAAGGACGGGCGGTTCGGCCCGTACGTGACCGACGGCGAGACCAACGCGACCCTGCGCACCACCGACGACGTCGCGACGATCACGCCGGAGCGCGGGTACGAACTCCTCGCCGAGAAGCGGGCCAAGGGGCCGGTGAAGAAGAAGTCGACGGCCAAGAAGTCGACGGCCAAGAAGACGGCGGCCAAGAAGACGGCGGCCAAGACCGCTTCCAAGACTGCGGCCAAGAAGACTGCGGCGAAGAAGTCGACGGCGAAGAAGACCGCCGCCAAGAACGCCGCGGCGAAGGAGAGCACCGCCGGGAAGTAGCCCGGGAAGTACCCCGGGACCGGGGGCCCGGGACATACCGCCGGTCGTGGAGCCGCGTGTCGGCGCATCGCCGGGGCGTTCCCGGGCCGCCCGGCGGCGCGACCCGTCCGGCCTGCGGAGGCGTGCGAATGTTCGGGCGGCCGCTCGTGCTGTCGGCGGCGCCCTATACGCTGGCAGGATGACGCGTTCAGAGCAGCCGACTGGCGTGGACACGGACAACTCCGCCGCGGACGACGCCCTCGCCGCGGACTCACGCGAGCGTGCCGTCGGCGCACTTCTTCGCTACGGCCCGCTACGGCGGTTGTGGAGCGCCCAGTTCACCGGCGGCGTCGCCGATGTCCTCGGACTGCTGGTCCTGTTGCTGCTCGCACTCAAGGCCGCCGTGATCGCCCCCGTCGTCGGCGGCGACCCGGTCTTCGGCGGCGGCTACCGCGGGGTCGCCTTCGTCGTGGCCGCCGTGTTCGGGGCACGCCTACTGGCCACCCTGCTCTTCGGCGCCGTGCTGCTCGGCCCGCTCTCCTCGCTCACCGCCTCCGGCGGCCCGCTGGACCGGCGCTGGACGATGATGGTCGCCGACGGGCTGCGTGCGGTCGTGCTGATCATCGCCCCGCTGTGGAACGACTGGGTGCCCAGGACCGCCTTCGTCGCGATCCTGGCGACCGTCTTCGTCACCGGCGCCGCGGAGCGCGTGTTCGCCGTGGCCAAGGACAGCACCGCCCCCGCGCTGCTGCCCGCGCCCCCGCCGGAGGGCGCCGCCGTGCGCCCGCTGCCCGACCACGCCGACGCGCTGCGCCGCCTGTGGACACGCACCGGCTTCGTCGCCTTCCCCATCGCCGCCGCCGGACTGGTGGTGATCACGCTCGTCTCCAACCTGCTCGGTTCCGGCATCGACTGGTTCACCACCCACCAGGCAGCGCTCGGCGGGTACGTCGCCGCCGGTCTCTTCGCCGGTTCGCTGTCCGTCCTGGCCTTCCTCGAACTTCCCGACTCCGCGACGCCGCGCCCCCGTTCGCCCCTCCAGGGCCTGCGCCGCCCGCGCAGGGACGACGCCCGGGAGAAGGGCCGCACGGGCGCGGTCCCCCTGCTCGTCCTCGGCTGCGCGGCGCTCGCCGGCGCCATCGGCGCGGCCGTCTCCGTGGCCGCGCTGGAAGCCGCCAGCCTCGGCGGCGGTCCGGTGGCGTTCGGCCTGCTGGTGCTCGCCCTCACCGGCGGCACCGCCCTCGGCATCCGGCTCGCCCCGCGCGTGCTGCCCGCCCTGTCCCGCCGCCGCCTGTTCGCCGTCGCCGTCGCCGTCACCGGCGTGGCCCTGCTCGCGACGGGCCTCACGCCGGACACCGCGACGATGCTCGGCCTGGCTCTGCTCTCCGGCCTCGCCGCCGGCGTCGCCGCGCACACCGGCCACACCCTGCTGGACCAGGAGACCGAGGAGCCCCGCCGCGCCCGTCTCACCGCGCACCTCCAGGCCGTCGTCCGCGTCACGGTGGCGCTGACCGCGGTCGTCGCACCCGTGCTGGCCGCGTTCATCGGCCCGCACCGCGTGCAGGCCGGCGACTTCGTCTTCGAGCACGACGGCGCCGCGTTCGTGCTGATGCTCGCCGGCGCCCTGCTGCTGCCGGTCGCCGCCCTCGTGCTCGGCCGCACCGACGACCGCCACGGCGTACCGCTGCGCCGCGACCTGCGGGAAGCCCTGCGCGGTGCCGAGCCGGCCCAGGCACCCGCCGCGAGCGGCTTCTTCATCGCCGTCGAAGGCGGCGACGGCGCCGGCAAGTCGACCCAGGTCGAGGCGTTGGCGGAGTGGATACGCGGCAAGGGCCACGAGGTCGTGGTGACCCGAGAGCCGGGCGCCACCCCCATCGGCAAGCGGCTCCGCGCGATCCTGCTGGACGTCTCCTCCGCCGGCCTCTCCGACCGCGCCGAGGCCCTGCTCTACGCGGCGGACCGGGCCGAACACGTCGACACCGTCGTCCGGCCGGCGCTCGAACGCGGGGCCGTCGTCCTCTCCGACCGCTACATCGACTCCTCCGTCGCCTACCAGGGCGCCGGACGGGACCTCTCGCCCACCGAGATCGCACGGATCTCCCGCTGGGCCACGGACGGCCTGGTGCCCCACCTGACCGTTCTGCTCGACATCTCGCCGCAGACCGCGCGGGAACGCTTCACCGAGGCCCCGGACCGGCTGGAGTCCGAGCCGGACGCCTTCCACCAGCGCGTCCGCTCCGGCTTCCTGTCGCTGGCCGCCGCCGACCCCGCCCGGTACGTCGTCGTCGACGCCGGTCAGGAGCCCGAGGCCGTCACCACCGTCGTACGTCACCGGCTGGACCAGGTGCTGCCGCTCTCCGAGCAGGAGGTGCAGGCCCGCGAGGACGCCCGCAGGGCGGCCGAGGAGGAGGCCCGCCGCCGCGCCGAGGAGGAGGCCGCCCGCAAGGCCGAGGAGGAACGCCAGGAGCGGGAGCGGCAGGAGCAGTTGCGCAGGCTCCGGGAGGCCGAGGCGGAGGAGAAGCGCCGCCAGGAGGAGCAGGAGCGGCAGCAGGAGGAGGCCCGCCGCGCGGAGGAGGCGCGGCGGCGTGCCGAGGAGCAGCGCCGTCGTGCGGAGGAGGAGCGCGAACGCCGCGAGGCGGAGGAGCGCACCCGCCGCGAGGAGGAGGAACGCCGCCGCCGGCTCGCCGAGGAGGAGACCCGCCTCCGTGCCGAGGCCGAGGAGCGCCGCCTGGAGAAGCAGCGCAAGGCGGAGGAGTCGCTGATGCGGGCGGAGCAGGCACGGGAGGCCGAATCCACCCGCCGCGAGGACGCCGCCGGGACCGCGCCGATGCCGCGTATCGACATGCGCAAGGACACCGCGTCCGGACCGGCCCGCGACGGCGACCCGGACAGCGAGGAGACGACCCAGCTCCCGCAGCAGACACCCGGGGCCGATGCGCCGGCCGAGGACGAGACGACCGTCCTCCCCGCCGTCTCGCCGGACGAGGAGACCGCGGAGGTCCCCCAGGTCGAACGCACCCGGGAGATGCCGCGCGTCGAGGACGAGTCCGGCCAGGAGAACGGCGGGCGGAAGGGCCGTCGTCGGCGCCGCGAGTGGGCGGAGGAGACCCCGCTGGACGACATGCCGACGCTCGCGGACGAGCTGCTCGGCTCGCGCGACGAGGACGAGGACCGGGGCGACCGCCGCCGCGACCGCTGACGCGGCCGCGGCCGGTGCCGGTGCCGGTGGCTCACCGCGCCCGCGTCCGCCGCGGCGATGCGCGGCGGACGCCGGGCGGAGGCACGCACGGCGCCACCCCGGCACGCACGCCGGTGAACCGCAGAGCACGTCGGCCCCGCGTTCCCCGGCGGTAGCGGCAGGCCCGGGGGCATTGCACCGTGCCCGCGACGCCCCGGCCCGGGGGAAGGTCCGCGGCGCGGGACGGACGAGCCCGTTCGGTGGCCCCCGACGGATCCGCCGTCGCCCCACGGCCGTTCCCCTCCCCGGAAGCGCCCCGCCGAAGGCCGCGCGCCGTTCCGGTCGACGGGGCATGTTGCCCGGCACCGGCAAGGAGCTGTCACAGGCGTCCCGCACAATGGGAACCGCACAGCGCAGCGCACGTCGCGGAGAGGACGGCCCCACATGCCCGTATGGGACGACGTCGTCGGCCAGGCGCGGGCCGTCGAGCAGCTCGCCGCCGCCGCCCGGGACGCGGACGCGTACGTCACCGCGGAGGCGACCGGCGAGCCGGTCGCCCTGTCCGGCTCCGCCATGACGCACGCCTGGCTGTTCACCGGCCCGCCGGGCTGCGGCCGTTCCACCGCCGCCCGCGCCTTCGCCGCCGCGCTCCAGTGCGTCAGCCCGGACCGTGCCCTGGGCGGGCAGCCCGGCTGCGGCTTCTGCGACGGCTGCCACACCTCCCTCGTCGGCACGCACGCCGACGTCGAGGTGGTCCGCACCGACCTGCTCACCATCGGCGTCAAGGAGACCCGCGACCTGGTACGCCGCGCCCAGATGTCGCCGGCCGGCGGACGCTGGCAGGTGATCGTGCTGGAGGACGCCGACCGTCTCACCGAGGGCGCGGGGAACGTGCTGCTGAAGGCCGTCGAGGAGCCCGCGTCGCGCACCGTGTGGCTGCTGTGCGCGCCGTCCACCGAGGACGTCCTGCCCACCATCCGTTCCCGCTGCCGCACCCTCTCCCTCCGTACGCCGCCGGTGGACGCCGTCGCGGACGTGCTGGTCCGACGGGACGGCGTCGAACCGGGCCCCGCCGCGGCCGCCGCCCGCGCCACTCAGGGACACATCGGCCGGGCGCGCCGCCTCGCCACCGACGAGCGGGCCCGCGCCCGCCGCGCCGCGGTGCTCCGCCTCCCGGAGCGCGTCGCGGACATCGGCGGCGCGCTCAAGGCGGCCCAGGAACTGGTCGACGCCGCGGCCGAGGACGCCAAGCAGGCCGCGGAGGAGAGCGACGCCAAGGAGACGGAGAAGCTGCGGGCCGCCCTCGGCGCCGCCGAGGGGAAGCGGCTGCCCCGCGGCACCGCGGGCGCGATGAAGGAGCTGGAGGACCGCCAGAAGCGCCGTGCGACCCGCACCCAGCGCGACTCCCTCGACCTGGCCCTCACCGACCTGACCGGCTTCTACCGCGACGTGCTGGCCAGACAGTTCGGCTCGGCCGCGGCCCTCGCCGACGAGGAGACCGGCGACGCCGTCGCGCAGCTCGCCGCGCGCTCCCGGCCCGAGCAGACGCTGCGCCGCATCGACGCGATCCTGGAGTGCCGTACGGCCCTGGACCGCAACGTCGCGCCGCTGCTCGCGGTGGAGGCGATGGCGATGTCGCTGCGCGCGGGCTGACCACTTGTCCGGATACGCTCCGAAGATCGGCCCGTATCCGGTTCGCTCCCGCGACCCGCCGCCAACCAAGGGAAACGTTCGTCATGGAATTCAGGCGTGTGCTCCGTTCCTCCACAGCCGTCGTGGTCGGCGCCGCGCTGCTGGTCTCCGGCTGCACCTCGGACGACGGCGGGTCGGACAAGTCGGAGAGCAAGCAGCCGCTGCCCACCAGCACCCGTCCACCGGGCGGTGACGCCGCTCCGCTGCGTCCCCTGCCGAAGAAGATCCCCGCCGGACTGCAGACGTACTACGAGCAGGACCTGAAGTGGGGCGAGTGCGGCACCATCGGCTTCGAGTGCGCGAACCTCACCGTGCCGCTGGACTACGACGACCCCTCCGCGGACTCCGACCTCCAGCTCGCGGTCTCCCGCAAGAAGGCGCCGGGCGGGGGCGACCCCACCGGCTCCCTGATGGTGAACCCGGGCGGCCCCGGCGGGTCCGCGATCGACTACCTGCAGCAGGCCGCTGCCGTGGGCTTCCCGGCCGAACTCCGCGAGAACTACGACATCGTCGGCATGGACCCGCGCGGCGTCGGACGCAGCGAGCCCGTCGAGTGCCTCTCCGACCGGGAGATGGACGGCTACACCCGCACCGACCAGACGCCCGACGACCCGGGCGAGGTCGACAAGCTGGTCACCGCGTACAAGAACTTCGCCGAGGGCTGCGAGCAGCGCACCAGCGGCCTCCTCGCTCACGTCTCCACCCGCGACGTCGCCCGCGACATGGACGTCCTGCGCGCCGCCCTGGGCGACGAGAAGCTCTCCTACTACGGCGCCTCCTACGGGACCTACCTGGGCGCGACCTACGCGGGCCTCTTCCCCTCCCGCACCGGCCGCCTCGTGCTCGACGGCGCGATGGACCCCTCGCTGGAAGCCGTCGACATCAACCGGCAGCAGACGGGCGGCTTCGCCACCGCCTTCCGCGCCTTCGCCGAGGACTGCGTCGAACGGCGCAACTGCCCGCTCGGCAACGGCACCACCCGGCAGGCGGGCAAGAAGCTCGGCGCGTTCTTCGAGAAGGTCGACGACGAGCCGCTGGAGACCGGCGAGTCCCGCACGCTGACCGAGTCGCTGGCCACCACGGGCGTCATCCAGGCCATGTACACACAGGTGTACTGGCCGCGTCTGCGCGCCGCTCTCGCCGACGGGATGGAAGGCGACGGCGCCGGCCTGCTCACCCTCGCCGACGCCTACTACGAGCGCGCGGCCGACGGCTCCTACGGCAACATCATGTTCGCCAACCCGGCCGTGAACTGCCTCGACCTCCCGCCGGCCTTCTCCGGCCCGGCAGAGGTCAGGGACGGGGTGGCCTCCTTCGAGAAGGTGTCCCCCGTCTTCGGCCGCACCTTCGCCTGGGCCTCGCTGAACTGCGCCTACTGGCAGGTCGAGCCCACGGGCGAGCCGCACCGCATCGCGGCGAACGGGGCGGCGCCCATGATCGTCGTCGGCACCACCCGCGACCCGGCCACCCCGTACGCCTGGGCCCAGGGCCTCGCCGGCCAGATGAAGACCGCCGACCTGCTGACCTACGACGGCGACGGCCACACCGCCTTCATGCAGGGCAGCCGGTGCATCGACGAGGCGATCACCCGCTACTTCGTCGACGGCGACATGCCGCCCGAGGGCAAGCGCTGCTCCTGACCCCATCAGCACCCGGGGTGCCCCCGGTCCGGGGCACCCCGGCAAACCCTGTAGACTTCATCCCGCTGCTCACGCCACCATGGCACGAGCGCACGCCGCCTTAGCTCAGTCGGCCAGAGCGACGCACTCGTAATGCGTAGGTCAGGGGTTCGACTCCCCTAGGCGGCTCCACTGAAGCCCAGGTCACACCCAATGTGACCTGGGCTTTTCTCGTCAGCGGATGCGGCGGCGACGCCGTGCGCGGGCGGTCCGCGCGTCGGTGGTCTCAGTTCTGGTCTCAGTCGGGGCCTGCGGGCGGGGGAGGAAGGCGTCCCCCATGCGCCGCATGGCGTCCTTCGAGAGATGAGACCGGCCCTTCACGTACCGGCGGGTCTGGCTGATCTGGGTGTGCCGCAGGATCTCCATGATGGTGGGCATGTCGACGCCCAGCTCGTTGAGGATCGTGCCGGCGGTGTGACGGCTGCCGTCGTACAGGCGGCGGTCATCGATGCCCGCCTCTGCGAGCAGGTCCTTGAACTCCTCCCAGTCCTGCCGCGGGTCGATGGGGCGGCCGTCAGGGCGGGCGAACACCACGTCGTTGTCTTCCCAGAGATCGGCCATCGCCTCTCGCTGGGCGTCCTGCTCGGCCTTGTGATCAGTGAGCAGCGGGATGAACGCAGGAGGGATGGGCACCGCATCGCGGCTCTTCTTGGTCTTGGGCCGGGTGAACACCAGACCGCCGCCCTTCCGGTCCGGGCAGGCACTCGCGTGGCGGGTGCAGCCCTTCGGGCAGGGACTCGGGCAGCCGCGCTTGTAGCTCTTGTGCTGCGTGCAGTCCTTCGGGCATGCCTCGAAACGGTGCAGGCGCTCACCGCACGCATGAGCGTCCGCGCAGCCGTGGCGCCAGGTGAGGCGCTGAAGCTGCCATTGAGGGTGGAACAGGCCGTTCTCCAGGTCCACGTAGGACCAGCGCAGGCCCAGGGACTCGCCCTGCCGGAAGCCCATCCCGACCCCGATCACCCAGCGGACGAAGGTCGGTCGCTTCAGCGCCGCCTCGAGGAAGGCTTTGGCTTCTGCCTGGCTGAAGGGGTTCGCTTCCGTCTCGTCCACCGACGGAGGGTCGACCAACGTGGCGACGTTCTCGCTGATCATCCGCCTGCGGTGAGCGATCTTCAGTGCGCGGGACAGGATGCGGTGGACCTTCAGGACGTGGGAGGGGGCGCGACCGGCGTCCAGCATCTTGCGGTACATGCGCTGCAGGTGTTCCGGCGCGAGCTTGTCGAGCCGGTGCTGGCCGACGCCGGGGATGATGTCGTTTCGCGTCTTCGACCAGTAGTCGTCCAGGGATCGCGGTCGCAGCTTGAGACTGGCGATGTCCGTCAGGTAGGTCGTCATCCACTGCTCGACGGTGGGTGCGCGCCCGGCCTTGGGGGCACGTCCGGCGTCGCGCTGCTTCTCCAGTGCGCGGACTTTGCGGCGTACCTCGGCTTCGGTGCGTGCGCGTCGGTGCCGGCGGTCTGGGCTTCCGTCGTCCTTGGCGCCCATCGTGACGCGGCCGTGCCACCAGCCGTCCGTCCCCAGGTAGATGCTGGACTCCATGTTGGCCTTGCGAGGGCTCACGTTCGGTTCCTCCATGCGCAAGGGCGGCCCCAGAGGAGGGGCCGCCCTTGCACGGGTTGTTCGTTCAGCGGGTCACGATCGCGAGGTTGGCGACGTAGTGTTCGAGGTCGCTGCGGCGGATGCGCATGGAACCGCGGACCTTCGTGGACTTCAACACGCCTTCGGCCACCAGCTCGTAGACGGTGGACCGGCCGACACTGAGGACTTCTGCGGCATCAGCGGGCTTGTAGAGCAGTCGCTCGGCAGGCGTGGTGAGGGCGGTACTCACTGGCTTCCTCCTCCGGAAGTCGGTTACGGGGGTTACGCGGTTACGTCGCAGGTCAGCGGCCGGTTTTCTGTAAC
Source organism: Streptomyces hazeniae (assembly GCF_031845485.1). Lineage (NCBI taxonomy): Bacteria > Bacillati > Actinomycetota > Actinomycetes > Kitasatosporales > Streptomycetaceae > Streptomyces > Streptomyces hazeniae. The sequence goes on from NZ_JAVREQ010000013.1 coordinate 162,089, forward strand.
CGGTGCTGGGGGTGTAACCGGAACGGTGCGGCTACGGCGCGGTGGTGGCGGGTGCCTGCGAAACGGCACCGTTACGGTTACAGGCTCCTTCCGGGGTTACTGCTTCGTCGCTGGTCAGCGTGGGTGTGAGGGGGGTTGTAACCGGTGTAACCGAGTTCTGCGGGCCGCCCCCGGGAGGGGCGGGGCAGTAGCGGGCCCAGGCGTCCGCGAGGTCTTCGACGTGGTAGCCCTTGGTGGGCTGTCCGCCGATGCGGATGGTGCGGGACCTGATCCGCTTGCCCCGGCCAGTGACGTACTCCCCGAGCATCCGGGAGAGCCCCCGCGCGGTGAGGGGGCGGCCGTCCAGGTCGCCCCAGGGGGCGTCTTCCATGGCGTTGAGCAGGTGCAGGATCTCCACCGTCGACACGGCGCTCTCGCCGGGGAACACGGCGTCGCGCAGGTCGGTGAGCAGCTTCACCCCCAGCGACGCGCGGTCGTCCTCGTCCACAGCCGTGACCAGCTCCACGCAGGCGGCGCGGGCTCGTTCGGGCCAGCGTCCGCCTGCGGCGTCGGCGACGGCGAGGAGGGGTTCCCACACGTCGGCCGGGCGGTCGGTGATGCCGTCGGGCATGACGGGCCACGCGCCGTCGACCTTTTCGGTGATTTGCTCGGCCCACTGGGCGAGCTGGTCCCGCAGTTGATTGCCTTCCTTCTCGTGGATGCGGGCGCGGAAGGGCTCCACGGTCTCGTGGCGTGCGCGGCGGCGCATGCGGACCACGATGGAGCGGGCCAGGATCGTGTCCGGCAGCGTGCCCAACCCCCCGAGGGCGACGGCGCAGTACGAGGGGAAGGGCACCACGGACTGGTTTCCCTGCCCGTCGGCCACGCACCGGTAGGAGACTCCGGAGCGGCGGTGCCCGGCGTTCAGCAGCCCGCGCAGGTCCTCGTTCGCGTCCTTGGCCTTGGCACCGAACACGGTGTCGATCTCGTCGAAGAGGATCACCGGCCGCCCGGTTTCGTCCGCGACCGCGCGGAAGAGGGCGGCTGGCGAGGCGTTGACGGCGTGCATCGGCCGGGGCACCAGGGTGGCGATGACCTCCAGGGCGCGGGTCTTGCCCGACCCCGGCTCCGGGGAGAGGAACGCCAACCTGGGGGTGGAGTCGAAGCAGTCGAGCAGGTGGGTGTGCGCGTCCCACAACACCGTGGCCACGTACGCAGCCTCGGAGGGGAAGGCGTTGAAGCGGCGGTGGAAGCGCTCGATCTCGTCCAGCAGGGCCGGGCCGTCGATGGCGGTCATGCGGCAGTCTCCTCAGTACGGCCCACCAGCAGCGGGCAGGCGGTGCGGTGGGCGGTGTGCTCTTCGACCAGGGCGGGGACCTTGCGGTGTCCGACGGCGCTGCGGTCGCGTCCGCAGGCGCACCACGAATGCGCGGTCGGCACCGCCCCGCGACCCGGCGCGGTGATCCGCAGCCACCCCATGGGCTGAGGCCCGGCTGCCGGGTGCGGGTCAAGGCGAAGAGCTACTACGACGCCTTCGGCGGCGTCCTTCTCGGCGCCCACGGCCGGTACGTCGTCCGGTCGTTGGGCGGGTGCGGCCGGGTCGTGGCGGCCGGTTGGGCTCTTAGGACGGGGAGTTCCGGGGGCGGTCATGCCGCCTGCCCGGGGTTGTGGGCGATCGACCAGTTCAAAGCGCTGGTGATCACCCCGTCGCAGTAGCGCGGGCGCAGGCCGGCCGACTCCCCCGCCTGCCTAAGAGCCTCCTCCACCACCTCGCGGGCGAGGTCGCCGGACGCCACCAGCCGACCCAGCGCGCGGGCGGCTCGGGTGAGCGTCCAGTTCCGGCAACCCTCCCCCGCAGCAGCGACGTTCGCCGTCTCGTTCCGCAGCGCCGCCAGCGCGTACCGAGACGCGTCCCGCGCCACCGGAGCTACGACGGGCCGCATGGGCCGCTGAGCGGGCGTGAGCGCGTCCCGCAGCCAACCGGGCAGCGGTACGACCGGGGCGTCGTCGGTCACCTCGTACGCGCCTGCCGGGGTGGTGCTGCCGGGGGCGACGACGTATCCGCCATGGGCGCGGGTGTCGATCAGCTTCCCGAGCCTGCCCGCGCTGTTGCCGAGCCGCACTCCCTCGGGGGCGGTGAAGTACAGGTGCTCCCCACCGCTTGCAGTCCGCACCGTGCGCGTCACCGGGACTACGTGCTCGGTGCGCTCGCAGAGCGCCTCGAAGGTCGCCCTGCCGTCAGGCAGGTCGGTCTTGCTCTTGTCCTTGGGCTTGTCCATGTCGATGACGACCAGCCCGGCCGGGCCGGTGGCGATCCCGACGTTGAACCCGCCCGCAGCCCAGCAGGCCCGGATGCGGTCGGGGTCGGTGGTGGCGCGCTGCTCCCACTTCGCGTGGCCGGCCGCGCAGTCCCCGGTGCGGGGGCAGCGCTCCTCACCGTGCAGCGCCGGTGCTTTGGCGCCGGGGCGGAGGGGGAAGACGGGCCAGCCGCGGGCGGCGGCATCCAGCGCTGCCGAGACCAGCGCGGTGGGTGGGTGATGGGTCATGCTGGGAGACCTCCTCAGTCTCTTGGGGCTGTGCAGGAGGGCCGGGGCGACCGCGCATTCTTTGGCGAGAGGGGCGGTCGCCTCTGCCCTGCCGTGGAAGCGGAATGTGTCGTGGTGGTGGTTCAGGGAGGTTGGGGCACCCCCTGTCGGGGTGCGTGTGGAGGGGGTGCGGGGCATGCCGCCGGGGGTGCCTCCCTGCCTCCCTGGCAGGTCGTTTGTGCTGATCAACCACAGGGAGGCGGGTCCAGGGAGGGGGGTAGGGAGTTCTCCCTGCCTCCCTGGACCCGAAGGGTGCGGCTCCCTCTATCCGAGAGCGGAAGCGGAATCGTCCTCGGGCCGGTTGGCGAGTGCGCGGTGAAGGCGTTCGCGGCTGATGTGCATGCGCCCGTCGGACTTGTAGGGCTCCGCGCCGGTGCCGTCCAGGGCGCGCTTGAGGTCGATGAACGACCACTGGCCGTAGACGCTGCCGCACAGGGCCGCCAGCCGCTTGAGCACGTCCTGGGTGAGCAGCTTCGTCGCGTCCCCGACGACATGTGCGATGTCGGCCAGGTGGTCGCGTTCCTCAACGGTGGCGACGGCGTGGGCGGTGGTGACCCCGTCGCGCACCGCCTTGGCCCTCACGGCGAGCTGTTCGGCTTCGTCGTCGTTGATGTAGTGGGTGCGGATGGTGGTGGAGGACTGGCCCGGCGCGAGCTTCACGCCGTCACCGGCCACCACGACGGTGCCCTTGTCCAGGCCCTGGCGCAGCTTGTGCGGGGCGGCGCCGCCGTCGACGGCCTTGTCTCCCAGCGCCATGCAAGCCTGGGACTCGGTGCCCAGCACGAGGGATGCGCGGATGTGGGCGCCCTCGCGCACGAGCTTGGGCAGGTTCTGGTCGGTCGGGTCCTGGGTGCCCTGCCACAGCAGCACATCCACCGCACGGCCCTGGTTGTGGAGCTTCCGGGCGGCCTGGAAGTACCGGCTGGTGGCCTTGGTGCCGCCCAACGGCCGCTTGTCCGCGGCTCCGATGGGCTTGCCGTTCTCGTCCAGCGGCCGGTTGTCCGCGCTGACGGCGGGGCACATGAACGCCACCTGCGCCTCATCGACCAGCAGGATCAACGGCCGGAACTTCGTACCGGCCGGTGCCAGGATGCGGCGCTCCATCTCTGCGACGCCCTCTTCGACCATGTCCACGACCTGGGCCACGTGCTCGTCGGTGGGACCCTCGATCAGGACGGTGGCGATGCCCTCGAAGGGCTTCCAGTCCCCCACACCCTTCAGGTCTCCGATGCGGAACTCGACCGTGGGGTCGAGCGCGAGCCACAAGGCCAGGGCCCGCAGGGAGGCGGTCTTGCCCTGGTTGGACAGGCCGGTGATGAGCATGTGCCGCTGGTAAAGGCTGATCAGCGCGCCGTCGCCGCGCAGGTCCTGGCCCCACGGTGCGCGGCCGGACTTGTAGTCGCCGCTCGCGTCGGGGTCGGTGACCAGCGGGGACGGGCCGATCGGCTCATCCAGTGCGCCGGAATCCGCGATCCACAGCCGCACCGTGCGAGCGGCTTCGGGGATGGTGATGAACACCTCGTGTTCGTGCCGGGAGAGGTTCTCGGCGAGCTTCCGGCGCCGGTTTTGCACCTCATCGGTGGACACCCCCGAGGGGAGAGTGACGTCGACTTCGACGCCGCATCCGGCGATCCGGATCGGTCCCAGCATCCCGGCGCCGGCGTCGCCCATCTCCTTGATGGCGTTGCGCAGCGCGGCCACCCCCAGGTGGCGCAGGGCCTGCACCACGATGGAGGGGGTGATGGGCTCACCACCGGAGTTGTTCCGCGCGGGGAGGGCCCACTGGGGTGCGGCCTGACGGCGCTGCCCGACGGCCCACAGGCCCAGCAGCGCGGCCCAGGGGGCGATGGCGACCAGCGGCCCCCACACCACCGCCACGACGAAGATCAGCAGGTTCACGGCCTCGATCACCGCCATCGTCGGCGCGATGACGTCGGACCACTGTCCGGAGGAGACGGCCATCATCCCGCCCAGGACGAGCAGGGCGCCCTGGGTGGCGGCGGCGCCAATTCCCAGGCCCTTGGCGGCCTTCTGCGGGGCCTTGAGCAGGTCCATGCGCCGCTGGTGCCGCGCGGAGCGGAACGCCGCCGCACGGGCCTCCCACTCCAGGGCCCGATCGGGCTGCCCGGCCGCTTCGGCGGCGCGCATCATCCGCTCATACCGTGCGGTGGTGCGGCCGTCCCACGCCCGCTTCGCGACGATCCGCGTGCCGCCGACCACGTACATGCCGTGCCGGGCGACCAGGCGTCCGGCGGTGCGGGTGCGCTCGTCGGTCAGCGCGGCGCGCACCGCACCGGCGGCGTGCCGGGCCCGCAACCGGCGCCGCCGCACAGCGGGCTCTATGCGGGCCGGTTCGACCGGCACGGGCACCAGCACCGGCGGCACCGTCGCGGGCGGCGCGGTCGCCTCGTCGGGGGTGGTGCTGGTGTTCTTGACCAGGGACAGCCGCGGGGCGGCCGGGGGTGCGTCGGCCGCCTCGGCGGCGTGGGTGTCTGCCATCGTGGTGCTCTCCTGATTCCTTCGATGAGGGGTTGGGGCCCGGCGGGGCGGCCCGGATGCTTGCCGGCGTGGGCCGCCCCGACCGGGGCTTAGCGGGCGGCGCGCTCCACGGCCCGCAGCCGCTTCTCCGCCTCCCGCCGCTCGCCCTTGGCGCGCTGCCGCTCCTCGCGGGAGGTGGCGGTGCGCTCGGCGACGCGGGCGGCGGCGAGGGCGTCCTTGGCCTCGTTCAGCCGACGGGCGTGCGCCTCGTGCTCACGCCGCCCCCGGTCGGCGGCGGCCTGGTCGATCCGCTCGATCTGCGCCTCGATCCGCGAGACGTCGCCGGAACAGTTCTTGGCGCCCTTGAGCAGCAGCCGGGCGCGCTGGGCCTTCTCGGAGCGGGTGTAGACGGGAGTGGTCATGGTCAGTCCTCCTGCTTGGTCTCGCTGATGGCGGCGGAAACGGCGAGCCGGGCCCACACGGCGGCCTGCTCGACGCGTTCAGGCGTGGGGTTGAGGCAGTGGCGGGGGGCAAGCAGTTCGGCGGCCTTGGCCCGGTACTCGGCTGCGGTCAGGTCCATCGGTCAGCCCTCCTGCTCGATGTCGGTGCCGGTCTCTTCGTCGTCGAGTCGGCCGCCGGTGAGGCGGTCGACGGTCAGGAACGCCACCATGGCGACGCAGGCGAGCCCGACGGCGTCGTGCCAGGGCAGGCCCGGGGTGGCCACGGCAGCGGCGGCGCTGGCCACCCCCAGGGCGGCGGCCGGCGGGGCGACGGCGGCGAGAACGTTGGCAATGCGGGACATGCGGACTCCTCCACGGGGTTCGGCGGTTCGCGGGTTGGCCGGATGGTCGGGGCCGGGGCTGGTCACCACCAGCGGATGCGGCGTTCGCGCTTGTGCAGCTCCAGGTGCTCCAGGCAGTCGGGGCAGTCCTCCTTCGGGCCGATCCCGAAGAGGTCGGCGTGCTTCTTCGCGTGCTCCTCGCACTGCTTGCAGGACTCCTGCGACATCAGGGGGTCTCCTCTCGGGTCACTTCTTGCGGGTCTTGCCGGAAGCGACGGCGTAGGCCATGAGCCCGCAGGCGATGCAGGCCCAGCCGCGGCCGAGGTGGCCGTCACCACCGACGACGAACACGGCGCCGGCGGTGACGAACAGGACGATCGCGAGGGCGTAGAAGAACTTCGGCATGGCGTCCTCTCTCGGGGTGGCGTGGCCGGGGCTGTCCCGGCTCCCCTCACCGCCCGGCCGGGGTGGGCCGGGCGGATCGGGCAGCCGGTCAGCGGCCCTTGCGCACGTCCGCCAGGACGGAGCGCAGGATGAGCAGGCACACGGTGACCGCCACGGCGGAGACCGCGACCGCGACCGCCGAGACGGCGACGGAGAGCAGGAGGGCGGATCCACCCATGCCGACCGCCAGCCACTTCACCCCGCCCCCACCCGAGGTGGCGGGTGCCGGGGAACCGTGGTGCCGGCACGCCGACTGCTCGTGCTGGTGGTGTTGCTGTGCGGCGTGGACGGCGGCGAGGGCAATGGCGAACTGGTCGGACTGGCGGGCCGCCTCGGTGGCGTCCGAGGACGCGCGGATGATCTCGCTCACGCTTCCACTCCGTTCACGACGTCGCGGCGCAGGTCGGCCGCATCTCGGCGGGACAGGCCCAGCTCCTCGCGGAGCTGGTCGATGGTCACCCCGCGACGCCCGGCGGTGACCGCCTTGCGGTGCAGGGAACGGGCCTTCTTGCGCAGGTCAGACGGCGTGAGCGTCACCTTCTCGGTGACCACCTCCCGCCCCTCGGCGGCCGGTACCGCCACCGGCTCACGCCCCGGTGCCGGGGCGTCGTCGTGCTCGGTGCCGGTGGTTACCTCGGCGGTCGTGGCGGTGACCAGTTCCCCGCGCGGCTGGTCGAGGCGTTCGGTGGTCACCTCGTAGTGCGGGTTGCTGGTCGCGCCGAACGTGTCGGGGGTGCACCATCCGATCTCCTCCAGAACGTCCGGCAGCGACCGCACCGGAACCGGCGCCGGGGTGGTGGTCTCCTCCTCGGCGGCCGGGAGTTCCGGGCGGTCGGTGCCGGGGAGGGTGAACATCTCGCCCAGCGCGGTGTCCGCGCCCGCGGTGACGCGGGAGCGCTGGACGCCCAGGAGTTCGGTGTTCAAGGTGGTGTCCCCGGCGCCGGCCTTCCGCGCCAGCCGCCATGAGGTCTTGTCCGACCGAGCCCGGATCTTCTCGTCCGGGTGGTTCGCCGCGCGGGCCCGGTGATAGGCGAGTGACCGCATGAGGGCGGCGGCGGATGCTTCGGCCTCGGCGTCCCGGCCGGTCTGGAAGACGACGATGCGGCGGGCGACGAACGCCATGCCCTCGGCGGCCACGCACATCCCCAGCGGCGTCACCGCATAGATCACGGTCGTGGCGGGGTCGTCGGCGGCCATGGCAGCCATCACCGATGCCGCGACCGGCGTGGCCCACAACCCGAGGCGGACCACGGCCGGGGCCGACTGCCCCAGCAGCGTCAACGCGAGCATGATGACGGCCAGCACGCCGGTCGCGCCCTCACCGGCCGCCACCGCACCCAGCGCCGTGCCCTTGCCGTAGGCGCCCGAGATGTTGGTGTAGGTGCCG
>NZ_JAVREQ010000014.1:0-169274 GCF_031845485.1 Streptomyces hazeniae
AGTCAGACGGGCATTACGGTGGGACACGAAGGCCTCCGTGCGGTGAAGATTCGACACCTCCACCACACACGGAGGCCTTCGCCATGATCAAGACCTGTGAGTGTCAACAACGCTCATGAGCAATACAGCTAGGACGTGTCCGGCGCGGGGCGGCGGTGCCGCGTGGGCGGCACCACCCTCACTCCCCCACGGCTCCGTCGGCCAGTTCGCGGACGACGTCCAGCTGGCCGACGTGGCGTGCGTACTCCTGGAGCAGGTGCAGCAGGATCCAGCCGAGCGTCGGCGCGTCCTCCGCCGCCGGGAAGCGGCCGCCGACGGCGGCACGGTCCTCCAGCCCCGCCCCGGCGGCGATCGTCCGTGACCGTGCGCACTGGGCGGTGAACTCCGCCCGCAGCTGCTCTGCGGTGACGCCGTCCGGCACGTACCAGCGGCCGTCGGGCCCGTCGTCGGCCCAGGGGTCGGGGACCTGCTCGGCGGCGAAGCCCCAGCACAGCCAGCGGCGTTCGACGTGCGTGAGGTGGCGCAGCAGCTCCAGCGGCGTCCAGCCGGAGGGGAGCCGGGCGGCGCGCAGCTCCCCGTCCGGCATGCCGTCGAGCTTGTGCAGCAGCGTGGCCCGGTAGTAGTCGAGCTGGCCCGCGAGCAGTTCCCGCGGGTCGGCGAGGCGGTGCGACGGTTCGGCGCGGCCGCGGGCGTCCGTCACGTGTCCTCCTTCAGGGGGAGCGTCGGCACGTCGTCCCGGTCGATGCCGAACGTCTGGGCGTACAGGGAGAGTTCCGCCTCGACCGCGCGGACGATGGTGTCGGCTCGGCGGAAGCCGTGGCCCTCGCCCTCGAAGGCGAGGTAGGCGTGCGGGACACCCCGGCCGGCGATCCGCTCCAGGAAGCGCTCGCACTGCACGGGCGGGCAGATCACGTCGTCCAGCCCCTGGAGCAACAGGAACGGACGGTCGACGCGGTCGGCGTGGTGGACGGGCGAGCGGTCGTGGTAGCGGTCGGCGTCGGCCTCCGGGTCGCCGACGAGGGAACGCAGGTACTGCGACTCGAAGTCGTGGGTCTCGCCGGTGGCCCAGCCCTTCAGGTCGAGGATCGGGTAGGTGATGGTGGCGCAGGCGTACACCTCGCCGGCCGGCGAGGTGAGCGAGGCGGCGCTGGTCCAGCCGCCTGCGCTGCCGCCACGGATCGCCAGCCGCGCCGGGTCGGCCGTGCCCTCGTCGGCCAGCGCACGGGCGACGGCGGCGCAGTCCTCGACGTCCACCACGCCCCACTGGCCGCGCAGCCGGTTCCGGTACGCGCGCCCGTACCCGGTGGAGCCGCCGTAGTCGACCTCGGCGACGCCGATGCCGCGCGAGGTGAAGTAGGCGATCTCCAGGTCCAGGACCATGGGGACGCGGCTGGTGGGGCCGCCGTGCACCCAGATCACGTACGGCGGCAGTTCGCCGGGCGGACCCTGGTGGTCGGGGTGCCGGGGCGGGTAGACGTGCGCGTGCACGTCCCGCCCGCCGGGTCCGGTGAAGGTGCGCGCCTGCGGGTGCGGAAGGTGGGCGGGGTCGACGGCGGGCCGGTGCTCCTCGGCGACCACCCGGGCGTGTCCGCTGCCGGTGTCCAGTTCGACGATCTCGTACGCGCTGTGCGCGCCGGCGGCGATGCCCACGACGCGGGTGTCCGCGACGGCGAGCGCGGGCGCCCACTCCGTCCACGGCCCGGGTGCGTCGGCGAGTTCGCCGGTGGCGGGGTCGAGCAGGCCGAGCGCCTGGCCGCCCCGGCCGTGCAGGACGGCGACGAGTCCGCCGGGGAGCGGCGCGAACCAGCGGAGGCCGATCTTCCACAGGCCGCCGCCGAACTCCTCCTCGCGCGGGCAGAGGTTGACCGCCTCGCCGGTGGCGGGGTCCACGCGGTGCAGGTTCCACCAGCCGGTGCGGTCGGTGGCCGCCAGCAGGGTCCGCCCGTCGGCCGCCCACTCGACCTGCGCGACGGATTCCTCGGGGCCGCCGAGGACCGTGCGGGCTCCGGTGAAGGCGCCGTCGCCGGTGACGTCGGCGACGCGGACCAGGGTGCCGTCCCAGGGCATGGCGGGGTGGTCCCATGCGAGCCAGGCGACCCGGCGGCCGTCCGGGGAGAAGCGGGCGCCGGTGAGGAAACGGTGTGCGTCGTCGGTGAGTTCGCGCACGCGGGTCCGGTCGTCGGCGGCCGAGCCGTCCAGCGGGACGGAGGCCAGCGTGCGGCGGACGTCGGTGGGGCCGTCGCCGGTGAACTCCTCGAGCACGCAGACCACGTCCCCGTGGGCGGGCCGGACGACGGGGTCGCACCAGCGCAGGCCGCCGCCGGCTCCCGAGACGGGCGTCAGCGGCACCGGCTCGGCCCGTGCGCCGGGGCCGGCCGCGCCGGTGGCGTCGCCGTCGGGGGCCGAGTCGGGGCGCAGCAGGTGGAGGCGCTGGTCGGGGAAGTGGGTGAAGACCACGAGCGGGCCTTCGGTGCCGGGGGTGCCGGGAGCGCCGGCCCATGGCCGGCCGCCGTACTCGATGACCCGGTTGCGGACGTTCCACGGCGGCGGGAGGACGGATTCCGGCTCGGCGCCGGGGCGCTGCCGGATCAGCGCGCGACGGCCGCCCTCCTCGGGGCGGGGCGCGGTCCACCACAGTTCGTCGCCCACGGCGCCGAGGTATTCGGGGCGTCCGTCGTGGGCGGCGACGAGGCGCGCGTCCACGGGGGACGGCCAGCTGCCGTAGGGGGCGGTGCGGTGCGGCATGAGCAGCGGCCTTCCGTGCGTCGGGGGTGTCTGGCGCGGTGCGTCGCGGTGCGGGGTGCTGGGGTGGGGTGGGCGCGGGGCATCCCCCGGCCGGGGCCGAGGTGCGCGGACGGGGTCAGGGGGTCCGGTCGAGCGCCTCTACAGGGCGCGCAGGGCGCGGTCGAGGACGTGGACGCCGAAGTGAAGCGCCTCGACGGGCACCCGCTCGTCCACGCCGTGGAACATGGCCTGGTAGTCGAAGCCCTCCGGCAGTTTCAGCGGCGAGAAGCCGTAGCCCTGGATGCCCAGCCGGGAGAACTGCTTGGCGTCGGTGCCGCCGGACATGCAGTACGGCACCACTCGGGCGGTGGGGTCGAAGTGCTCCAGGGACTCGCGCAGCACGGCGAAGGCGGGCGCGTCGACGGGGGCCTGCAGCGGCACCTCGCGGTGCTGGAACTCCCAGTCGACGTGCGGGCCGGTGAGCCGGTCCATCGTGGCGGTGAACTCGTCCTCCGCGCCGGGCAGCATCCGGCCGTCGACCTGTGCGGTGGCCTGCTCGGGGATGACGTTGACCTTGTAACCGGCGTTCAGCATCGTCGGGTTGGCGCTGTTGCGGACGGTCGGGGCGACCAGGGCGGCGGACCGGCCGAGCCGTTCCAGCAGCGCGTCGACGTCGAAGTCGGCGGCGTCCAGGTCCGGGGGCTCCACTCCGGCGGCGAGGGAGAGTTCGATCAGCGCCGCGCGCACGGTCGGGGTCAGCCGCACCGGCCAGGCGTACTCGCCGATCCGGTGCACGGCGGCGGCGAGCCGGCTCACCGCGTTCTCCCGGTTCACCTTGGAGCCGTGGCCGGCGCGCCCGCGGGCGGTGAGGCGCATCCACGCGGTGCCCCGCTCGCCCGCCGCGACCGGGTAGAGCCGCAGGCCGTCGCCGGCGTGGAAGGTGAAGGCGCCGGACTCGCTGATGCCCTCGGTGCAGCCGTCGAACAGTTCGGCGTGCTTCTCGGTGAGGTAGTCGGCGCCGTACTCGGCGCTGTCCTCCTCGTCGGCGGTGAAGGCCAGCACGATGTCCCGCCGCGGCCGGACGCCGGCCCGAGCCCACGCCCGTACGACGGACAGCACCATCGCGTCCATGTTCTTCATGTCGATGGCGCCGCGGCCCCACACCACGCCGTCCCGCACCTCGCCGGAGAACGGGTGCACGGTCCAGTCGTCGGGCCGGGCGGGCACGACGTCGAGATGGCCGTGGACGAGCAGGGCGTCGGCGGAGGGGTCGGTGCCCTCGATGCGGGCCACGACGTTCGTCCGGTCCGGGGCCTTCTCCAGGAAGACCGGCTCCAGCCCGGCCTCGCTCAGCCGTTCCCCGACGTACTCGGCGGCCGGGCGTTCCACGCCGTCGCCGCCGCCGTGGTTGGTGGTGTCGATGCGGATGAGCTGGGAGGTGAACGTGACCGCCTCGTCCAGCGCCCGGGTGTCGATGTGTGCCTCAGCCATACTGCTCCTCCACTGCGGACGAGACGACGGTGGTGACCGCTTTGAAGCAGCGGATGCCCTCGTACATGGTCGGCGCGGTGTAGGCGACGCGCCGTTCGCCGGTCTGCTCGACACCGGGCACGACGGTCGCGGCACCGGCCAGGTGCTCGGCGTCGAACTCGAGCGCCACCTCGTGCGGCCCGGAGGTGACCGGTTCGTGGCGCACGGCCAGCTCCGCGGCCTCGCGCGCCGCCGCGTGGATGTCCCGGGCGGTGCGGGCGGGCGTGCGGCAGACGGCGGCGTAGCGGGAGACGTAGTCCTTCACGGCGACCGTACGGGCCTGTGGGGCGTAGCCCTTGGCGTCCTCGCAGGTGCGGTCGTCGCCGGTGACCAGGACGACGGGCACGCCGTACTCGGCGACGACCAGGGCGTTGAGCAGGCCCTCGCTCGCGCGGGTGCCGTCGACCCACACGCCGGTGAGCGAGTTGGCGAGGTAGGTGTGGGCGAGGACGCCCTCGGCGCCGGCGCCGGTGTGGTAGCCGACGAAGGCGATGCCGTCGACGTCGCCGTGCTGCACGCCCTCGACCATGCTGAGGGACTTGTGGCGCCCGGTGAGCATCTGGGCCCGGTCGTCGAGTCGTTCCAGCAGCAGGTTGCGCATGGTCCAGTGGGCCTCGTTGATGAGGACCTCGTCAGCGCCCCCCTCGAGGAAGCCGGTGACCGCGGCGTTCACGTCGGAGGTGAACATCGGTCGGCAGCGCTCCCACTGGGGGGTGCCCGGAAGCACGTCCGCGGGCCAGGTGACGCCGGTCGCGCCTTCCATGTCCGCGCTGATCAAGATCTTCATGAAGCGTCACGTTACGCCGTCGCGAACGGCGGAGAAAGCCCTGTGGACAGCCAGTGGTCTACACCACTCGACCGGACTCCGCGACACCCGGGACCACGCTTGCCCCTCGTACCCCGTAGGGGTATAAAGGAGAATGTGAGATACCCCCTACGGGTATAAACTCCGGGAGGGCCGGCCGCCCCGGATACCATGCACCCGAGGAGCACGCACATGACCACCACCACGCCCACGCCGCGCACCGCCGAGGTCGAACTCGCCATCGGCGGAATGACCTGCGCCGCGTGCGCCGCGCGTGTCGAGAAGAAGCTCAACCGCATGGGCGGCGTGCAGGCGAGCGTCAACTACGCCACCGAGAAGGCGCGGGTCAGCTACACCGAGGACCTGGCCGTGGCCGACCTGATCGCCACCGTCGAGGCCACCGGCTACACCGCCGCGCCTCCTCCGCCGCCGCGCTCCCCGTCCGCCCCGGAGCCGGGCGCACCGGCGGAGGCGGAACGCGACGAGCTGCGGCCGCTGCGCCTGCGGCTGCTCACCGCCGTGGTCCTCGCGGTACCCGTCGTCGCGATGGCGATGGTGCCGGCACTTCAGTTCACCTCGTGGCAGTGGCTCTCGCTCACCCTCGCCGCGCCCGTGGTCGTCTACGGCGGATGGCCCTTCCACCGCGCCGCCTGGACGAACCTGCGGCACGGCGCGGCCACCATGGACACGCTGGTCTCGGTCGGTACGGGCGCGGCCTTCCTCTGGTCGGTGTGGGCGCTGTTCCTCGGGACGGCCGGCATGCCGGGCATGACGCACCCCTTCGAGTTCACCGTCTCCCGCACGGACGGCGCCGGCACCATCTACCTCGAGGCCGCGGCGGGCGTCACCGCCTTCCTCCTCGCGGGCCGCTACTTCGAGGCCCGCGCCAAGCGGCGGGCCGGCGCGGCGCTGCGCGCACTGATGGAGCTGGGCGCGCAGGAGGTCACCGTCCTGCGGGACGGCCGTGAACAGCGCGTGCCCGTCGGTGAACTGGCCGTCGGCGACCGTTTCACCGTGCGCCCCGGCGAGAAGGTCGCCACCGACGGCACGGTGGTCGAGGGCTCCTCGGCCGTCGACGCCTCCCTGCTCACCGGCGAGTCGGTGCCGGTGGAGGTCGCCGCGGGCGACCCGGTGACCGGTGCGACCCTCAACGCGGGCGGGCGGCTGGTGGTCGAGGCCACCCGCGTCGGCTCCGAGACGCAGCTCGCACGCATGGCGAAGCTGGTGGAGGACGCGCAGAACGGCAAGGCGGCCGCGCAGCGGCTCGCCGACCGCATCTCCGCCGTGTTCGTGCCCGCGGTGATCCTTCTCGCCCTCGCGACACTGGGCGTCTGGCTGGCCGTCGGCGGGTCGGTGACGGCGGCTTTCACCGCCGGGGTGGCGGTCCTCATCATCGCCTGCCCCTGCGCGCTGGGACTGGCGACCCCGACCGCGCTGATGGTCGGCACCGGGCGCGGCGCACAACTCGGCATCCTCATCAAGGGGCCCGAGGTGCTGGAGAACACCCGCCGTGCGGACACGGTCGTGCTCGACAAGACCGGCACCGTGACCACCGGCCGGATGACCCTGCTGGCCGTGCGGACGGCCGGGGGCGAGGACGAGGAGGAGGTGCTGCGGCTGGCCGGCGGGCTGGAGCACGCCTCCGAACACCCCGTCGCCCGCGCCGTCGCGGCCGGCGCGGCCGCACGGGTGGGCGACCTCCCGTCTCCTGCGGAGTTCGCCAACATCCCCGGACTCGGCGTGCGGGGCGTCGTGGACGGCCGTGACGTGCTCGTCGGCCGCGCCCGGCTGCTCCGCGACCGGTCGGTGGCGCTGCCGGCCGAACTCGCCGCCGCCCGGGACGAGGCCGAGGGGGCGGGCCGTACGGTCGTGGCGGTCGCCTGGGACGGCCGGGCGCGCGCGCTGCTCGAAGTGGCGGACGCGGTCCGGGACACCAGCACCGAGGCGGTCCGCAGGCTCCGGGACCTGGGGCTGACCCCGGTACTCCTCACCGGTGACAACGCGGCGGTCGCCGAGGCGGTCGCGGCCGAGGTGGGCATCGACGAGGTCGTCGCGGAGGTCCTGCCCGAGGACAAGGTCGACGTCGTCAAGCGGCTTCAGGCCGAGGGGCGTTCGGTGGCGATGGTCGGCGACGGGGTGAACGACGCGGCAGCCCTCGCGCAGGCCGACCTGGGGCTGGCCATGGGCACGGGTACGGACGCGGCCATGGAGGCGGGCGACCTCACCCTGGTGCGCGGCGACCTCCGGGTGGCGGCCGACGCGATCCGCCTGTCCCGCCGCACCCTGGCGACCATCAAGGGCAACCTCTTCTGGGCGTTCGCCTACAACGTCGCGGCGCTTCCGCTGGCCGCGGCGGGCATGCTCAGCCCGATGATCGCCGGTGCGGCGATGGCCTTCTCCTCGGTCTTCGTCGTCGCCAACAGCCTGCGCCTGCGCCGCTTCCGGGCCGGCTGACGGGCCTTCGGGAGGTCACCGCAGGAACGCGGTGACGACGGCGGTGAACCGCTCCGGGTCGTCCAGCCACGGGAAGTGGGCCGCTCCGGGCTGCACCACGCACTCCGCCCCGGGGAAGAGCGCGGCGAGTTCGGCCATGGCGGGTGCCGGGGAGTTCAGGTCGAACTCCCCGGCGAGCACCAGCACCGGTGCGGTGAGGGCGGCGAACGCCGCGCGGGTGGCGTCGGGGTCGAACGCGCCCGCCTCGTTGTGGACGGCCGCGGCCTCCCGGTTGCGCTGCCGCTCGGCGGCCGCGGCGTGGGCACGGGCCGTCTCGTCCCAGCGCCCGTAGGCGAACGGGGCGATGGCCTGCCAGGTCTCGTCGGTCGCCCTGCCCGCGACGACCGCCTCCAGCGCGGCGTAGGCCTCGGGGAACCAGGGCTCGTCGCGGCGCAGTCGCGCGCGCTCCAGCCGCATCTCTCCCGTCACGGCGACGGCGGGGGCCACGACGCTCGGTGTGACGAGCGCCAGCCGGGAGACCCGTTCGGGATGGCGGGTGGTGTACAGGGCCGCGAGGTTGGCGCCCGCGGAATGCGCGAGCAGGTCCATCCGGTCCAGGCCGAGGTGTTCCCGCAGCGCCTCCACATCGCCCACGAGCCGGTCGCAGCGGTAGGACGCGGGGTCCTCCGGCACGGCGGACCCGCCGGTGCCGCGCAGGTCCGGCCGGATCAGCGTCCGGTGGGCGGCGAGTGAGCCGAGACCGCCGAGGTAGGCGGAGTCCTGCATCGGACCGCCGGGCAGGCAGACCAGGGGCGCGCCCGCCCCGGACACATGGTGCACGAGGGCGGTTCCGTCGGGAGCGGCGAAGGTGGGCATGGCGGGAGCCTGTCAGCGGCGCCGGGCACGGGCAACGGATTTCCGCCGGTGGGAGGCTCGCCCGTGGCCCCCGGGCGGGCGTCAGTCGCCGTGGCAGAGCTGGAGGTCGCGGTCGGTGCGGGTGCCGGGGGCGACCCGCAGGACGGTGGCGACGGGCGGGTAGCCCGCGGCGACGACCGTGTACTCGCCCGACGCGAGGTCGACGAACCGGAAGACGCCGTCCGGGCCGGTGACCGCGGTGTCGACGACGTTTCCGGCCGCGTCCATCAGCGTCACCCGGGCGTCCTCCACGGCACGGCCGCCTCCGGCGCGCACCGTCCCGCGCAGCACGGCGCTGCCGGCCAGCTCCACGTCCTGACAGGTCTCGCGGGACGCCTGGACCGTCAGCGGCATCGCGACCGGGCGGTACGCGGGGGAGCTCACCGCGAGGGTGTACTCGCCCGCCACGAGGTCGGGCATCGCGTACCGGCCCTCGCGGTCGCTGCGGCAGGCCGCGACGACCTCGCCGCGCGCGTCGGTGAGGGTGACCGCGGCGTCCCGCACCGGGGTGCCGTCGGCCGTGAGCACCGTGCCGACGAGCCGCCCGGCACCGCCGAGGACCAGGTCCAGTTCCACGGCCCGTTCGCCGACCGCGACGCTGACGGCCTGCGGCTGATGCCCGCCGGCGGCGGCGATCAGCACGTACGCCCCCGCGCCGGGCGTACTCAGCGCGTAGCGGCCGTCCTCGCCGGTGGCGCCGCGCCCGATCTGCCGCCCGGTGGTGTCGATGAGGGTGAGGGCGGCGCGCGGCACGGTGCTGCCGTCGGGGTGACGCACGCTGCCGCACACCGGTACCCCCGCGGGGTGCGGAAGCGGGTCGGCGGTACCCGTGGCGCGGGCCGGCGCCTCGGCGGCGGTGCGGGCTTCGGGGACGGAGAGCTCGGGGGTCACCAGGGGTTTCTCCTTGAGGAGCAGGGCGAGCAGGAAGCCGAGGACCAGCACCGGCACGAGGTGGAGGAAGATCCGCGGCATGGCGTCGGCGTACGCCAGCACGTAGCCGTCGCGGAGCGCGGCGGGCAGCGCGTACACGGCGTCGGGGGTGATCGCCTCGGGCGGCGGCAGCCGCACGCCGGGGGGCGGTTCGGGAACCTCGCGGGCCAGCGCGTCGGCGAGCCGGTGGGTGAACAGGGTGCCGAACACGGCGGCGCCGACGCTGCCGCCGATCTGCCGGAAGTAGTTTCCGGCGCTGGTGGCGGTGCCGAGGTCGGCGGGGCGCACGGAGTTCTGCACGGCGACGATGAGCACCGGCAGCACCATGCCGATGCCCGCCCCGAGCACGGCCATCCAGACGCTGTACGTCGCCCGGGCGGTGCCGGCGTCCAGGAGGGAGAGGAGCCACATGCCGACTGCGGAGACCAGGCAGCCGAGCACCGGGTACGCCTTGTACCGGCCGGTGCGGGAGACGAGTTGGCCGCAGACGACGGAGGTACAGACGATGCCGCCCATCATCGGCAGCATCAGGAGACCGGACTCGGTCGCGGTCGCCCCGTCGACCATCTGGAGGAAGCTCGGCAGGTAGCTCGCGGCGCCGAAGAGGGCGACGCCGACGACGGCCCCGACCAGGCCGGTGACGTTGAAGACGGAGTCGCGGAAGAGGTGCAGCGGCATCAGCGGCTCGACGGCGAACCGTTCGACCACCAGGAAGAGCACGGCCGAGGAGGCCGACCCGGCGCCGAGGGCGAGCACGACCGGGTCGTCCCAGTCGTACGTGGTGCCGCCCCAGGTCGTGAGGAGCACCAGGCAGGTGGAGAAGGCGGTGAGCAGCAGCGCCCCGAGCACGTCGAGTCGGCGGCGGCGGCGCGGTGGTGGGGGCAGGCGCAGGACGAACGCGGTGACCAGCAGGGTCAGCAGGCCGAACGGGACGTTGATCCAGAAGCACCAGCGCCAGGACAGCTCGTCGGTGAACCAGCCGCCGAGCAGCGGCCCCGCGACCGAGGCGAGGCCGAACGAGGCGCCGATCAGCCCCATGTACCGGCCGCGTTCGCGGGCCGGGACGAGGTCGGCGATGATCGCCTGAACGCCGATCATCAGCCCGCCCGCGCCGATGCCCTGGAGGGCGCGGAAGGCGATGAGTTCGTCCATCGAGCGCGACCAGCCGGCGAGTGCCGAGCCGGCGACGAAGACGACGATGGCGAAGAGGAAGACGCTCTTGCGGCCGTAGAGGTCGCCGAGTTTGCCGTAGACGGGGAGCCCGATGGTGGCGGCGAGGAGGTAGGAGGTCACGGCCCAGGCCATGCGGTCCAGGCCGTGCAGGTCGCCGACGATCTCGGGGAGCGCCGTGGCGACGATGGTCTGCTCCAGCGCCGCGAGCAGCAGGGCCAGCATCAGGCCGGTGAACACCAGGCGGACGCGCGCGGGGCCGAGCGGCGCCTGCCCCGTGCCGGGCGCCCCGGAACCGGGTGCTCCGGGAGGAGGCGGCGCCCCGTCGGCGGGCGGTGCGGGCGGCTCCGTGGCCTCGGCGGCGGAGGAGGCGGTGGCTTCGGCGGGAGCAGCTCCGGCGGCGAACGACGGGATCTCGACGGTGACTTCGACCCCGGCGGGCGCGCCGCCCCGACGGACGCCGCTCAGCGTCGACCCGCTCATCCCGTCCGCCTCTCGCCCGTTGCGCCGCCCGCGTTCCGGCCGTTGGCACGGCCCGGACGTCTCATGGGGAGCATTCTGTGCATTCGGCGACAAGGGTGGGCAAGTCGGCGCCACGCGCACACGGAGCAGCACCGGAGCCGCTCAACTCCGTTGCCCGGGGCATTCGTCGGCGCCCCATCAGGAGATTCGGCACCGGGGACGCCATACCCGAGGCCCGCCGGGCACATCCCGGCGGGCCTCGAAGTCCACTCTTTCCGGTGAGAGCGCGGCGGCGGCTACTTCTCCGTCGCGGCGGCGAGGTTGGCGAGCAGCGCGTCGTAGATCCGGCCGAGGCCCTTGGGGGCGAAGGTCTTCTCGAAGAAGCCCCCGATGCCGCCCGCGCCGTTCCACACGGTGCGCACCACGACGACGGCGGTGCCCTCACGGCCGCCGGGGGTGACCTTCCAGGTGGTGACCATGGAGGAGTTGCGGTCCGTTTCGACCAGCTCGTCGTCGGCGGGCTCGGTCACGTCCAGCAGGCAGTCGCGGACCCGCTTGCTGGTCGCCTGGAGCTTCCAGTGGACCAGCGTGCCCTCGCCGTCCCCGCCCTCGCGGACCTCGTACTCGCTGAAGTGCTCGGGCAGCAGCTTCTGCCGGGTGCCGCTGTAGTCGGCGAGCGCGTCGAACACGTCGTCCGGCTTCGCGGCGATCTCTCGCCGCGTCACGGCCTCGACCTGCGCCATGGGTCCTCCTGTGGTGTGCACTTCGGTCGCTTCGAGGAGCCGTCCGCGGGCGCCGCGGCGGTCTCCACGGCAAGCCAACCACCCTCGCGCCGGGGGCCCAAATCCAGGTTGACAGAACCGAAGGGAACAGGTGTTCTATTCTTAGGGAACGCGAGCTCCCGGCACGGCGGCGCGACGGAGGAGGACTTCATGCGGTGGGAGAACCTGAACGGGGACGGCCCGGCCGGCCTCTTCGGTACCGACGTCGTGACCAGGACGTTCGACACGCCCGAGTTCCGGGGGGTGACGTTCCACGAGGTGCGGGCGCGCTCGATCGTCAACCGCGTGCCCGGGGCGTCCCGGATGCCGTTCGAATGGACGGTGAACCCCTACCGCGGCTGCACGCACGCGTGCGTGTACTGCTTCGCCCGCAAGACGCACAGCTACCTCGACCTGGACACCGGGACCGGCTTCGACACCCAGATCGTCGTCAAGGTCAACGCCCCGGAGCTGCTGCGCCGCGAGCTGGGCGGACGCCGCTGGCACGGCGAGCACATCGCGATGGGCACGAACGTCGACTGCTACCAGCGCGCCGAGGGCCGCTACCGGCTGATGCCGGGCATCCTCACCGCCCTGCGCGACTACGCGAACCCGTTCTCGATCCTCACCAAGGGCACGCTGATCCTGCGCGACCTGGAGCTGCTGCGGTCCGCCGCGGCCGTCTCCGACGTCGGCGTCTCGGTCTCCGTCGGCTTCACCGACGAGGAGCTGTGGCGCACCGTCGAACCCGGCACGCCCGCGCCGCAGCGCCGGCTGGACGTGGTGCGGGCCCTGAGCGAGCACGGCATCCCGTGCGGCGTGCTGATGGCGCCGGTGATCCCGTTCCTGGGCGACTCCCCGGCACAGCTGCGCACCACCGTGCGGGCGATCGCCGCAGCCGGCGCCACGTCCGTCACGCCCCTCACGCTGCACCTGCGGCCGGGCGCCCGCGAGTGGTTCCTGCAGTGGCTGCAGGCCCACCACCCGCAGCTGGTGCGGCACTACGAGGCGCTGTACGCGGCGGGCGCCTACGCGCCGAAGTGGTACCAGCGCCGCATCACCGGACAGGTGCACGAACTGGCCGCGGAGTACGGGATAGGCCCCTCCTCCCCCGGCGCGCACCGGCTGCCGCCGGAGCACGCCGAGGAGGACCCGCCGGCGCCGGGCCCGGAGGCCACGCAGCTCACGCTGCTGTGACCACCGGGCAGGAGGGGGAGTGCGCCGGCGGGCGTCTCTCGCGGCAGGTGCTGCCCGGCAGGTGCTACCCGGCCGCCTGCGCGGCGTCGCGGACCTCGGTGAAGGCGCGCACGGCGCGCCGCACGTCCTCGGTGGAATGCGCGGCGGAGAGCTGGACCCGGATGCGGGCCTTGCCCTGCGGCACCACCGGGTAGGAGAACGCGATCACGTAGATCCCCTTCTCCAGCAGCGCGGCGGCCATCTCGGCGGCGAGCGCGGCGTCGCCGACCATCACCGGGGTGATGGGGTGGTCGCCCGGCAGGATGTCGAATCCGGCCGCGGTCATCTCGGAGCGGAACAGCGCGGTGTTCTCCCGCAGTGTGCGACGCCGGTCGCCCGAGGTCTCGAGCAGGTCCAGGATGCGCAGCGAGGCGCCGACGATGGACGGCGCGAGGGAGTTGGAGAACAGGTAAGGGCGGGAACGCTGCCGGAGCAGCTCCACGATCTCGGCGCGCGCGGCGACGTAGCCGCCGCTGGCGCCGCCGAGCGCCTTGCCGAGCGTTCCGGTGACGATGTCGACCCGGTCGGCGACACCGAAGAGTTCGGGCGTGCCGCGGCCGCCGTCGCCCATGAAGCCCACGGCGTGCGAGTCGTCGACCATGACCAGGGCGTCGTAGCGCTCGGCGAGGTCGCAGATCTCGTCCAGCGGCGCGACGTATCCGTCCATGGAGAACACGCCGTCGGTGACGATGAGGCGGTGCCGGGCGCTCGCCGACTCCTTCAGGCAGCGCTCCAGGTCCGCCATGTCGCGGTTCCGGTACCGGTGGCGGGCGGCCTTGGACAGCCGGATGCCGTCGATGATGCTCGCGTGGTTGAGCTCGTCGGAGATGACCGCGTCCTCGGCGGTCAGCAGGGTCTCGAACACGCCGCCGTTGGCGTCGAAGCAGGAGCTGTAGAGGATGGTGTCCTCGGTCCCCAGGAACTGCGAGAGGCGGCGCTCGAGCACCGTGTGCGGCTCCTGGGTGCCGCAGATGAACCGGACGGACGCCATGCCGAAGCCCCAGTCGTCCAGCGCCTGCTTGGCGGCGGCGATGACGTCCGGGTGGTCGGCGAGGTCGAGGTAGTTGTTGGAGCAGAAGTTGACGACCTGCTCGTCGCCGACGCGGATGCCGGACGACTGCGGGCTCGCGATCACCCGCTCCGACTTGTACAGGCCCGCTTCGCGGATCTCGTCGAGCGTCCTGCGCAGGTCGTCGCGCATGGTTCCGAACACTTCGGTGTCCTCCTGGGGTTCGTGGCGGGTCGGCGGCCGTGGGGGCAGAGGTCAGCGGCCGGCGGACTGCCCCGCGAGGGGCTGGGTCCAGTCGATGACGACCTTGCCGCACTGGCCGGAACGGGCGGCGGCGAACGCGTCCGCGTGCTCCTCGTAGCCGAACCGGTGGGTGACGACCGGGCCGATGTCGAGACCGCCCTGGAGCAGGACGGACATGGAGTACCAGGTCTCGTACATCTCACGACCGTAGATGCCGCGCAGGGTGAGCATGCGCTGCACGATGGTGGCCATGTCGACCGGCACGTCGCCGCTGCCGGTGGGCAGACCCAGCACCGCGATCCGGCCGCCGGGCCGCATCGCGGCGATCATGTCACGCAGCGCCTCGGTGCGGCCGGACATCTCCAGGCCGATGTCGAAGCCCTCGGTCATGGACAGTTCGGGCATGACGTCCTTGATCGAGGCGGTGCTCACGTCGAGGGCGAGCGTCGCGCCGATCTTCCGCGCGAGCTGGAGGCGGTACTCGCTGACGTCGGTGATGACGACGCTGCGGGCACCGGCGTGCCGGGCGACGGCGGCGGCCATGATGCCGATCGGGCCGGCGCCGGTGATGAGCACGTCCTCGCCGAGCACGGGAAAGGCGAGGGCGGTGTGCACGGCGTTGCCGAACGGGTCGAAGATCGCGGCGATGTCGAGGTCGACCTCGTGCCGGTGCACCCAGACGTTCTCCTCCGGCAGCACCACGTACTCGGCGAACGCGCCGTCCGTGTGCACGCCGAGACCGATGGTGCGGATGCACAGGTGGCGGCGGCCGGCCATGCAGTTGCGGCAGGTGCCGCACACCAGGTGGCCCTCTCCGCTGACCAGGTCGCCCACCTGCACGCCGGTCACGCCCGCGCCGAGCCCGGCGACCTCGCCGACGAACTCGTGGCCCAGCACGCGGGGCGGCTCGACGGAGCGGGCCGCCCACGCGTCCCAGCCGTCGATGTGCAGGTCGGTGCCGCAGATGCCGGTGCGCAGCACCTTGATCAGCACCTGGCCGTCCCCCGCCTCCGGGGTCGGCACGTCGGTCAGCTCCAGGCCGGGTGCGGCGGCCGTCTTCACCAATGCCCTCATGGCCGAATACTGTCCCTCGCCGAGGGCTGTGCAGTCCATCAGCGTTTTCGGAGGTTGATCGTGAAGGCGGGCTTCACGGTCGTGCGACACTGGCCGTGTGACCATCGATCCGCGCAGGTTGCGGGTGCTCCGGGCACTGGCCGACCACGGTACGGTCACCGCCGCCGCGCAGGCCCTGTACCTCTCCCCCTCCGCCGTCTCCCAGCAGCTCGCCGCACTGGAGACGGAGGCGGGCCAGCCACTGCTGGAACGGCACGGCCGGAACGTGCGGCTGACCGCGCCCGGCGCCGTGCTCGCCGCGCACGCCACCACGATCGCCGCACAGCTGGAGCGGGCCGAGGCCGACCTGGCCGCCTGCGCAGCGGGGCTGGTCGGCGAGGTGGTGCTCGCGGCCTACCCGACCGCGATCACCGAGATCGTCGCCCCTGCGGTCGCCGTGCTCCGGCGGCGGACGCCGCAGGTCGCGTTCCAGGTCAAGGACGCCGAGGGCCATGCGAGCCTGCGCCTGCTGAGCGACGGCGACGCGGACGTCGCGGTCGCGGTGGAGCACCGGGAGACGCTCGGCGACGGCGGCGCCTCCGGGGACGGCAGGCTGCTGCGCGAACCGCTCTACGCCGAGCCGTTCGACGCCGTGCTGCCGCCGGGGCACCGCCTCCTCGGCGCGGACCGGGTGCCGCTCACCGAGCTGGCCGACGACCCCTGGATCACCCCCTGGCCCGGCAACCCGGTGCACGACGTGGTGCTGCACGCCTGCGTGCAGGCCGGTTTCCAGCCACGTGTCGACTCGCTGTCCGACGACTTCCGCGCGGTGAGCGCCCTCGTCGCCAACGGGGCGGGGGTCGCGCTGGTGCCCCGTACGGCGCTGCGCGGTATCGAACTGGGCGGTGCGGTGATCCGGCCCCTGGAGGGCGACCGGCCCACGCGCCGGGTGTTCGCCGCGGTGCGGCGCGGCAGCCGCACCCACCCGCTGGTCGAGCTGGCGCTGGCGGCGCTGCACGAGGAGTCCCTCGACCTGGTGCGGCGGACCGGCCCGTAATCGCCTCGCGCGGGCACCGGCGTGTGCCGCACCATGCGGGCATGGCCGAACTCACGCACATCGCCGCGCCCGAGGGCGTCGCCCCCGCTTCCGGCTACGACCACGTGGTGTGGGGCGCCGGGCGCTTCGTCGCGGTCTCCGGGCAGATCGCGCTCGACGAACACGGCGCGCTCGTCGGCGCGGGCGACCCCGCCGCGCAGGCGCGGCAGGTCTTCGCGAACCTGCGCCGCTGTCTGGCGGCCGCGGGGGCGACCTTCGACGACGTGGTGAAGCTGACGTACTTCGTGACCGACGTCGCGCATCTGCCGGCCGTCCGGGAGGCGCGGGACGAGGCGCTGGGCGCCGGCCGGCGCCTGCCGGCGAGTTCGGCGGTCCAGGTGGCCGCGCTGGTCCGGCCCGACCTTCTGCTGGAGATCGAGGCGTTCGCGATCGTCTGACCCGCCGCCCGGTCCTGCCCGACGGCATGTCCCGTCAGCCGGCCGCGTCGTAGGCGGCCTGCAGGCCCTTGATGTCGAGCTTCTTCATCTCGAGCATCGCCGCGAACACGGCCTTCGACTTCGCCGGGTCCGGATCGCCCGTCAGCTCGGTCAGCTGCCGGGGCACGACCTGCCAGGAGAGGCCGTAGCGGTCCTTGAGCCAGCCGCACTGCACCTCCTGGCCGCCCTCTCCGAGCTTGTACCAGTAGTGGTCCACCTCGTCCTGCGTATCGCAGTCGATCTGCAACGAGATCGCCTCGCTGAAGGTGAACTCCGGGCCGCCGTTGAGAGCGATGAAGCGCTGGCCGGCGAGTTCGAAGGTGACGGTCATGACCGACCCCGGCTCCCGCGGCCCCGCCTCGGTGTAGTGCTGCACCTCGACGACGCGCGAGCCGTTCCCGAAGACGGACACGTAGTGCCGCGCGGCCTCCTCGGCCTCGGTGTCGAACCAGAGGAAAGTGGTGATCTTCTGCATGGCTGCGGCTCCTGCCTACCCGCGGGGACGCTGTCGTACGGGTAGACCGCCCCGGCCGGCGAAACTCATCGGCAGCGACGATCCCTCCCGGGTGTTCACGCGGCCGGGCCGTCGGGTAGCCGGGAGGCATGACCGACACGCGCGACGAGGTGGTCGTCTACTGGCGGCCCGGATGCCCGTTCTGCATCGCCCTGCGGCTGCGGCTGCGTCGCACCCGGCTGACGTACCGCGAGGTGAACATCTGGCAGGACCCCAAGGCCGCCGCCTTCGTACGGTCCCTCGCCGACGGCAACGAGACGGTCCCGACCGTCGACGTCGCGGGCCACCCGCTGGTCAACCCCTCCAAGCGTCGCCTGCTCGCCACCGTCCGCGACCACGCGCCCCACCTCCTGCCGGGCTGACACCGCCCGCACGCACGCGTGGGGCACGCCGCGTCTCCACGGAGCGGTCGCGCGTGAGGCGAGCCCCTGCCACGGCGTGCCCCCCGCGGACCTGCTCGCGGCTCACTGCGTGGGAGTACCGATGCGCAGGCGGTTGCCGTCGGGATCGCGGAGTTCGGCCTCCGGGCCCCACGGGGCGTGCTCGGTCGGCACGCCGAACTCCGCCGCGACGGCTTCGACATCACGCACCCGCAGGTACACCAGCGTGTCGGGCAGGGCGTCCCCCTCGTGCTCGGAGAGGAACAGGCGTACCCGCCCCCGGGCCACCTCGGTGAAGACGGGCAGCCCGGGCTCGAACCGGTGCTCCCACTGCTGCGTGAACCCCAGGCGGGCGTACCAGCGCACCGCCCGGCCGGCATCGGTGACCCGCAGGATGGGGATGGCCTCTTCGTCCATGCCGTGATCCTCCCTCAGCCCGGGCCGGGCGTCGCCGAATCGGTCCCGCCCGGATCACACGGTGCCGGCCGCCGCCGAAGGCGTCGTACCTCCCGCCCTCGATCGCCGGGCCCTGCGGCCACCGGATCGGCGGCCCGCAGCGCGGGCCCGTTCACGCAGACGACGCGACCGGGGGCCGCAACCCGAGCCACTGTTCGGCGTCCCAGGCGTGGAATCGCTCCACCTCGGTGAACCCCAGCTTCGCCGCGAGCCGCATCGAGCCGGCGTTGGCGGTCTGGGTGGCGAGCACCACGGGCTCGCCCGGAAGGACGCCGCCGAACCAGCGGAGTGCCGCCGCGCACGCCTCCGCGGCATACCCGAACCCCCACGCCCGCGGCAGGAACAGGTAGCCGAGATCGACCTTCCCCACGGCAGCCGGACGATGCTCCGTCGCCCTCCTGAGCAGGATCTGGCCGATCATCGCCCCGTCGAGATCGACGACGAAGCTCCCCGGCCACTGCCCGGGCACCTCGGGCATCTCGCGCTCCAGCTCGTCACGCGGGCGGGGGCCTCCGAGGTAGGTGTGCACCTCCGGCGAGGCGTGCAGCTCGATGAACGCCGCACGGTCCCGTGCCTCGGGTTCCCGGAGCACCAGCCGCTCGGTCTCGATCGGGGCGGGCGGCCAGGCGACGGGGCCCAGGTCAGCCATGCCGACCCACCGGTCGCGTCGCCGTTCGTGGGCCCGATCGGCTCACTCCCGCCTGCGCACGCCCTGCATGCTTCCGCATCCGCCCTCTCCCACGGGAGTCGGTGAGCACCTGTACATCGACTCACTGTAGGGGGCGCCGTCGGGCGGGCCCGAGGGACGTCGAGCCCGCCCGGGGCGCTGTGGTGCGGGACGGTCAGTACAGCGTGAGACCGAACGCCGACAGCACCTCGTTCAGGGGCTGGAAGAAGCTCGTGCCGCCGGATGAGCACGAACCCGAGCCGCCGGAAGCGATGCCCAGCGCCTGGTCGTTGGGGCCGAACAGCGGAGTGCCGCCCCCGGCGCCGACCGGGAGGCAGATGTTCGTCCGGATGAGGCCGTGGATGACGCCGTCGGGACCGTAGTCGATGGTGGCGTTGAGAGCGGTGATGGTGCCGCTGTGGATACCGGTCTGCGGCGTTTTGATGTACACCTGCTGGCCCACGTACGGGGTACCGAGGCTGTATCCGCCCTCGGGGGTCAGGTCGGGATTGTCGTAGCGGATGAGGCCGTAGTCGTTACCCGGGAACGACGAGGAGACCGTCGGGCCGATCGGAACGGTGAGCTGCGGGTCCGCGTACCAGGTGGAGCCCACCGAGGTGCAGTGGCCCGCGGTCACGATGAAGACGTCCGTGCCGTCGGTGACGTTGAAGCCTGCGGTGCAGCGGGCTCCGCCGCTGAAGATCGGGTCACCGGGCGCGATGGTCTGCGACGACGCGTCCGGGCCCCGGTCACCCCGTGGGGTGGCGGCGTCGGCAGCCGCCGTCCCGGCGGCCCCACCGCCTGCGAGTACGGGTCCGGGCTCCGCGACGGCGCCGGGAGCCCACACCGTGAGCGCGGCCAGCAGGCCCGCGAGGACGGCGACCAGCCGGCCCTTGCGTCGTGACGGGCTTCTTCGTGGGGTGGTGCGCGAGGTGGACATCGTCCTTCTCCTTCGTGTCCTGCTCCGGTCCCGCCATCCATGGCATGACCCTGACATGCAGTCAGGTTCGAGCATGGACAGTGCACGGCCCGTGCACAAGAGGACCCGTCCATGGCGCCACGCCGCGCCCCCGCACATCCCGCCTGCGACGGACTCACCCACCACGGAGGGGGAGCGACGCGCGCCGACGGGCGGCGGGTCATTCGGGGTCGAGCTGGTGGTCGGCCCAGACGTAGGTCTCCGGCAGCAGGTCGGCGACGGGGACCGTGCGGGTCCGGCCGCCTCCGCCGACGATCACCCGGAGCGCGGGGAAGTAGTCCAACAGGACCTGGCGGCACCGGCCGCACGGAGGCACCACCCCTCGTTCCCGGTCCCCCACGGCGACGATGGTGTCCAGCTCGTCGACGCCCTGGGCGGCCGCGGCACCGACGAGGACCAGCTCGGCACAGGGGCCGCCGGTGAAGTGGTAGGCGTTCACCGCCGTCACGATCCGGCCGTCCCGCGCGCGTGCCGCCGCCGCCATCGTGTGGTTGTCGCCGCGGCAGCGGGTGCGGGCCACGTGGGCCGCGGCCTCGACGAGTTCGTGGTCGACGTCGTCGGTCTGCGGGGTCATCCTCTTCTCCTCCGTCGGGTTTCCGGGAACGTCGCGCTGGAACCGCGAGGGAGCGCACGCGGGCATCGGCGCCTCGCCCCTCCCCCACCGAAGCATCTCAGGGGTTGACCGCAGGTCAGGGGTTGATGGCGAGGAAGAGGAACGCCGCGAGCAGGACGAGGTGGATGCCGCCCTGGAGGCGGGTGGCACGGCCGGGCACCACGGTGAGGCCGCTGACGAAGGCGGTCAGCAGGAGCAGGACGAGCTGGGTGGTGCCGAGACCCAGGAGCAGCGGGCCGTCGAGCCAGAGGGACGCGACCGCGATGGTGGGGATGGTCAGTCCGATGCTGGCCATCGCCGAGCCGTAGGCGAGGTTGAGGCTGATCTGGATGCGGCCGCGGAGTGCGGCGCGGGAGGCGGCGAGGGTCTCGGGGAGCAGCACGAGGAGGGCGATGACCACACCGACGAACGCGTGCGGGAAGCCCGCCGCCTCGACGCCGGACTCGATCGCGGGTGACTCCACCTTGGCCAGGCCGACCACCGCCACGAGGGCGACCAGCAGCAGGGCGAGGCTGCCGAGCGCCGCCCGGCGCGAGGGCGGGGGCGCGTGGTCGCCCTCCTCGGCGGCGCGTCCCTCGGAGGTGACGGGCAGGAAGAAGTCCCGGTGACGGCGGGTCTGGGTGAAGACGAAGAGGACGTAGAGCACGAGGGACGCGGCGGCGGCGAACCCCAGCTGGGCGGGGGAGAACTGCGGCCCCGGCTCGCTGGTGAAGGTCGGCAGCACCAGGCTGAGCGTGGCCAGCGTGGCGACGGTGGCCAGTGCGGCGCCGCTTCCCTCGGGGTTGAAGTGCGCGAGACCGTGACGCAGCGACCCCAGCAGGAACGCCAGGCCCGCGATGCCGTTGGTGCTGATCATGACCGCCGCGAACACCGTGTCACGGGCCAGCGTCTCCGTCTCGGAGCCGCCGGAGACCATGAGGGTGACGATCAGGGCGACCTCGATGACGGTGACGGCGACCGCCAGCACCAGCGAACCGTACGGTTCGCCGACCCGGTGCGCCACGACCTCCGCGTGGTGCACGGCCGCGAGCACCGCGCCGGCGAGGATGACGGCGACGACCACGACCCAGAAGACCGGCAGGTCGCGTCCCCAGGTGAGGGCCAGCACGGCGAGGGCGAGCAGGGGGACGACGCCGGTCCACGACAGGCGCAGCCGCAGGGAACGGCGAAGAGCGTGCACCGTCTCACGGTAGCCGCGGCAACGGGCCGTTCCGGGGAACGGCGGGGCACCCCGCGGGTCCTGCGGAGCCCGCTGGCGGAGCCGCGCGGCACGGCCGTACGCCGCACGCGCCGGCGCGCAGGCACGCAGGCATGTGACCGTCCCAGGATTCACTCGTTTGACGTGAGGACGAGGCCGGCAGGCCGCCACGTACGGGCGAGGGGACGGTCCCGCCATGCAGCACCACGACCACGACGAGCACGCACCGGGCGACGGGGGGTCCGGGCCGGTCGGCGCCCCCGCCGTCGCCGTGGCCGACGCCGAGGCGGCGCTCGTCGAGCACTACCCGCACCTGGTCCGGCTGGCGTACCTGGTGCTGCCCGCCGAGATGGGGCGGCACCGCCGGGTGCTGGCGGCGCACCGTGCCGTGCAGCGTGCCCTCCCCCGCGGGGCGCGCCGCCGCCGGTCGCGGGCGGTGCCGTCGTCCGGCCCCAGGGGCGGCGCAGCGGACAGGGCGTACGGAGAGGTGCGCGCCGCGGTGCTGCGCGGCGCGCTCCGCCAGGCCCGGCAGGCGCCCCGGGCCGGCCGCGCCGGGGAGGCCCGGCGGCGCGGACGGCGGCTCCGGCCGGGGCTGCCGCTGGTGTGGGGGCTGCGGCTGTTCCCCTCGGCGGCCGGGCCCGAGGAGGCCGCGCTGGACCGTGAACTGGCGAACCTGTCCCCCGGTGGCCGGGCTGCGTTCGTGCTGCGTCACCTGGAGGGACTGTCCGAGCCGGACGTACGCGCGCTGCTGCACGCCGCCGGGGACGCCGACGCGCAGGCCGCCTGCGCCGCCGCACACCGCCTCGGCCGGGAACGTGACGGGGCGTCGGCTCTGCTGGCGTCCGCGGAGTTCGACTCGCACGCCGTGCAGACCCGGCCGACCGATCTGCTGCGCCGCCGCGCGCTCGCCCGCACCGCGATGCTGGCGGCCGGGGCGCTGCTGCTCGCGCTCGTCGCCGTGCCGCTCACCGGCGACGGGACGTCCGGGCCGGGCACGGAGCCGGTCGCCGGGCCCGCCGCGCCGGGCAGGGAGGGGCCCGTCGGGGCGCGGATCGCCCCGGCGGAACTGCGGCGGACACCGGCGGAGTACTGGGCGGACACCTCCCGCGTCGACTTCGGCGCCTGGCCCGCCCGTGGCGACCGCACCGGGGACGCCGCCCTGCTCGGCAGGGCGCTCGACGCCTGGGCCGTGGCGGGGGCCGGCGACAAGGGCTCGGGGACCGGCGAAGACGGAGACGTACGGGTCGCGGTCACGCCCGGCACGTCCGCCGCCGCACCGCCGGACCCGCCCCAACTCCTCTTCGCCGGGGAGGTGGAGGGCGCGGCGGTGGTGCTGCTGCACGACGGCCGGCGGCTGGCCCGCTACACCGAAGGGCCGGACGCGTCCCGTCCGATGCTGACCATCGCCCGCGCCGACGACGCGGACGTCACGACCGCCGCGGCCGTCGTCGTCCACCGCACGGCGACCTCGCTGCGCTACCTCACCGCGCCCTGGATCGCCGGGACGGCGACCCTCGACCTGCTCGACCCGGACGGCGCGCCCGAGCGGCTGGCGCGCTCGGAGGCGGGCGTCACCGGCTCCCTGCCGGTGCCCCGGGCCGGCGGATGCACACGCCGGCCGGTGCTGTGGCTGCGGTCCTCCGAACGGATCGTCGAGAGCCACGCCTTCCTGGTCACGGACCTCGGCGAGGTGACGCCCGCACACCTCACCTACACGCCGCCACCGGAGAGCGGTCAGCCGGCCCGGGCGCCGCGCGAGGCGGTGAGCGCGGAGGCGCGGCGGGTGTGGGCGCGCGGCGCGTGCGCCCTGGGGGACCTGCGGGACAGCGGGGTGCGGGCCGTCTACAACTGGGAGTTCGGCCGCCAGGAGCTGCCGCGGGGAGCGGGACGGGCGGCCTGGGTGTGCCGGCGCACGGACACCTGGGCCGGGCGGGCGTCGGTCTCGGTGCGCTTCCTGCCGCCCGCACGCGAGGTGTCGGACCCCGGCCGGGAGGTCGCCGTGGCCGAGGACACCGCGCTGTGCAGCCGCTTCGGCCAGCATCTCGTGGCCCGGACGACGTGGCGGGCGCCGGACGACGAGCCCTACCTGCTCGTCGCGGGGAGCCGGGAGGTGACCGGCCTGCGCGTGACGGGCGAGGTGCGCGCCGCACGGGACGGCCGCTACCTCGCCGTGCCCCTCGACGGCGACGACACGCCGTCCGGGACCCGGGTGACCGCACGCCTGACGGACGGCACCACGCTGCGCCCGCTGCCGTGACCTGCCCAGGAGTCGGCCGTCGGCTACGCCTCCTCCTCCCTCGGCGGTGCGTCGTCGTTGCCCCGCCGGATCGTCCGGACCGGGACGCCGGGGCGCCAGACCTCCATGCACATGTCGGGCACGTCGAGGTAGGTGCGCACCACCTCCGTCAGGTCGACGCGGAAGAGGTGGAAGACCTCCGGCACCTCTCCCTCGGGCTGCTCGCCGGCGTAGTCGGCGAGCTTCGCCGGGTCGGTCACCTCCACCGCGCGTCCGGAGACGCGCGCGTCGCCGTGCTCCATCTCCGCTCCCTCCCCCGGGTTGGCGTGCAGCGCGAAGCGCGGGTCGCGCAACAGGTCGCGCGCCTTGCGCGAGTTCGGCATCATGCCGAGCCACAGCTCGCCGTGCCCGAAGCCGGCCTCCAGGCCGGTCACGCGCGGCGCGCCGTCCGCCCGCAGCGTGGCCAGCACGTGGTGCCGGTACATCCCGAAGCGCTCCCGCACCGTCGCCGCCAGCGCCGGCGCCTCTCCTTCGAAATCTCCCCAACTCGTCGTCATCCCCTCATCGTGACCGGTGGGTCCGACAATCCCCGCGACGCGGGGCGCGCGCGGTGCGACCATGGCGCGATGCGGATTCGGGAGACGGCTCAGGCCGATGCCGGGGCGGTGGCGGCCCTGCGGATCGCCGGCTGGCGGTACGCCTACGCGGGACTGATGCCCCCGGCACACCTGTCCGCCATGGACGCGGCCGAGGACGCCGTCCGCCACCGCGCACGCCTGGCCTCGCCCGCCCCCGGTCTCTGGGATCTGGTCGCCGAGGACCCCGGGGGCGAGGTCGTCGGCTGGGTGGCGGGCGGCCCGTACCGGGACGGTGAGCGGCGTACGTCCGACGCGGAGCTCTACGCCCTGTACGCACGACCGGACGTGATCGGCACGGGAGTCGGCCGGGCGCTGACCGCGGCGGCGCGCGAGCGCGCCCTGAGGTCGGCGGCTCCGCGGCTGTACGTGTGGGTGGTGGAGGGGAACGCCCGGGCACGCCGCTTCTACGAGCGGGCGGGGTTCGTCCCGGACGGCGGGCGGGAGGAGTCCGACGCGGGCGGCTGGACCCTGACCGACCTGCGGTACGTGCGCGCGCCCGTCTGAGGAGGCGCCAGGATGCCGCCCTCGGCGGACGAGTCGTTGCCTCATGCATTCAAGAAGTGGCGAGAACCGGGCCATTGACGCGTTCCCCGGCTCCATCTATAAGACTCTGAGAGCGCTCTCACATTCGTCATGGCCCCCACTCCGCAGGAGGTGCTCCCTCATGAGCACGACCAGCAGTACCGCCCCACCGCTCTCCGCAAGATCAGGGCCCGGCCGCCCCCGCGCCGCGCTGTACGCCGCGCTCGGCGCCGTCGCCCTCGTCTGCGCCCTGCTCGCCTCCGCGTTCGGCGCGCAACCCGCCCGGGGCGACGTCCCCGGCGCGCCCGGCTGGGACCTGGCGTGGAGCGACGACTTCGACGGGGCCGCGGGCTCCCTTCCGTCGTCGCAGAACTGGCAGCTGGACCTCGGCCACGGCTACCCCGGCGGCCCGGCCAACTGGGGCACCGGCGAGATACAGAACTACACGGACTCCACCGACAACATCGCCCTGGACGGCGGCGGCAACCTGCGCATCACGCCGCTGCGCGACGGCGCGGGCAACTGGACCTCGGCCCGCATCGAGACCAAGCGCGCCGACTTCAAGGCGCCCGAGGGCGGCACGCTGCGCATCGAGGGACGCGTGCGGATGCCGGACGTGACGGGCGAGAAGGCCCTGGGGTACTGGCCCGCCTTCTGGGCCCTGGGCGCACCGTACCGGGGGAACTACTGGAACTGGCCGGCCATCGGCGAGTTCGACGTCATGGAGAACGTCAACGGGATGAACCGCGTGTGGGGCGTGCTGCACTGCGGCGTGAACCCCGGTGGTCCGTGCAACGAGACCAACGGCCTCGGTGCCAGCCGGGTCTGCCCGGGTCCGGCCTGCCAGGCCGACTTCCACACCTACCGCTTCGAGTGGGACCGCAGCGGCGCCGAGGAGGAGCTGCGCTGGTACGTGGACGGGCAGGAGTACCACAGCGTGACGGAGGGCCAGATCGGCGCGTCGGCCTGGTCGGACATGACCAGCCACGCCGGCTACTTCATTCTGCTGAACGTGGCGATGGGCGGCGCGTTCCCCGACGGCGTGGCCGGTCACGCCACCCCGACCGCGGCGACCGAGCCGGGGCACTCGATGCTGGTCGACTACGTCGCGGTGTGGACCCGCGGCGGCGACGGCGGCGACCCCGGCGACCCGACGGACCCTCCCGGCGGTGACGCCTCCACCGTCTACCTGGGCGCCGACGGCGGGCTGAACTCCGGGACGACCTCCCCCGGCACGGTCACCCTGGACCCGGCGGGCGGCGGTAACCACGACGGGAACCCGCACCGGCAGCAGACGTTCACTCTCGAAGGCGTGGACGGGAGCTACGACGGCGGGGAGACCCGGTT
Source organism: Streptomyces hazeniae (assembly GCF_031845485.1). Classification (NCBI taxonomy): domain Bacteria; kingdom Bacillati; phylum Actinomycetota; class Actinomycetes; order Kitasatosporales; family Streptomycetaceae; genus Streptomyces; species Streptomyces hazeniae. The sequence continues at coordinate 26,355 of NZ_JAVREQ010000014.1, forward strand.
CGACCTGTTCGTGGACGCGGGCGAGGCGGTCGGCAACGGCCAGCAGGTCCGGATCTCCTACGACCGGACCGGCGACGGCAGTTGGGACCGCAGCGAGACCTACCACTACTTCGCCACCGACCCGGTCCCCGGCTTCGAGCACTACACCGAGGGCCGCGGGCTGAAGTCGTCGAGCGGGGCCCACGGCGCCATGGACGGCGGCACGGTACGCGTGGAGGTGTGGAACGCCATCGGCAACGGCTCCAGCACCCTGGGCACCGGCGACCGCTCCGTGCTGCACCTGCCCTTCGGCTGACCCGGGTCCGGCCGGCGTCCTGCGCGCCGGCCGGGCTCGCGACCGGCGCGGCCGCCCTCCCGGTAGGGAACGGCGGTCGCGCCGTTCACGCTCTCGCACGCGAACCGCCCCCGTATCGCTCGCACATGTGCACGCCCCCCACACCGCCGTCCGCAGTGGCCTGTGCCATACTCGCCCGACGCCCGCCGGGAAGCGCCCGCCGCCGGCGACGCATCGCGAGCAGGGGAACGGGGACACGCAGTCATGGGAGCCGAGGCCGGACCGAGACCTCGCGAGGGCGGCGACGCGTGACCGGCATACCCCTCGCGGCTCCGTATCTGGACACCAGCGCCGACGAACTCTCCTTCGCCCTGGGCCTCTCCGCGCACGACGCGCTCGCGGTCACCGAAGTCGAGACGACCGCCGGACTCACGGTGGAGCTGCGGCTGCTGGGCGCCTCGCACCAGGTCTTCGCCGGACCGGTGCGCGAGACGGTGGCCTGCCTGCCGGGCGGCTCGCGACGACTCCCGGAGACCGTGACCGAGGAGTTCCCCGGCTGGGTCTACCGCTTCACCGCCCGCGTCGAGCACCACCCGCAGACGGAGTTCGCGCGCCGCGTCGCCGAGGTGCGTGCGACGGCGCAGGGACGGGCCGACGCGCTGTGCGGCGTGTTCCCCGGCGACGCCGACGCGGTCACCGCGCTGGCGATGGACCGGGGCCCCGGCGTCGGCTGGCGCACCTGGCACACGTACCCCCATACCGGCCACGTGGTGGCCACGCACACCCGGATGGAGAAGAGATGAAGCGGATCGGGCCGGCCTCGGTGGCGATGGCGGCGGCCGTCGGCATCCTCGCGACGGGCTGCTCCAGCAGCGCCCCGAACGAGGTGCCGGACCAGTGGATCTCCAGCACGTACGAGTACGAGCTGGGCGACTACGTCGACCCCTCCGACGCCCCGCGGAAGGTCGCCGACGAGATCGACGGGCACACCGCGGCCGCCGACCGCCTGAGCGACGACGGCATGGTGTTCCTCCGCTACGAGGACGACATGGTCGCGATCAGCCCCCGGACCTCCGGTTCCGGCAGCGTCATCGACATCGACGACTACGACGACGGCTACGACCGCTGGGGCAGCCACGTGCGCAGCAAGTGGCCGGCCCCGGGCAGCGGCAGCTTCCGCGGCGGCGGCCCCGGCCTCGGCAAGTGACCGCGCGGCGCACGACCGCCCCGCACGCAGAGCCCCGCACCACCCCGCACCACCCGTAAACGCCCGGTAGGACACCCGGAAGGAAAGCAGAACAGTGGGATTCATCTTCGAGTCGGCCGGTATCGCGTTGCTGTACGGCCTGGTGGGCTTCGTCGTCATGCTGGCGGGCTTCGTCGTCCTCGACCTGCTGACGCCCGGCAAGCTGGCCGCCGTGGTGTGGACCGACCGCAACAAGGGTGCGGCCGTGGTGCTCGGCGGCCAGATGCTCGGCCTGGGCTGGGTCATCGCGCAGGCGATAGGCGCCAGCGAGTCCGAGGCGGGTCTCGCCGAGGGTCTGTTCAGCACCTTCCTGTACGGCGCCGCGGGCGTCGTGATGATGACGCTGGTGTTCGTCATGGTCGCCGTCCTCACGCCCGGCAGGCTCGGCGCGACGGTGTTCGACGACGAGGGCGGCCGTCCGCACCCGGCGGCGTGGGTGCAGGCGACCATGTACCTCGGGACCGCCCTGATGATCGGCGCGGCGCTGACCTGACACGCGCGCACGAGACCCGGCCCCGCCCGATCCGTACGACCGATTCGAAGCCCGTGGACGCACAACCTCCCGTCGCCACCTCCCGCCTGCCGCGCTTCCTGCTGCTGTTCGCGGTGTTCCTCTGCGCCGCCTGCGGGCTGGTGTACGAGCTCGCGCTCACCGCGCTGGGCAGCTACCTCATCGGCAACTCGGTGCTGCAGACCTCGATCGTGCTCTCGGTCATGGTCTTCGCGATGGGCGTGGGCTCACTCGCGGCCAAGCCGCTGCGGCGGCGCGCCGCGGGCGCCTTCGCCCTGGTCGAGGGCCTGCTGGCGCTGGTCGGCGGGCTCTCGGTGCTGATCCTGTACATCGCCTACGCCTGGCTGCGGATCTACACGCCGGGCGTGGTGGTCATCGCCTTCGTGGTCGGCGTGCTCATCGGCGCGGAGATCCCGCTGCTGATGACGCTGCTGCAGCGCATCCGCAAGCAGGAGGCGGGCAGCGCGGTCGCCGACATGTTCGCCGTGGACTACATCGGCGCGCTGATCGGCGGTCTGTGCTTCCCCCTGCTGCTGCTGCCGACTTTCGGGCAGATCAAGGGCGCCCTGGTGGTCGGCTGCGTCAACGCGCTGGCCGGCATGGTGGTCGTGCTGTGGATCTTCCGCAGACAGCTCCGGCGGGTGGTGCAGACCGGGCTGCTGGCCGGCATGGCCGCGGTGCTGGCGGTGCTCGGCGGCGCGTACGCGCTGGCCGACGACATCGAGGTGACGGCCCGGCAGCAGCTCTACCGCGACCCGGTCGTGCACGCCGAACGGACGCCGTACCAGCAGATCGTGGTCACCGAGTCGCCGACGCTCTCCGGCGACGGCGACATGCGGCTGTTCCTCAACGGCGACCTGCAGTTCTCCTCCGTCGACGAGTACCGCTACCACGAGGCGCTGGTCCACCCGGCACTGTCGGGGAAGCGTTCCTCCGTGCTGGTGCTCGGCGGCGGCGACGCGCTCGCCCTGCGCGAGGTGCTGCGGTACGACGACGTGGAGAAGGTCACCCTGGTCGACCTCGACCGCGCGATGACGCGCCTGGCGCGCGACTTCGAGCCGCTGCGCCACCTCAACGACGGGTCTCTGTCCGACCCGCGCGTCACGGCGGTCAACGCCGACGCCTTCAACTGGCTGCGGGACACGCGTCAGCGGTTCGACGCGATCGTCATCGACTTTCCCGACCCGGACACCGCGGCGCTGGCCAAGCTGTACTCGGTGGAGTTCTACAGCCTGGTCTCGCGGGCCCTCGCCCCGCACGGCAACCTGGTGGTGCAGGGCGGCTCGCCGTTCTTCGCACCGAAGACCTTCTGGGCCGTGGACGAGACGCTGAAGGCGGCCGGGTTCGCCACCACGCCGTACAACGTCGACGTGCCGAGCTTCGGCAACTGGGGCTTCCTGCTGGCCCGGCCGGCCGCCGAGGCGCACGGCGAGGCACCGGAACTGCGCCTGGCGCCGGACGCACCGGAACTGCGTTTCCTGGACGAGGCGGTGCTGCGGGCGTCCGAGGTCTTCCCCGTCGACCGCCGTTCCCGGGACGTGCGTCCCAGCACCCTGATGGACCCCACCGTCCTGGAGTACCAGCGCCACGAGTGGAACGCGTACTAGCCTCCGGCGGGTGACCGGCGGAACGGGCCTCCGGGGGCGGGCGGCTTGCCTGCCGTTGACACCCCCTCTCCCGCAGCCGTGCAGGGCCCGGCGCGGGCCTCCGCATGCGGGCCGGCGCTCCCACGCAACGCAGCGTCGGGCCCGTCGGTGCCCGTCACGTGAGGGCGCGGTCCGGTGCCGCCTGTGTGCACGACGCCCGGACGGACGACGGGGACGGCGCTTCAGCCGCCGGTGCGGGCGAGGGCCGCTTCGGCGGCGGGCCGGAGGCGGTGCTGCGCGGCGGCACGGGCGAGGACCGGCCGGGCACGGGGGTCGCCGATGCGGCCGAGTCCCTCGACGCAGGCCAGCGCCACCGGCCAGTGCGGATCCGGCAGCTCCAGCAGGCGGTCCAGCACCGCGACCAGCGTCGGCACCGACTCGGGGGCACGCAGTGCCACCAGCAACCGGACCGGATGCAGCGCGTAGGCGGTGCGCAGCTCGTTCGTGGCGAGCGCGGCGGCGGCGCGTGCGGTCCTGGGGTCGCCGAGCCGGACCAGGGCGTGGGCGGCGGTGCCTCCGCGCACCGGGTCCCGGTAGTTGAGCAGGAAGACGAGCGTCTCGAAAGCCCGGCGGTCCCGTGCGCAGCCGAGGGCGAAGGCGGCGATCTCCAGCGCCCACAGCGGGCGTCCCGTCTCACCGAGGACCCGCGCGAGTGCGTCGCCGGCCTCCGGCGGCCCCTCGCCCGCCCCGGTACCGGCCGCCCGCGCGCCGGGCACGGCCGCGCGGGCGAGCCGCAGCAGCCGTTCGCACTCGCCGGCCGCGTCCGGTCCCCGCGCCTCCGCCCTGGCCCGCCGTTCGAGGTCGGTGAAAGGGGCGTCGTCCCGGAGACGTGTCACTGCGGCCGTTCCTCCCGCCGGTCGGTGCGGTCCAGGCCGGGGCCGGCGGACCTGCCGGAAGCCTTGACCGGCGGCACCCGCGGCAACCCTCCGGAACCGGCCGAATCCTGGTGGCACTCAGTGCCAAATTTTTGCCGTTCCCCTCTGGCGTTCTTGTTACCGGCGAGTTAGCCTGCTCATCAGAGCGGCACCCCCGCTCAGGCGGCCTGGTGACGCAGCCGCCGAGAGTGCAGTCGGTTCGGCAACCTTCCTCCAGCCGGCGCGGCCCCGGGACAGGGCCGCCGGCTCCCTTCCTCCGCTGCGCGCGCGTTCCTGCGCGGCGGCACCCTCATCAGTCGTCACCTGGGAGTCCGTCATGGACCGTCCATCTCTGCACACCATCGCCGTCGTCGGCCTGGGAACCATGGGCACCGGCATCTCCGACGTGCTGACCCGCGCCGGCCGCGAGGTCGTGGGCATCGACACCGACGAGGCGGCCGCCCGCCGTGCGGTGGCCGCCCTGGAATCCTCCACCGCGCGCGCCGTCGAGCGCGGACGCATGACCGCCGAAGAGCGGCGCGACGCGCTGTCCCGCTTCCGCACCTTCCCCGACCTCCAGGCGGCCGCGCAGGCCGACCTGGTCATCGAGGTCGTGCCCGAGGACTACGACACCAAGTGCCAGGTCTTCGCCGCCCTGGACGCCGTGGTGCGGCCGGACACCATCCTGGCGACCGGTACGAACGCGCTGTCCGTGACACGGCTCGCGGCGGACTCCGACCGGCCCGAACGGGTCCTGGGGCTGCACTTCTTCAACCCGGCCCCGGCGATGAAGCTGGTCGAGGTGGTCTCCTCGGTTCTCACCTCCCCCGCGGCCGTCGCCGCCGTCACCCAGCTCGCCCGGGACCTGGGCAAGGACCCGATCGCCGTCGGCGACCGTCCCGGGTTCGTCGCGGACGGCCTGCTCTTCGGCTACCTCAACCAGGCCGCAGCCATGTACGAGTCGCACTACGCCGGCCGCGAGGACATCGACGCAGCGATGCGGCTCGGCTGCGGCCTGCCCATGGGGCCGCTCGCGCTGCTGGACCTGATCGGCATCGACACGGCGCGCACCGTGCTGGACGCCATGTACGCGCAGTCCCGCGACCGCCTGCACGCCCCGGCGCCGATCCTGCGCCAGCTGAGCGAGGCGGGCCTGACGGGCCGCAAGTCCGGAGCAGGCTTCTACACCTACGAGGCCCCGGGCTCGGCCGCCGTCGTCCCGGACGCCCGTACGCCCGACCCCGGCGCGGGCCAGGGCGCCGGCCGGCCGGTGCACGGCGTCGGTGTGATCGGATCCGGCACCATGGCGGCCGGCATCGCGGAGGTGTTCGCCAAGGCCGGGTACCCGACGGTGCTCGCCGCCCGCAGCGAGGAGAAGGCGGAGCGGGCCAAGGCACGGGTCGCCACGTCCCTGGGGCGCTCGGTGTCCAAGGGACGGCTCGGCGAGGCGGACCGCGACGCGGCGCTGGCCCGCATCACCCCGGCCGGCACGCTGGACGCACTCGCCGACGTGGACCTGGCGGTGGAGGCGGTCGCCGAGGACCTGGACGTCAAGCGGGAGCTGTTCGGCGCCCTGGACAAGGTGTGCAAGCCGGGGGCGGTGCTGGCGACGACCACCTCGTCGCTGCCGGTGGTCGCCTGCGCACGGGCCACCGAACGCCCGCAGGACGTGGTCGGCATGCACTTCTTCAACCCGGCCCCGGCGATGAAGCTGGTCGAGGTCGTGCGCACCGTCCTGACCGCGGACGACGTGCACGCGACCGTGCGGGAGGTGTGCACGAAGGTGCGCAAGCACCCCGTCGACTGCGGCGACCGGGCGGGCTTCATCGTGAACGCCCTGCTGTTCCCGTACCTGAACAACGCGGTGAAGATGCTGGAGGAGCACTACGCGTCGCTGGACGACATCGACGCCGCGATGAGGCTGGGCGGCGGCTACCCGATGGGACCGTTCGAACTGCTGGACGTCGTCGGGCTGGACGTCTCGCTCGCCATCGAGCGGGTGCTGCACGACGAGTTCCGCGACCCGGGACTGGCACCCGCGCCGCTGCTGGAGCACCTGGTCGCGGCGGGCTGCCTGGGGCGGAAGTCCGGTCGCGGCTTCCGTGAGTACGCGTCACGGTGAGCCCGGGCTGGGGCGGCCTCCTGGAACCCCCGGGAGGCCCGCCTTCCGCGCAGGTCACACCGTGTAACGTGCACCACATGCCGGAGTCCGTGAAGCCCGCCCGCACCCCCGCCGCGTCGACGCAGCGGCTGAAGATCCGACGCGAACTCGCCGCAGCGGCGATGGAGCTGTTCGCGACCAAGGGATACGAGGCGACGACCGTCGACGAGATCGCCGCCACTGCCGGGGTCGCCCGGCGGACCTTCTTCCGGCACTTCCGTTCCAAGGAAGAGGCGATCTTCCCGGACCACGACGACACCCTGGTGCGCGCGCAGGCGGTGCTGGAGGCCGCGCCGGCGCACGAGCACCCGCTGGACACGGTGTGCCGCGGCATCAAGGAGGTCATGAAGATGTACGCGGCCTCCCCCCAGGGGAGCGTCGAGCGGTACAAGCTGACGCGCGAGGTGCCCGCGCTGCGCGAACGGGAGATCGCCTCCGTCGCGCGGTACGAGCGGCTGTTCACGCGCTACCTGCTCGGCCACTTCGACGAGGCGGCGCACCGCGACGCGGGGGACGGCGCGACGAGTTTCGACGAGCCGCTGCTGGCCGAGGTCGCGGCGTCGGCCGTCGTCACCGCGCACAACCACGTGCTGCGGCGGTGGCTGCGGGGCGGGGCCGTGGGAGACGTGGAGGCGCAGCTGGACCACGCCTTCGCGATCGTCCGGCGGACGTTCGGCACCGGGTTCGCGGCGGACCGCCCGACGGCGACGGCGACGGTGCGGCCCGCGGCCGGAGGCCCGGGGCGGGGCGACGTGCTGGTCACCGTCGCCCGAACGGACGCATCGCCGGCGGAGATCATGACGTCGATCGAGGCGGCGCTGCGCGACCGCCGCTGAGTCCTCCGCTCCCCACGGCTCCCACCGCAGACGGCCCCCGGTTTCGGGAGAGGCCGGGACCGGGGACACATTCCGGCGCACGACCCGGAGTCCCGCTCAGGTGTGCGCCGGAGGTGACACGTGAGAGAAAATCATGGCACCTAGTGCCTTGTGCGCTGGCACTGGGTGTCATACGGTGAAGGAGTCCGGGCGCGCTGTCCCGTACGGCGCACCCGCCACGCGCTCCCGGACGCCTGCGTCACAGGCACCCCCGCGCCCACCACGGCGCACCGCCGAACATCCGCCGAACCGACGGCACTGCCTCAGCACCGACGTTCCCTCAAGCGTTCTCCCGTTACGCGCTTCGCCGGAGGCATTACCGTGAACAAGATCCTCGACGCGATCCTCGCATCCGACTCGACGCCCGAAGACTTCGCGGCACTCGAGCTTCCGGAGTCCTACCGCGCGGTCACCGTGCACAAGGAGGACGAAGGGATGTTCGAGGGGCTGCCCAGCGGGGAGAAGGACCCCCGCAAGTCCCTCCACCTCGACGAGGTGCCCGTTCCCGAGCTCGGTCCGGGCGAGGCCCTGGTCGCCGTGATGGCGTCCTCGGTCAACTACAACTCGGTGTGGACCTCGATCTTCGAGCCGGTCTCCACCTTCGCCTTCCTCGAGCGCTACGGGCGCCTGTCGCCGCTGACCGAGCGGCACGACCTGCCGTACCACATCATCGGCTCCGACCTGGCCGGCGTCGTGCTGCGTACCGGCCCCGGGGTCAACAAGTGGCACCCCGGCGACGAGGTCGTCGCCCACTGCCTCTCCGTCGAGCTGGAGAGCGCGGACGGCCACAACGACACGATGCTCGATCCCGAGCAGCGCATCTGGGGCTTCGAGACCAACTTCGGCGGCCTGGCCGAGATCGCCCTGGTCAAGACGAACCAGCTGATGCCCAAGCCGGACCACCTCTCCTGGGAGGAGGCCGCCGCACCGGGCCTGGTCAACTCCACCGCCTACCGCCAGCTGGTCTCGCAGAACGGCGCGGGGATGAAGCAGGGCGACAACGTGCTGATCTGGGGCGCGAGCGGCGGTCTGGGCTCCTACGCCACCCAGTTCGCGCTCGCCGGCGGCGCCAACCCGATCTGCGTCGTCTCCAGCGAGGACAAGGCCGAGATCTGCCGGAAGATGGGCGCCGAGGCGATCATCGACCGCAAGGCGGAGGGCTACCGGTTCTGGAAGGACGAGCACCACCAGGATCCGCGCGAGTGGAAGCGCTTCGGCAAGCGCATCCGCGAACTGACCGGCGGCGAGGACGTCGACATCGTCTTCGAGCACCCGGGCCGGGAGACGTTCGGCGCGAGCGTGTACGTCACGCGCAAGGGCGGCACGATCGTCACCTGCGCCTCCACCTCGGGTTACGAGCACACCTACGACAACCGCTACCTGTGGATGTCGCTGAAGCGGATCGTCGGTTCGCACTTCGCCAACTACCGGGAGGCGTGGGAGGCCAACCGCCTGATCGCCAAGGGGAAGATCCACCCCACGCTCTCCCGGAGCTACGCGCTGGAGGACACCGGCCAGGCCGCGTACGACGTGCACAAGAACCTGCACCAGGGCAAGGTCGGCGTGCTCTGCCTGGCCCCCGAGGAGGGCATGGGCGTCCGCGACCAGGAGAAGCGGGCACGGCACGAGGAGGCCATCAACCTGTTCCGCGACGCCGAAGGCGAGCGAACCGACGGCCGCAGCCGGAACGTGTGACGGAGGTCCGCACATGACGGAGCGGAAGAAGGACCGGCCGTGGCTGATGCGCACGTACGCCGGCCACTCCACGGCGGAGGCGTCCAACGAGCTGTACCGCCGCAACCTGGACAAGGGACAGACCGGCCTGTCGGTGGCGTTCGACCTGCCGACGCAGACCGGCTACGACCCGGACCACGTCCTGGCCCGCGGAGAGGTGGGCCGGGTCGGCGTACCGGTCTCCCACGTCGGTGACATGCGGCGGCTGTTCCAGGACATCCCGCTGGAGCAGATGAACACCTCCATGACCATCAACGCCACCGCCATGTGGCTGCTGGCGCTCTACCAGGTGGTCGCGGAGGAACAGGGCGCGGACGTCTCGAAACTGTCCGGCACGACGCAGAACGACATCGTCAAGGAGTACCTGTCCCGCGGGACGCACGTGTTCCCGCCGGTGCCGAGCCTGCGGCTGACGACCGACATGATCGCGTACACGGTCAACCACATGCCGAAGTGGAACCCGATCAACATCTGCAGCTACCACCTGCAGGAGGCCGGGGCCACGCCGGTGCAGGAGGTCGCGTACGCGCTGAGCACCGCGGTCGCCGTGCTGGACTCGGTGCGCGACTCCGGTCAGATCCCGGCCGAACGGTTCGGGGACGTCGTCGGCCGCATCTCCTTCTTCGTCAACGCGGGCGTCCGGTTCGTCGAGGAGATGTGCAAGATGCGGGCGTTCACCCGGCTGTGGGACCGCATCACCCGCGAGCGGTACGGCATCGAGGACCCCAAGCAGCGCCGCTTCCGGTACGGCGTGCAGGTCAACTCTCTCGGACTGACCGAGGCGCAGCCGGAGAACAACGTGCAGCGGATCGTGCTGGAGATGCTCGCCGTCACACTCTCCAAGGACGCCCGCGCACGGGCCGTGCAGCTGCCCGCCTGGAACGAGGCGCTGGGGCTCCCCCGGCCCTGGGACCAGCAGTGGTCGCTGCGCATCCAGCAGGTCCTCGCCCACGAGAGCGACCTGCTGGAGTACGACGACCTCTTCGCCGGCTCCCACGTCGTCGAGGCGAAGGTCGGGTCGCTGGTCTCCGACGCGCTGACCGAGATGGAACGCATCGAGGAGATGGGCGGCGTGATGGCGGCCGTGGAGTCCGGCTACCTGAAGTCGCAGCTGGTCTCCTCGCACGCGGAGCGGCGGGCGAAGATCGAGTCCGGTGCGGAGCGGATCGTCGGCGTCAACTGCTACGAGGGCACCGAACCCTCCCCGCTCACGGCGGACCTGGACGCCGCGATCCTCACCATCGACCCGGCGACCGAGGCCCGCACCGTCCAGGCGGTCAAGGACTGGCGGCGGACGCGGGACGAGCCCGGGGGCACCTCCCGGGCCCCCGGGCCGAGGGGGAACGTGTGGCCGCCGTCGGCGACCGCGCTGGAGCTGCTCAAGAAGGCCGCCACCACGGACGCCAACCTGATGGAGGCGACCCTGGAGTGCGCCCGCGCCGGGGTGACCACCGGCGAGTGGGCGGGCGCACTGCGGGAGGTCTTCGGCGAGTTCCGCGCCCCCACCGGCGTGTCCGGCGCGCCGGTCGCGGTGACCGCCGAGGAGGGCTCGACGCTCGCCGAGGTGCGTCGCCGGGTGAGCCGCACGGCCGACGACCTGGGCGGCGGGCGGCTGCGGCTGCTGGTCGGCAAGCCGGGGCTGGACGGCCACAGCAACGGCGCCGAGCAGATCGCCGTACGCGCCCGGGACGCCGGCTTCGAGGTGGTCTACCAGGGCATCCGGCTCACCCCGGAGCAGATCGTCTCCGCCGCGGTCGCCGAGGACGTGCACTGCGTCGGCCTGTCCATCCTGTCCGGCTCGCACGCCGAGCTGGTGCCGGACGTGCTCCGGCGGCTGCGCGAGGCCGGCGCCGACGACGTCCCGGTGGTCGTCGGCGGCATCATCCCCTCGGCCGACGCCGCCGCTCTGAAGGCCGCCGGAGTGGCCGCCGTCTTCACACCCAAGGACTTCGGGATCACGGAGATCATCGGCCGTATCGTCGACGAGATCCGGTCCGCGAACACGCTCGAACCACTGGAGGTCCCCGCATGACAGCCCCCGCCGGTCCCCCGGAGACCGCTGCGAAGCCGCTCCGCCCTCGCCGCTCCTGCCTCGCGGTGCCGGGCTCCAACCCGCGCTTCCTGGAGAAGGCCCAGGGCCTCCCGGCCGACCAGGTCTTCCTCGATCTGGAGGACGCCTGCGCGCCGCTGGCGAAGCCGGACGCACGGCACACCATCGTGAAGTTCCTCAACGAGGGCGACTGGACGGGGAAGACCCGGGTGGTGCGGGTCAACGACTGGACGACGCACTGGACCTACCGGGACGTCATCACGGTCGTCGAGGGCGCCGGCGCGAACCTGGACTGCATCATGCTGCCCAAGGTGCAGGACGCTCAGCAGGTGCAGGCGCTGGACATGCTGCTCACCCAGATCGAGAAGACCGTCGGCCTGGAAGTCGGCCGCATCGGCATCGAGGCGCAGATCGAGAACGCACGCGGACTGGTGAACGTCGACGAGATCGCGGCCGCCTCGTCACGGCTGGAGACGATCATCTTCGGCCCGGCTGACTTCATGGCGTCCATCAACATGAAGTCCCTCGTGGTGGGCGAGCAGCCGCCCGGCTACCCGGCCGACGCCTACCACTACATCCTGATGCGCATCCTGATGGCGGCGCGCGCCAACGACCTCCAGGCGATCGACGGCCCCTACCTCCAGATCAAGAACGTCGACGGCTACCGCGAGGTCGCCGGCCGTGCGGCGGCACTGGGCTTCGACGGCAAGTGGGTGCTGCACCCGGGCCAGGTGGAGGCGTCGAACGAGATCTTCTCCCCGTCCCAGGACGACTACGACCATGCGGAGCTGATCCTCGACGCCTACGAGTGGTTCACCTCCGAGGAAGGCGGCAAGAAGGGCTCGGCGATGCTCGGCGACGAGATGATCGACGAGGCCAGCCGGAAGATGGCGCTGGTCGTCGCGGGCAAGGGCCGCGCAGCCGGCATGACCCGTACGTCCGCCTTCCAGCCCCCGGAGGCCTGATCATGCAGTTCGGGCGCACCTACGAGGAGTTCGAGGTCGGCGACGTCTACAAGCACTGGCCGGGGAAGACGGTCACCGAGTACGACGACCACCTCTTCTGCCTGCTGACCATGAACCACCACCCGCTCCACATGGACGCCCACTACGCGGAGCGGACCACCGATTTCGGCCGGAACGTCGTCGTCGGCAACTACGTCTACTCGCTGCTGCTGGGCATGTCCGTGCCGGACGTCTCGGGCAAGGCGATCGCCAACCTGGAGATCGAGTCGCTCCGGCACGTCGCGCCGACGTTCCACGGCGACACGCTCTACGGCGAGACGACCGTGCTGGACAAGACGCCGTCGAGGTCAAAGAACGACCGCGGCATCGTGCACGTGGAGACGAAGGGCTACAACCAGGACGGCACGCTGGTCTGCACCTTCCGCCGCAAGGTGATGGTGCCGACCGCGACCTACGTCGAGGCGCGCGGCGGCGAACAGCCCGGACGTCCCGAACTGCGGGAGCCGGCATCGAAGGGGGCGAAGTGACATGGGACGGCTCGCACAGACCGAGGGCCTGACGGACGTCCAGCGGGAGATCGTCTCCACCGTCCGGGGATTTGTCGACAAGGAGATCCTTCCGGTCGCCACCGAACTGGAGCACCGGGACGAGTACCCGACCGAGATCGTCGAGGGCCTCAAGGACCTGGGCGTCTTCGGCCTGATGATCCCCGAGGAGTACGGCGGGCTCGGCGAGTCGCTGCTGACCTACGCGCTGTGCGTGGAGGAGATCGCGCGCGGCTGGATGAGCGTCTCCGGCATCATCAACACCCACTTCATCGTGGCGTACATGCTCAAGCAGCACGGCACCCGGGAGCAGAAGGACCACTTCCTGCCGAAGATGGCCACCGGCGAGGTCCGCGGCGCCTTCTCCATGTCGGAACCCGGACTGGGCTCCGACGTCTCGGCGATCTCCTCCAAGGGGGTCCGCGACGGCGAGGAGTACGTGCTGACCGGCCAGAAGATGTGGCTGACCAACGGCGGCTCGTCCACGCTGGTCGCGGTGCTGTGCCGGACCGACGAGGGCCACCCGGAGGGGACGGCGCCGCATCGGTCGATGACAACGTTCCTGGTGGAGAAGGAGCCGGGGTTCGGCGAGGTCCGGCCGGGCCTCACCGTCCCGGGCAAGATCGACAAGATGGGCTACAAGGGTGTCGACACCACCGAGTTGATCATGGATGGCCTGCGCATTCCGGCCGATCGCGTACTGGGCGGGCAGACCGGACGCGGCTTCTACCAGATGATGGACGGCGTCGAGGTCGGCCGCGTCAACGTCGCCGCGCGTGGCTGCGGAGTCGCCCAGCGCGCCTTCGAGCTGGGCATCGACTACGCGCAGCAGCGGCACACCTTCGGCAAGCCGATCGCACAGCACCAGGCCATTCAGTTCAAACTGGCCGAAATGGGCACGAAGGTGGAGGCGGCACACGCCCTCATGGTCGGCGCGGCGCGCAGGAAGGACTCCGGTGAACGCAACGACCTGGAGGCGGGGATGGCCAAATATCTCGCCTCCGAGTACTGCAAGGAGGTCGTGGAGGACGCTTTCCGCATCCATGGCGGGTACGGTTTCTCCAAGGAGTACGAGATCGAGCGCCTGTACCGGGAGGCGCCGATGCTCCTGATCGGTGAAGGAACCGCCGAGATCCAGAAGATGATCGTCGGACGCCGGCTGCTGGAGGAGTACCGCCTCCAGGGCTGACGCGTCCACGGAGCCGCTGGTCCGGGTACTCCCCGGTGTGCGTCCGGCACGCCCGGGGAAGTATCCGGACCAGGGGTTCCGGCTCCGACTGGCGCTCTGGCTTGCCCAGTTGCCCCCAGTAACCGGTAGCATCCCGGAAAGCCGCCGTCCCCCGAACCGAACGCGGCACCTAGAGAAGCTACGAAGGTCTTCCATGCCCCACAGCCAGTCCTCTGCACCCAGCGGTCGAGTCCGCCTCGCGCGCGGAGCGTCGCCGTGGCTCCTGCCGACCGTGGCCACCGCGGCGGTCAGCCTCCTCCGCTCCCGCCGCTCCGGCCGGGCCCGCGCGGTCGCCGTGCCGGCCACCGCGCTCGCCGCCGGAATGCTGTGGTTCTTCCGCGACCCGGAGCGCGAGATCACCCAGGGCAGGGTGATCTCCCCGGCCGACGGCGTGGTGCAGAGCATCATGCCGTGGAAGGACGGCCGCACCAGAGTGGCGATCTTCATGAGCCCGCTCAACGTGCACGTGAACCGTGCACCACTGGCCGGCACGGTGACCTCCGTGGAGCACGTACCCGGCGGCTTCGTCCCGGCGTTCAACAAGGAAAGCGAACACAACGAGCGCGTCGTCTGGCACTTCGACACCGAGATCGGCGACATCGAGATGATCCAGATCGCCGGCACGGTCGCGCGCCGCATCATCCCCTACGTGCCGGAGGGCACGAAGGTGGAGCAGGGCGAGCGCATCGGTCTCATCCGCTTCGGTTCGCGGGTGGACGTCTACCTCCCGGAGGGCATCGAGCCCGCCGTCGAGGTGGGCCAGGCGACTACCGCGGGGGTGACACGTCTTGACCGTGATTGATCCCGACACCCAGGCCGCCTGGGTGCCCGAGGCCGACGAGGACGACGACGAGATGCCGCTGTCGATGCGGCTGTCGATAGCGGACACGCTGACGCTGGGGAATGCCACCTGCGGCTTCCTCGCGGTGTACTTCACCACCACCGGCGTGCTCATCCCCCACCTGATGGGGAACGACGACGGCGGGATGGCCCGTCACTCGGCCGCGACCGCCGTCATCCTGATGCTGCTGGCCTCGGTCTTCGACCTCTTCGACGGCCTCGTCGCGCGGAAGCTGCGCAGCTCGGCGATGGGTGCGGAGCTGGACAACCTCTCCGACCTGATCAGCTTCGGCCTGGCCCCCGCCTACTTCGTCGCCGTCTGGGGCATGGTCGCCTCCGACGCGCACCAGCGGGTCTCCGTGGTGGCCGCGGTCGTGGTGATGCTGGCCGTCGTGCTGCGGCTCGCCCGCTTCTCCTGCGTCACCCTGCGGGACGGCATCTTCCAGGGCATGCCCAGCCCCTTCGGGGCGCTGACGGTGGTGTCCATCGTGCTGCTCGGGCTGCCGTTCATCCCGACGCTGCTGGCCATCTTCGGCGTGGCGTGGCTGATGGTGAGCCGCGTGGAGTACCCGAAGCCGCGGGGGCGCCTCGCGGTGGCGATGCTCGGCTGGATCGTGCTCAGCATGGGCCTGCTGGCCGCGTGGGCGTTCGACGCCCCGGGAGGCGAGCTGCTGCTCCAGACCGGCTGCGCCCTCCAGGTCGTGCTCGGCGCGGTGATCCCGCTGTTCGCGACCGCCCGGCGGGTGCACGCCTTCCGCGACAACCGGCGCGAGGCGCGGGCCGCCGCGCAGAACTAGGGGCCTGTCCGGTTCGGGACACGCCAGCACGGACGGCACGCGCCGCGAAGGCCCGGGGCTCGCAGCCCCGGGCCTTCGCGCTGCCCACGGCGCCGTGGGCGAGGTGCGGCCGTCGTCCGCCCCCGGCCGCGCGGACGGCCCCGGCTGCACCACCGTGGACACCGCCGGACGGGGACGGGCCTGCGCCGCGGGACGGGCGCCGGCGCCGGCGTCCCGGGCGGCTGATGCGCGCGGCGGCATACCCGCCGGGGCCGCACCGAGGAACCGGCACGCCGTCGAAGCGCCCGGCGCGGACCGGACGTGCTACAGGTGGTCGGCGGCCAGGCGTTCCGCGACGCGCTCGAGCAGGGGGCCCGCCTCCGCCATGCAGCGGGCCGGGTCGGGCTCCAGGGCGGTGAGGGGGTACGCCGCCTCGATGCCGGCGCCGCGCAACGCCGCGTCGTCGATCGTCAGACGCCCGCACACGGCGACCACGGGCCTCCCCGCCGCCCGCGCCGCCGCAGCGACTCCGGCCGGAGCCTTCCCGTGCAGGGTCTGCGCGTCCAGCGACCCCTCCCCCGTGATCACCAGGTCGGCGCGTCCCAGTGCGGGCGCGAAGCCCAGCACGTCCAGCAGGACCTCGATGCCGGGACGGAAGGCCGCGCCCAGGCCGACCAGCGCGGCGAAGCCGATGCCGCCGGCAGCGCCCGCGCCGGGGGCCTGGGCCGCGGCGGTGACGTCCCGGCCCGCGTCGGGTCCGGCCGCCTCCGCCAGCACGTGCGCGAGGCGGGCCAGTCCCGCGTCGAGCGCCGCCACGTCGTTCTCCGAGGCACCCTTCTGCGGCCCGTAGACGGCGGCCGCGCCCTGGGGGCCGGTGAGCGGGTTGTCGACGTCGCTGGCGAGCACCACCTCGACGTCCCGCAGCCGCGGGTCGAGGCGGGACAGGTCGGCGGTGTCCAGTTCCCGCAGCGGCCCGCCGCCGGGCGGGAGCGGGTCGCCGTCCAGGTCGAGGAAGCGGGCCCCCAGGGCTTCGAGCATGCCCGCGCCGCCGTCCGTGGTGGCGGAGCCGCCGACGCCGAGAACGACGGTCCGCGCACCGGCCTCGATCGCCGCGAGCAGCACCTCGCCGGTGCCGTACGTGGTGGCGGTCAGCGGCGCGAGAACGCCGTCGGGCAGCCGTTGCAGGCCGGATGCCTCGGCCATCTCGACCACGGCGGTGCCGTCGCGCAGCGCGTAGGCGGCCGTGACCGGGGTGCCGAGCGGCCCGGTCACGCGGACCTCGCGCCGCGCGAAGCCGCCCGCGACGGCCGCGGCGACGGTGCCGTCGCCTCCGTCGGCCACGGGGAGTGCCTCCACCTCGAGGCCGGGCCGCGCCCGGCGCAGCCCGGCGGTGACGTGCTCGGCGACCTGCACGGCCGTGAGGGAGCCCTTGAACTTGTCGGCAGCGATCAGCACGCGCCCTGCTGGAGCCATTGAGTGTCGTCCCTTGCTTCTCGAACCGGGCAGTCGCGCCGTCCCCGACCCTATCCGGCACCGCCCTCCGCCGACCAGGCATGTCAACCGATATTGACAGAGGGTCCCGCGTCATCCTACGTTGACACCATGACCGAGGGAACGGAGGCGCGGAACGCGCCCGATGGGCAGGAGGCCCGCAGCGCGCTCGACGCGGCCCAGGCCGCGAGCGACCGCGACCCGCGCGTCGGCCTGCGGGCCGTCGCCGCACTGCGGCGGCTGGTGGAGCGCCTGGAGGCGCTCCAGGTGGACAGCGCCCGCACCCGGGGCTGGTCCTGGGAGGAGATCGGGACCGCCCTCGGCGTCAGCAGGCAGGCCGTGCACAAGAAGCACTCAGGGAGGTAGGCGGCAGATGTTCGAGAGGTTCACCCGGCAGGCCCGCGAGGTGGTCGTACGGGCCCAGGAAGAGGCACGCGGCCTCGACCACGACTGGATCGGCACCGAGCACCTGCTGCTCGCCGTGCTGCACCGCCCGCAGGAGCCCGGCGCGGCGACGCTGAACCGGCTGGGCGTGACGGCCGAGAGCTGCCGGGAAGCCGTGCGCGCACTCGTGGTGCGCGACGCGGACGCGCTCGGGCCCGAGGACGCCGACGCGCTGCGGACGCTCGGCATCGACCTGGAGGCCGTCCGGCGGCACACGGACGCGGCGTTCGGGAAGGGAGCACTGGACCGGCCCGCCGATCCGGGCGAGGGACGGGCGCGGCGGGGCTTCCTCCTCGGCCGGACACGGCGCCGCGGGCGCCCGGCGGACGCCGCAGGGCACATCGCCTTCACGCCGCGCGCCAAGAAGGCGCTGGAGCTGTCGCTGCGCGAGGCGATCACGGCGGAGGACAAGCACATCGGCGTCGCGCACATCCTGCTGGGGCTGCTCCGCTCCGACGACCGGCTCACCCGCGAGCTGTTCGAGCGCCTGGGCGTCGAACCGGGAGCCACGCGCGACCTGGTGCGGGCGGACGCGCGCAGCGGGAAGGCCGCCTGAGGCTCGGCTCTCGGGCGGGACGGGACGGTACGGGACTCAGTTTGACGCGTACATGTCTTGGATAGTCCGTGTCCGGGGGTCGCCGAGGTGACGGCCCCCGGACACGGACAGAGGAGTCCCCATGCCCCGAAGATCCCGCCCGACCCCGTCGATCCTGTCCCTGGCCGCGCTTGCCCTCGCCGCCCTGCTGACGCTGCTGGTCTCTTCCCCCGCCGGGGCGTGGGGCTACGGCGTCAACCGCGTGCAGAGCGCCGCCGAGGACAGCCATGCGCAGACCGGCATGGGGCCCGGCTGGGTGCTGCTCAGCTACAAGGCCAACGGCCCGATGGTGGGCTACCTGTTCGGGGAGGACTTCCGCTTCGCGGACGGCAGCATCAAGCCCGGCCCCGACCACATGGACATCCGCGACACCGGCGACGGCAGCGCGGGCAACCCCAGCATCGACCGCTGGCCGTGGGGCTTCGCCGGCGGCAGCTTCGACGGCTGCGCCTACGCGTACGGCACCAGCAAGTTCGCCATCAAGCGCAGCGGCTTCATGTCCGGCAGCTGCGCGGGCGGCCCGAACGTGGTGGGCTCCAGCCACGGCGACGGCACCCCCGACCAGCTGCGCTGGTGGCACTCCGAACGGGTCTTCTGCCAGGAGAACGCGGTAGACCACCTGTGCAGCCCGTACGGCGTCTGGAGCACCAACAAGGGCGGCGGACTGAAGGTCACCCATTCCACCGCCGCATGCACCGTCTACGGCAACATCGGCGCGGCCGCCGCATACGGTTCGGGCGCCGCCGTCCCGCGCCACGTCCTCGGCACGGTCCCGGCCGGAGCGCAGATCGACGTCCGCTACACCACGAAGGACCGCCAGTGGGTGATGGCCAAGTGGCACGGCCAGCGCTTCGCCGGCGGCATCGCCTGGGCGTTCATCCCGCGCGGCTGCGTGGCCTGAGCCCCGCGGACCACTCCCGGGCCCGTGTGCGGTGTGCGGAGGCGGCGCCTCCGCACACCGCAGCGCTCCGGCGCCTCACACCGCTCCCGACACCCGGGCCAGGGCGGGCAGCAGGAGAGCCGCTACCCCCACCGGCCAGGCCACGCGCATCCGGGAACGCTCCGGAGGGGCGGCGCAGACGAGCGCGGCGGCCGGAGCGCCGAACAGCGCCGCGAGCCCCGCGTGCGGCACGTCTCCGGACACCGTCGCGAAGTACGCGGTGGTCCACCACACGAGCAGCGTGCACACCGGAACGGTGACCCACAGGGGCCTCACCCCCGCCCGGCGCAGCCCCAGGCCGAACACGACGAGCGCCAGCGCGATCCACGCCGCGAACGTCCCGAGCGGGTACAGGGACAGGCAGAAGCCCGGCGAGTCCGAGCACGCGGCCTCACCCCGCCGTACTCCGTGGGCCCAGAGGGCGGCGGCCGTCCAGCCCACCACCGCTCCCGTCGCTGCGGCGCCGGCGATTCTCCCGACGTCTGTCCGGCTCATGACGCTCCCCCTCGTGGCATCCCGAGCGGTCACGGTAGAGGCGCAGCACCCCCGTGCGCCTGAGTACGGCTACTCAGAAGGAGCGGAGCTCCGGTACCCCGGCGTCTCAGCGGCCCAGCGCCAGGCGGCGCCAGACGGCGCGGGCGGCGTGGTGCCCGGACATGCCGTGGACGCCGGGTCCCGGCGGGGTGGCGGAGGAGCAGAGGTAGACGGCCGGGTGCGCGGTGGCGTACGGGACGCGCGCGAGCTTCGGCCTCAGCAGCAGTTGCAGGCCCGCCGCCGAGCCGCACGCGATGTCGCCGCCGACGTAGTTCGCGTTGCGCGCGGCGAGTTCCGGCGGGCCGGCCGTGGCACGGGCGAGGACCCGGTCGCGGAAGCCGGGCGCGAAGCGCTCCAGCTGCTCCTCGACGACCTCGGTGGCGTCGCCGTCCCAGCCGTTCGGGACGTGGCCGTAGACCCAGAAGACCTGCCGGCCCTCCGGTGCGCGTGACGGATCGACGAGGCCGGGCTGGGCGGTGATCAGGAAGGGCCGCTCCGGGTCCTGGCCCCGCGTGGCGCGCCGCAGCGCGTCGTCGATCATTCCGGCGGTGTGCCCGACGTGCACGGTGGTGGCGCGGCGGGCCTCGGGAGAGGTCCACGGGACCGGGCCGTCCAGGGCATAGTCGATCTTGAACGCGCCGGCTCCGTACGTGTAGCCGGCGTAGGCGTGGCCCAGACCGGCGATGCGGGCCAGGGCGGTCGGCGAGGTGTCGAAGACGTACGCGCGCGCGGGAGGCAACTCGTCCAGCCGCTTCACCTCGGAGCCGGTGTGGATCACACCGCCCAGCTCCCGCAGGTAGGCGGCGAGGGCGTCGGAGACGGACTGCGAGCCCCCGCGCGGGACGGGCCAGCCGCGGGCGTGCGCGGCCAGGGCGAAGACCAGCGCGATGCCGCCGGTCGCGAACGTGGTCGTGGGCGCGATGACGTGTCCGGCCATGCCGGCCACCAGGGCCCGGGCCTTCTCGTCGCGGAAGCGGCGGCTCAGCCAGGCCGCAGGCTGCAGCCCGGCCATGCCGAAGCGGGCGAGATCGAACGGGGCGCTCGGCAGACGTCCGTTGAGGGCCGAGCCGAGGCCGAGGAAGTCGGCGGCGAGGGTGTCCCAGCGGGGCAGCAGCGGTGCGACCAGCCTGCGGTACGCGCCGGCGTCGCGGCTGCCCAGGGACGCGGCGGTCTCCCCCACCGAACGGGCCAGCACCGCAGCCGTGCCGTCCGGGAAGGGGTGCGCCATCGCCAGATCGGACTCCAGCCACTCCAGACCGTGGCGGGCGAGCGGCATGTCGCGGAAGGCCGGGGAGTTGACGCCGAGCGGATGCACCGCCGAGCACGGGTCGTGCCGGAAACCCGGAAGGGTCAGCTCCTCGGTGCGCGCGCCTCCACCGACGGTGTCCAGCGCCTCGAACAACTCCACGGAGAAGCCCCGACGGGCCAGCTCCACCGCCGCGGTCAGTCCGTTGGGGCCGGCACCCACCACCACCGCGTCCCGGATCGACGGCATTTCGGCTCTCCCCTCGCCCCTGTGCGTCAGCTGCCGGTCTGCAGCAGCTCGACGATACGCCGTGCGGTCGTCGCGTCGCGCGCCGCGGTGAAGGGAAGCGCGTTGTTCCCGGCGAGTGTGAAAGAGTCCCCAGCGATCGTGCTGCTCGCGCCGCCCGCCTCCGCCACCAGCAGCAGGCCCGCCGCGTGGTCCCAGGCGCTCTCCCAGGAGAAGGCGACGGCGTCCAGCTCGCCACGCGCCACCCGCAGGTACTCCAGACCCGCGGAACCGCACGGTCGCGGCGCGACGCCGTCCGTACGCAGCCCGAGCAGGGCGCGCTTCTGGTCCTCGGTGGTGAAGTCCGGGTGCGAGGTGGCGACTTCGAGGACTGCTCCCGGCGCGGGCGAACCGGCCGTCACGGCTTCGCCGTTGAGCAGCGCGCCGCCGCGGCGGCGCGCGATGGCCATGTCCCCCCGGGCGGGCACGTACGTCCAGGACGCGAGCAGTTCGCCGTGCTGGGCGAGGGCGAGCAGGGTGCAGAAGCCGTCCTCGCCGCGCACGAACTGCCGGGTGCCGTCGACCGGGTCGATGATCCACACCGGGTCGGGGCCGCGCAGCGCCTCGTACCGCACGGGGTCGTCGTGGACGGCTTCCTCGCCGACGACCACCGAGCCGGGCAGCAGGGCGGTGAGGGTGCGGGTGAGGTGCTCCTCCGCCTTCCGGTCGGCGATGGTCACCAGGTCGTGCGGGCCGCTCTTCTCCAGCACCTCGTGCGTGGCGAGCCGGCGCCACCGCGGCATGACCTCCTCCGCCACCGCTTCGCGTACCGCCTCTTCGGCTCCGGACACCAGGGCATCGTCGATCATGCCTCCATGGAAGCACGCCCTGCCGCCGGGGGCGCCCCGCCCCGCACGCCGTCCCTCCTGCGGGGGCCGCCCGTTCACCGGCCCACCGCGTAACCCTGCATGCCGCGCGGGTTGGCGGCGGCGGAGAGCACGCCGGTCTCGGGGTCGCGGGCCACGGCGCTGAGCCGGCCCTCGGACCAGGGCGGGCCGACGGTGACCCGGTGGCCGCGGGCGCGCAGCGCGGCGACGGCCTCTTCGCCGATCCGGGACTCCACCACGAGGGAGCCCGGCCGCATCGTGCGCGGGTAGAAGGAGCCGGGGAAGCTCTCGGTGTGCCAGTTGGGAGCGTCGATGGATCCTTGCAGGTCGAGGCCGCCGCGCACCGGTGCGCGCAGGGCGGCGGCGAGCAGCAGGTGCAGCTGCCACTGGTCCTGCTGGTCGCCGCCGGGGGTGCCGAACGCCAGCACGGGGCGCCCGTCGCGGAGCGCGAGCGAGGGCGACAGCGTGGTGCGCGGGCGGCGGCCGGGCGCGAGGGTGTTGGGCAGTCCGGGCTCCAGCCAGGCCATCTGGAGGCGGGTGCCGAGCGGGAAGCCCAGTTCGGGGATGACCGGGTTGGACTGCAGCCAGCCGCCGCTGGGCGTGGCGCTGACCATGTTGCCCCAGCGGTCCACGACGTCGATGTGGCAGGTGTCGCCGCGGGTGAGGCCGTTCCGGTCGACGTGGGGGCCGCCGGCGTGCCGGGCGGCGTCGGCCGGGAGAGCGTCGGCCGGGAAGGCCTCGGTCCCCTTCCCCACCCGGTCGTCCGCCGGGGCGACGGGCGACGGCACGGTCGGCTCGCCGGTGCCCGCCGCGACGGCGCGCCCGCGTCCGGCGGCGGCGAGCGCGGCGGCGGGCAGCCGGGGCGTGCGGCCGCCGGGGCTGCCGGGGCGCAAGGCGTGGGAGGCGGTGTCGCCGACGAGGCGGCGGCGCCCGGCGCTGTACGCGGGCGACAGCAGGTCCGCGAGCGGCACGTGCTCCGCGCCGTCGGCGTCGCCGTACCAGGCCTCCCGGTCGGCCATCGCGAGCTTGGTGCCCTCCACGAGACGGTGCACGGAGTCGGGGCTGCCGTACGCCTCGGGCAGGTCGTCGGGGAGCAGAGCGAGTTGCTGGAGGAGGCTGGGGCCCTGCGACCAGGGCCCGGGCTTGCAGACCGTCCAGCCGTTCCAGGTGTAGGTGGCAGGCTCCTCGTACGTGGCGTGCCAGCCGGCGAGGTCGTCGCCGGTGAGGGTGCCGGTGTGGCGTTCGCCGGAGGTGTCCATGGTGGGGCGGGCGGCGGCCGCGGCCAGGGCCTCGGCGACGAAGCCCTCGCGCCAGGCGCGCCGCGCGGCGTCGATCTGCTGCTCGCGGCCCGGCCCGGCGGCTTCGGCCTCGTCCAGCAGCCGCCGCCAGGTGCGGGCGAGCGCGGGGTTGCGCAGCAGCGCGCCGGGGCGCGGGGCGCGGCCGTCGGGCAGGTAGACCGCCGCGGAGTCCGTCCACTCCGTCTCGAAGAGTCCGCGGACCGTCTCCACGGTCTCGCCGATCCGCTCGACGGCCGGGTGGCCGCGTTCGGCGTACCCGACGGCGTAGGTCAGCACCTCGCGCAGCGACCGGGTGCCGTGGTCGCGGAGCAGCGTGAGCCAGGCGTCGAAGGAGCCGGGCACGGCGGCGGCGAGGGGGCCGGTGCCGGGGACGAGGTCCAGGCCGAGTCCGGTGTAGTGCGCGACGGTCGCCCCGGCGGGGGCGACGCCCTGACCGCACAGGACCCGCACGGGTCCCCCGGCGGGTGCGAGGAGGATCGGCACCTCGCCGGCCGGGCCGTTCAGGTGCGGCTCGACGACCTGGAGGACGAATCCCGCGGCGACGGCCGCGTCGAAGGCGTTGCCGTCGTCCTCGAGGACGGCCATGGCGGTCTGGGCGGCGAGCCAGTGGGTTCCGGCGGCCATGCCGAAGGTGCCCTGGAGCGTGGGCCGGGTGGTGAACATGCCCGGAGCGTACGCTTCCGGTATGAGCGCGGACGAGAGCACGGAGCAGGGGAAACGCCCGCTGGTGGCGCTCCTCAGCGGGGCGGGGATCTCCACCGACTCGGGGATTCCGGACTACCGGGGGCCGCAGGGGCTGTGGAAGCGGGACCCGGAGGCGGAGAAGCTCGTCACCTACGGCCACTACATGGCCGACGCGGACGTGCGGCGCCGCTCCTGGCGGATGCGGCGGGACAGCCCGGTGTGGGCGGCGAAGCCGAACGGGGCGCACGAGGCGGTGGCCCGGCTGGAGCGCTCGGGCACGCCGGTGCGGGTCATCACGCAGAACGTGGACGGGCTGCACCAGTTGGCCGGCGTTCCGGAGCGGAAGGTGCTGGAGCTGCACGGCACGTCGCGGACGGTGGTGTGCACCGGATGCGACGCGCGCGGCACGATGGCGGACGCGCTGGCACGGGTCGAGGCGGGCGAGGCCGACCCGGCGTGCGAGAGCTGCGGCGGCATCCTCAAGTCGGCGACGGTGATGTTCGGTCAGGCCCTGGACCCGGAGGTGCTGTCGCAGGCGATCGCCGTGGCGAAGGCGTGCGACGTGTTCGTCGCGGTCGGCACGAGCCTCCAGGTGCAGCCCGCCGCGTCGCTGGCCGGGCTGGCCGCCGAGCACGGCGCCCGGCTGATCATCGTCAACGCGGAGCCGACGCCGTACGACGCGCTGGCGACCGAGGTCGTCCGCGACCCGATCGGCATCGCCCTGCCCGCCCTGCTGGACGCGCTCGCCGGGGGCTGACGGGCGGCACCGCGGCCTCCCCGGCGTGCTCGACCCAACGGCTACTGAGGTCCCGCAGCCGTCTTCCGTCCGGCACCGCGCGGACGGAAGGCGGCCGTCAGCACGAGGTAGAGCAGGGCGGAGCTGCTGAGGCCGACGGCCCAGCCGTAGTCGACGAGCGGCTCCAGCACGGGGATCAGGCCGTCCGCGGGGAAGGGGCCGGAGCCCGGGGCGGAGGAGGAGCCGCCCACCGCGAGCGTGCCGCCGGCCGCGAAGGCGACGAGGGCACGCCAGTTCCAGCCGCCGCTGTACCAGTACACGCCGTCCGGGCGGTAGAGGTCGGCCAGTTCGAGCCGGGTGCGGCGCACCAGCCAGTAGTCGGCGATGAGGATGCCGCCGACCGTGCCGAGCAGTCCGCCGACGGTGCCGAGCCAGGTGAAGATGTAGACCGACGGGTTCTCGATCAGCTTCCACGGGAAGATGACCACGCCGATGACGCAGGCCAGCAGCGCGCCGGTGCGGAAGGTGATCAGGCGCGGCGCGAGGTTGGACAGGTCGTACGCGGGACTGACCAGGTTGGCGGCGATGTTGGTGCTCAGCGTGGCCATCAGGACGACGAACAGCGCGAAGAGCACGCCGACCGTGCTGTCCATCCGCGCGGCCAACTGGCTGGGGTCCCAGACGGGTTCGCCGTAGACGGCCTGCGAGCCCGAGGTGACCAGGACGGAGAGCAGGGCGAACGCCGCCATGGTGGTCGGCAGTCCGAGGGTCTGGCCCCAGACCTGGGAACGCTGGCCGGCGCCGAAGCGGGTGAAGTCGGGGATGTTGAGCGACAGGGTGGACCAGAAGCCGATCATGCCCATCAGGGCGGGGAAGAAGACCGGCCAGAAGTCGGCACCCCAGCCGAGCTGCGAGGGCTGGTCGAGCAGCGGTCCGAACCCGCCGGCCTTGTCGGCGATCCACCACAGCAGCGCCAGTGCGCCGAGCAGCATCAGCGGCGCCGCCCAGTTCTCCAGGTGGCGGACGGCATCCATGCCGCGGACGATGACCACGACCTCGATGAGGAAGAACAGCAGGAACGACAGCCACTGCGTCCACGGGTAGCCGAAGGTCTCCCCCGCCAGCACCCACCAGCTGCCCTCGCCGAAGATCTTCCCGGCGAGGAAGAAGATGGACTGGCCGCCGATCCAGGTCTGGATGCCGAACCAGGCGCAGGCGACGAGGCCGCGCAGCAACGCGGGCAGGTTCGCGCCGACCACGCCGAACGAGGCGCGGGCCAGGACGGGGAAGGGGATGCCGTACTTCGGTCCGGCGTGACCGGTGAGCAGCATCGGCAGCAGCACGATGACGTTGGCCAGCGCGATGGTGAGCACGGCCTGTTTCCAGTCCATGCCGAGCGCGATGAGGCCGGAGGCGAGCGTCCAGGAGGGGATGTTGACGGCCATGCCGACCCACAGGGCGGCGAAGTTGTACGTCGTCCAGCGGCGTTCGGCGACCGGCACGGGGTACAGGTCGGCGTTGGCGAAGCGGCTGTCCGCGGGTATCGCGCCGGGCGGCAGCTCCACCCGGCCGTCCGGCGTGGCGGTACCGCCGTCGGACGGCCGGTCTGACTTCGCGGGGGCGGTGCCGGTCATGCGTTCACCTCACGAGGTCGCGGGTCCGTCGTGCAGGACGGGGACGATGTGCTCGCCGTAGGCGTCGACGACCGCTTCCCGGGCGTCGTGCATGGCGTACACGGCGAACTGGTCGACGCCGAGTTCCCGCAGGGCCCGCAGCCGTTCCAGGTGCGTCTCCACGGGGCCGACGAGACAGAAGCGGTCGACGATCTCGTCCGGCACGAACTCGGTGTCGGGGTTGCCGGCCCGCCCGTGGTGGGCGTAGTCGTAGCCGTGCCGCGCCTTGATGTAGGAGGTCAGCGCGGCGGGGACGAGGGAGGACTCCTCGCCGTAGCGGGCGACGAGGTCGGCGACGTGGTTGCCCACCATGCCGCCGAACCAGCGGCACTGTTCGCGGGCGTGGGCCATCGCCGCGTCGCTCGCGTCCTCGGTGACGTAGGCGGGGGCGGCGACGCACACGGTGACCTCGTCGGGGTCGCGTCCGGCGTCGGCCGCGGCCTGCCGTACGGCCTTGACCATCCACTCGGTGAGGTAGGGGTCGGCGAGCTGCAGGATGAAGCCGTCGGCCTCGCGTCCGGCCATCGCGAGCGCCTTGGGGCCGTAGGCGGCCATCCAGACCGGAAGCCGGGAGCCGGCCACCCAGGGCAGCCGGAGCGGGGTGCCGTCGACGACGGCCTCGCGGCCCTCGGCCAGGTCGCGGATGACGGACATGGCCTCGCTGAGCCGCGCGAGGGTGTTGGGCTTGCGCCCGGCGACGCGCATCGCGGAGTCGCCGCGGCCGATGCCGCAGACGGTGCGGTTGCCGTACATCTCGTTGAGCGTGGCGAAGGTGGAGGCGGTGACCTCCCAGGTGCGGGTGCCCGGGTTGGTCACCATGGGGCCGACGATCAGCCGCTGGGTGTTGGCCAGGATGCGGCTGTGGATGACGTACGGCTCCTGCCAGAGAACGGCGGAGTCGAACGTCCAGCCGTAGCGGAAGCCGTTGCGCTCGGCGCGGCGCATCAGGCCGACGGTCGCGGCGCCGGGCGGGTCGGTCTGCAGGACGAGGCCGAAGTCCATGGTCGGTGGTCTCCTGTCGGGTGCCGGGCCCCGGGGATTCCCGGGGCCGTTCCGGGTCAGGCGAGGAACTGGCAGGTGCCGCGCGGGGTGTACTGGCCGTGGCCGGCGTGGCCGGTGTACTCCCGCCGGTCGATCACGGTGTGGCCGCGGGAGAGCACCGTCTCGACCCGTCCGGTGACGTGCTTGCCCTCGTAGGCGGAGTAGTCGACGTTCATGTGGTGGGTCTCGACCGAGAGGGTCTGCTCGGCGGTGGGGTCGTAGAGGACGATGTCGGCGTCCGAGCCGGGGGCGATGGTGCCCTTCTTCGGGTAGAGGCCGAACATCCGCGCCGGGGTCGCGCAGGCGATGTCGATCCAGCGGCGCCGGCTGATGTGGCCGTCCAGCACCGCCTGGTGCAGCAGGTCCATACGGTGCTCGACGCCCGGCATGCCGTTGGGGATCTTGGAGAAGTCGCCGCGGCCCAGTTCCTTCTGGCCGTTGAAGCAGAACGGGCAGTGGTCGGTGGAGACCACCTGGAGGTCGTCGGTGCGCAGGCCCCGCCACAGCGCGGCCTGGTGCTCGCGGGGCCGCAGCGGGGTGCTGCACACGTACTTGGCACCCTCGAAGTCGGGTTCCGCCAGGTTGTCGGTGGACAGGAAGAGGTACTGCGGACAGGTCTCCCCGAAGACGGGGAGGTTCTTGTCCCGGGCTGCGGCGAGTTCGGCGACGGCCTCCGCCGCCGAGACGTGCACCACGTACAGCGGTGCGCCGGCGACGCGGGCGAGCTGGATGGCGCGGTGGGTGGCCTCCGCCTCCAGCAGCACCTTGCGGACCTCGCCGTGGTGACGCGGGTCGGTACGACCGGCGTCCAGGGCCTGCTGCACCAGGACGTCGATGGCGATGCCGTTCTCGGCGTGGATCATCGTGAGCGCGCCGTTGTCGGCGCCGCGCTGCATGGCGCGCAGGATCTGGCCGTCGTCGCTGTAGAAGACGCCGGGGTAGGCCATGAACAGCTTGAAGGAGGTGATGCCCTCCTCCACGAGCAGGTCCATCTCCTTGAGCGTCGCGTCGTTGACGTCGGAGACGATCATGTGGAACGCGTAGTCGATCGCGCACTTGGCGTCGGCCTTGGCGTGCCACTGGTCCAGCCCCTCGCGCAGCGCGTGCCCCTGGGTCTGGACGGCGAAGTCGACGATGGTGGTGGTGCCGCCCCAGGCGGCGGCGCGGGTGCCGGTCTCGAAGGTGTCGGAGGCGAAGGTGCCGCCGAACGGCAGCTCCATGTGGGTGTGCACGTCGACGCCGCCCGGCAGCACGTACCTGCCCGTCGCGTCGATGACGTTCCCGGCCGTCCAGCCGGCGGCGGCCTCGCTGCCGTGTGCGGCGAGCGCGGCGACGCGGCCGTCCTCGATCAGCACGTCGGCGTGGAGTTCGTCGGCGGCGGTGACGACCAGCCCGCCCCGGACGACGGTGCGGTTGCTGCTGCTCATGCGCGTGCGTTCCCTTCGAGTCGGGTCTGCGCCGTCTCCAGGGCGCGCTGCAGGATTCCGGCGCCCTCCTCCGCCTCGGCGACGGTCAGTGACAGCGGCGGGGCGATGCGCAGCACGCTGCCGAGGTGGCTGCCGCCCTTGCCGATGAGCAGTCCGCCTTCACGGGCGGCCTCCAGGACCAGGGAGGCGGCCTCCGGCGAGGGCTCGTCGGTGCCGGGGCGGACCAGTTCGAGGCCGATCATCAGGCCGCGGCCGCGTACCTCGCGGACGACGTCCAGGCCGGCGACGGCGGCACGGAGTCGTTCGAGCAGCAGGCCGCCGACGCGGCGGGCGTTGCCCTGGAGGTCGTGTTCGAGGAGGTGGTTGAGGTTGGCCTGCGCGGCGGCCATGGTGACCGGGCTGCCGCCGAAGGTGGAGATGGAGTTGGCGTCCAGGCAGTTCATCACCTCGGCACGGGCGACGACGCCGCCGACGGACATGCCGTTGCCGATGCCCTTGGCGAACGTCAGCATGTCGGGCGGCCCCGCGCGGTCGTGGGCCTGCCAGCCCCAGAAGTGATCCCCGGTGCGGCCCCAGCCGGTCTGCACCTCGTCGGAGATCCACAGGATGCCGTGCGCGTCGAGCACCTCGCGGAACGCGGCGAGCAACCCGTCCGGGCCGGAGGTGAAGCCGCCGACCCCCTGCACGGGCTCGGCGATCAGCGCCGCCACGCCCCCGCGCGTCTGCCCCAGCATGTCCCGCAGGTCCGCCACGCAGGCGGCGGTGAACGCGTCGTCGTCCAGGTGCGCGTACGGGCCGCGGCTGCGCACGCCGCCGTGCACGTAGAGCGTCTGGAGCGGGGAGAGGCTGGTGGGCGACCAGGCGCTGTTGCCGGTGATGCCGACGGCGGAGAAGGAACGGCCGTGGTAGCTGTTGCGCAGCGCCAGCACCTGGTTGGAGCGGCGGTACGTGGTCGCCAGCAGGAGGGCGGCGTCGTTGGCCTCGGTGCCGGAGGTGGTGAAGAAGACCCGGGCGTCGGGGATGCCGGACAGGGCGGCGACGCGTTCGGCCAGCTCGACCATGTGGCGGTCGAGGTAGAGGGTGGAGGTGTGCAGGATGCGCCCGGCCTGCTCGGCGACCGCCTTGGTGACCTCGGGCAGCGCGTGGGCGGTCATGGTGGTGAGGATGCCGCCGAAGAAGTCCAGGTAGCGGTTGCCTTCGGCGTCCCAGACGTGCCGGCCCTCGCCGTGGGTGATCTCCATCGGGCGGTCGTAGTAGAGGGCGAGCCAGTCCGGCATCACGGCCCGGTGCCGGTGGTGCAGGTCGCCCGCGGAGTGCAGGTCGCCCGCGGAGTGCACGTCGCTCACGGCTGCACCAGCCCGTCGTAGGCGTCCGGCCGCCGGTCGCGGTAGAAGGCCCACTGCTGCCGGACCTCGTCGATCATCGACATGTCCAGGTCGCGGACGACGAGTTCCTCCTCCTTGTCGCTGGCGACCTCGCCGACGAACTGGCCGCGCGGGTCGACGAAGTAGCTGGTGCCGTAGAAGTCGTTGTCGCCGTACTCCTCCTGACCGACGCGGTTGATGGCGGCGATGAAGTACTCGTTGGCGACCGCGGCGGCCGGCTGCTCCAGCTGCCACAGGTAGGCGGACAGGCCGCGGGAGGTGGCGGAGGGGTTGTAGACGAGCTGCGCCCCGGCCAGGCCGAGCGCGCGCCAGCCCTCCGGGAAGTGGCGGTCGTAGCAGATGTAGACGCCGACCTTGCCCACGGCCGTGTCGAAGACCGGCCAGCCGAGGTTGCCGGGCTTGAAGTAGTACTTCTCCCAGAAGCCCTTGACCTGCGGGATGTGGTGCTTGCGGTAGGTGCCGAGCACCGTGCCGTCGGCGTCGATGACGGCCGCGGTGTTGTAGTAGAAGCCCGACTGCTCGACCTCGAAGACCGGTACGACGATCACCATGCTCAGCTCGCGGGCGAGGTCCTGCATCCGCCGCACGGTCGGCCCGTCGGGTACCGGCTCCGCCCACTTGTAGTGCTCGGGGTCCTGCACCTGGCAGAAGTACGGCGCGTTGAAGACCTCCTGGAAGCCGATCACTCTCGCGCCCTGCCGGGCCGCCTCCCGTGCGTGCTGCTCGTGCTTGTCGATCATCGACTCGGTGTCGCCGGTCCAGGTGGCCTGTACGAGTGCGGCGCGCACGATGTCGGGCATGAGCTGCTCCTCGAGTCCGGGCGTAGGCGGTGGCCCCGCGGTACGAACACGCGGATCGACTCGCGTAGATCAGCGTGAGGATGCGACCGTAGATCCCGTCACCGACGGTGGCAAGGGCATCGACGCGAGGTCGCCGGAACGATCTTCCCGGTGTACGGCGTACGGAGCAGTTCGCACGCGAACAGGGGTGTGTGGTCCGTGCCCTGCGGCGGGCACGGACCACACACCCCTGGCGGTGCGGGCGCTACGCCTGGCGGCGCGTCACCGGTCCTGGCGCACCGGGTGGGGGACCATGGCGGAGCCGGCGCCGCGGCGCTCCGGCTCGGCGGCGGCCAGCCACTTGCCACGGCCCAGGCGCTCGATGCCGGTGGCGGCGCCGATCTCGCCGGTCTCCGCGAACAGGTGGCCCATGTCCTCCAGTTCGCCGCGCACGGAACTGTCGTACAGGTCCTTCTCCAGCAGCGTCTCCTCGGTGTTGCGCTGGGTGGCACGCGGCGCGGCGATGGCCTCGGGGAGGCTCATGTCGCGGTCGACGCGGTTGACCAGCGTCTGGAGCACCGTGGTGATGATGGTGGAGCCGCCCGGCGAGCCGAGGGCGAAGGCGGCCTTGCCGTCCTCCAGCACGATGGTGGGCGACATCGACGAGCGGGGCCGCTTGCCGGGGCCGGGGAGGTTCGGGTCGGGCACGTCCTCGGCGGCCGGGGCGAAGGAGAAGTCGGTCAGCTCGTTGTTGAGCAGGAAACCGCGGCCGGGCACGGTCATCGCGCTGCCGCCGATCTGCTCGATGGTGAGGGTGTACGACACGACGTTGCCCCACCGGTCGGCGGTCGTCAGGTGCGTGGTGCTGGTGCCCTCGTAGGTGAGCGGGGCGACCTGGTCGCCGCGCTCGCAGCCTGCCGGGTCGCGCGGGTCGCCGAAGGCGACGGGGCTCTGCATCGCCTTCTCGTCGTCGACGAGGCAGGCGCGGGCGTCGGCGAACTCCTGGGACAGCAGGCCCTCGACGGGCACGTCCTCGTAGGCCGCGTCGCCGAGCCACCGGCCGCGGTCGGCGTAGGCGAGCTTGCTGGCCTCCAGGTAGTGGTGCAGGAACTCCTTCTTCGACGCCTCGGAGAGGTCCTGGTTCTCCATGATGTTCAGCGCCTCGCCGACGGTGGTGCCGCCGGAGGACGACGGCGCCATGCCGTACACGTCCAGGCCGCGGTAGTCGACGTGCGTCGGGTCCTGGAACTTCACGTCGTACGCGCGCAGGTCGCGCGCCGTCATGTCGCCGGGCCGCACGACGCGTTCGGCGCCCTCGGCGACCTTCGGGTCCTGGACGGTGTCGGCGATGTCGCGCGCGAGCGGGCCCCGGTAGAAGGCGTCCACGCCCCGACGGCCGAGCTTGGTGTACGTGCGGGCCAGGTCCTTGTTGCGGATCGTGGAGCCGACCTCGGGGAGTTCGCCGCCGGGCAGGAACAGTTCGGCGCTGGCGGGGAAGTCTCGGAACCGCTCCTCGTTGTCGGCGACCTGCGAGCGGAAGGTCTCGTCGACGGTGAAGCCGCGGTGGGCGAGCTTCGCCGCGGGCCTGACGGCCTTGCGCAGCGACGTGGTGCCCCACGCGTCGAGGGCCGCGTCCCAGGTGGCGGGGGTGCCGGGGGTGCCGACGCTGAGGCCGCTGGTGACGGCCTCGTCGAACGGCAGCGGCTCGCCGTTCTCCAGGAACAGCGACTCGTCGGCGCTCAGCGGGGCGCGTTCGCGGCCGTCGAGGGTGTGGACGCGGCCGCTGTCGGCGTCGAAGTAGACGAAGTAGCCGCCGCCGCCGATTCCGGCGGAGAACGGCTCGGTGACACCGAGTGCGGCGGCGGTGGCCACGGCCGCGTCGACGGCGTTGCCGCCTCGTCTCAGGACGTCGACGCCGATGGCGGAGGCGTCGGGGTCGACGCTCGCCACGGCGCCGCCGTAGCCGACGGCGACCGGCTCCTTGGGCGGCGTCCCGCGGTCGGACGGCGGTGGTGCGGCCGGCGCGGCCGCGACGGACAGGGAACCCACTGCCGCCACTGCGGTGATCAGGGCCGACAGGCGGACGGAACGACGGCGCATCCGAGGAACCTCCAGTCACGTGCGTGCGCGCAGCGTAGACCCGCCTCCTTCCCGGCGTCTGCATCCCGGCCCGGACCCGCCGAAACTCGTGACATGTACGCTCCCGCCTCATGACAGATGACATGCGCGAGATCGTGCTCGGGATACTGGCCGCGGGCATCACGGCGGCTCTCGGCTGGTTCGCCCGCACGTACCTGTGGCGGCGCAGACTTCGCCGCAGACAGCGGTTCTACGGGCTGCTGCCGCACTCCGAGTGCCTGCTGATCGTCAACCGTGATCCGGCCGCGTCCTCCTGGTCGGTGGCGCGACGCGACGTGTTCGCCCTGCTGGAGCTCTCCGCCCTGATCAAGGACTGCGGGGCGCACGCCGACATCGTCACGCACGACACCGCGCTGCAGGGGTTCGGGGAGCGCACCGAGTTCTGCGTCGGCGGGCCCGCCTCCAACGCCCGCACGGCGGCGCACCTGCAGTCGCTCCTCCCCGGCGTCCTGGTGAACACCGATGCCGAACCGGGTCCCGGGCGGGCGGCGTTCACCGTCGGTGGCGAGCGGTACGTCATGGACAAGGGCGGTGCCGAACACGTGCTGCTGGCCCGGCTCACCGCCGGCGGCGGCGAAGAGACCCGGCCGGTGTTCCTCATCGCCGGGCAGACGGGCATCACGAACCAGGCGGCGGCCCGCTACCTGGCCCGTCACGAGACGCGGCTGATCCGCAAGTACGGGCGGAAGGGCACGTTCTGCCTGCTGCTGAAGGTGCTCAACTCGTCGGCCTACGGACCGGACGTGGTCGAGCTGGTCGGGGACGTGACGCGGGCGGCGACCACTCCGGCTCCCCGGCCGGCCGACGAGGATCCGGAGGAGGAGCGCGAGGCTCAGTCGTCGGAGAGTTCCGCGTAGAGCTGGGCGAGTTCGGGGGTGCCGGTGGCCGCCCACGCGCGGCCCTCCTCCAGCACGTCCACCTCGAGCCCGGACGGCAGCCGGACGACCGGCTGGCCGGTCTCCCACAACTGCCAGGAGGAGCCGGGCACGGTCCGCACCAGCACCGTGCCCAGGTAGAGGCCGGCGTCGCTGCCGAGCCAGTTCGCGGCTTCCGTGTCGTCGCGCCACAGCGGGAAGAGCTGGTCGAGGGCGGCCAGCGACTCGGCGGAGTCGTCCAGTTCGACGCCGGCGCGTTCAGCGTGGTCACGCAGCAGCTCGCACTCCGAGAGCAGCTCGGCGACGCCCTCGGGGTCGTCGGAGAGCGCGTTCGCGAAGCCCGTGCCGTGCGTGGTGTCGCCGTGCCGTCTGCGCCAGTGCTCGAGGAATGGAATGTGCATACCGCCAGCGTGTCACCCCGCGTGCGGTCTGCACCACAGGGCGCGCGGCCCGCGGCGCCCGCCGGTGTTCCCCTACCGCCCGCCCTCCCTCCGGGGCGGGCGGTCTCAGAGCTCCAGGTCCACGACGACCGGGGCGTGGTCGGACGGCCCCTTGCCCTTGCGGGCCTCCCGGTCGACGTAGGCGTCCCGTACGGCCGAGGTGAACGGCGCGTTGCCGTACACCAGGTCGATGCGCATGCCGCGGTTCTTGGGGAAGCACAGCTGCCGGTAGTCCCAGTAGGTGAACGGGTGGTCGTACTTCAGCGGCCGCGGGAAGACGTCGGACAGGCCGGCGTCGCGCAGCGCGGCCAGCGCCGCCCGCTCCTCCTCCGTGACGTGGGTGGAACCCTCGAAGGCGGCGACGTCGTAGACGTCGTCGTCGGTGGGGGCGACGTTGAAGTCGCCGAGCACGGCGTACGGCCGCGCACCGGCGGCGTCCGGCTCGGCGGCCTTGCGCAGCGCCTCCAGCCACTGGAGCTTGTAGGCGAAGTGCGGGTGGCCCACCTCGCGGCCGTTCGGCACGTACACCGAGGTCACGCGCACGCCGTCGCAGGTGGCGGTGAGGGCGCGGGCCTCCTGCCCGCCGTCGTACTCCGGGCCGCCGGGCAGCCCGGGCACCGCGTCGGTCAGGCCCACGCGGGAGAGCACGGCCACGCCGTTCCACCGTCCCGAGCACAGGGTGGCCGACTCGTAACCCCGCTCGCGCAGCTCCGCCTCCGGGAAGGCGTCGGTGTCGCACTTGAGCTCCTGGAGGCACACGACGTCCGGCGCGGCGGACTCGAGCCAGTCCAGCAGACGGGGAAGGCGGGCCCCGACGGAGTTCACGTTCCAGGTGGCGATGCGCATGCCCGCAAACCTACCGCCCGGCACTGACGACGACGGAGTCGCCCGGTTCCAGCCGCGTGTGTGCGGCGCCGCCGACACCGGGTCCGTCCGGGCCCAGCATCCGCCCGTAGACGCCGTGCGCCTGCTGCGAGAGGAGGCCGTCGTGCACGTCGTAGGCCAGCCGCGGCCGTACCTCGCGCAGGTAGTCGATGACCTCGGAGACCTTGCTCCACGGGGCGTGGACCGGCAGCAGCAGCGTGTCCACCGGACGGCCGGGCACGGTCAGGGCGTCTCCGGGATGGAAGACGGCGCCGTCGACGACGTAGCCCACGTTGGTGATGCGGGGGATGTCGGGATGGATGACCGCGTGCAGCTCGCCGTGCACCTCGACCTCGAACCCGGCGGCGTCGACCCGGTCGCCGTGGCCGACGGTGTGGACCCGGCCGGGGAAGGCGCCGGCGAGCTGCTCGGCGACGCTGCGGAGCGTCCAGATCTCGGCGGCGGGGTTGGCCTCCATCGCGGTGCGCAGCCGCCCGGGGTCGAAGTGGTCGGGGTGCTCGTGGGTGACCAGGACGGCGTCGGCGCCGAGCGCGGCGTCCTCCTCGGAGAAGCCGCCGGGGTCGACGACGAGGGTGCGGCCCTCCTTCGTCAGCCGTACGCAGGCGTGGCCCTTCTTCATCAGCTCCATGCGGGCCATTGTGTACCGCCCCGCACGTCCCGCACGCCGCGCAGGTCCCGTACGCCCCGCACGTCCCGCCGTCCCGCACGCCGCGCACGCCTCGTGGGACGTCGGGCGGTCTCAGGCGTCGTCCGGGTCGTCCTCGGGCGCGGTCTCCTCACGGACGACGTCCCGGGCGACGGCGAAGGCGGCCCGCGCGGCGGGAAGGCCGCAGTAGACGCCGGCGTGCAGCAGCACCTCGGTGATCTCCACCGGTGTCAGGCCGTTGCGCAGCGCGGCCCGTACGTGGAGGGCCAGCTCGTCGAGGTGGCCGCCGGCGGTGAGCGCGGTGAGGGTGACCACGGAGCGCGTGCGGCGGTCGATGCCCGGCCGGTCCCAGACCTCGCCCCAGGCGTAGCGGGTGGCGAAGTCCTCGAAGTCGCGCGTGACGTCGTCGGCCTCCGCCAGCGCGCGGTCCACGAAGCCGTCGCCGAGCACCTCGCGCCGCACCTTGAGCCCCGCCTCGTACGGGTCGCGGCGGATGCCTGCGGAGGCGCCCGCCTCCAGCTCGGCGACGGCCACGGGCGGCGGCGGAGGCATCACCGGCCGCACGGCCGGGGGCGCACCCACCGGCTGCGGCCGGCCGGTGCCGCGCTGCGGCTCGCCGGGCGTCTCGGCGCCGAGGTGGGTGACGAGCAGGTCGGTGACGGCGGCGGGCTGCTCGACCGGCACCAGGTGGGAGGCGCCGGGCACCAGGGCCAGACGCGCGTCCGGGATGCCGGCGACCAGGGCGCGGGCGTCGGAGGGCGGTGTGACGCGGTCGTCGGCCCCGGCCACCACCAGGGCGGGCACGCCGATGCGGGGCAGGGCGTCGCGGATGTCGAACGCGGCCAGCGCCTCGCAGGCCGCGATGTAGCAGCCCGGGTCGGTCGTGCGGACCATCTGCACGGCCCAGTCGACGATCGCGGGCTGCGCGGTGGCGAAGCCCGGCGTGAACCAGCGCTCCGGGGTGCTGCGGGCAACCGGGTCCAGCCCGTTCGTACGGATCACCACGCCGCGCTGCCGCCACGCGTCCGGGGTGCCGTAGCGCGGCGCGGAGGACAGCAGCGCGAGCGACGAGACGCGGTGCGGGTGGGCGAGGGCCAGTTCGGCGCCGACGGCGCCGCCGAGCGAACAGCCGGCGTAGGCGAAGCGCTCGACCCCGAGGGCGTCGAAGGTGACGATCAGCCGTTCTGCGAGTTCGGCGGCCGACAGGGCCGGGTGGGCGGGGGCGCCGCCGTGCCCGGGGAAGTCGAAGCGCAGTACCCGCCGGTGCCGGGTCAGCTCGGGTATCTGGCGGTCCCACATGTGCCACGTCGCGCCGAGGGCGGGACCGAGGACGATCAGCGGCGCGCCGTCGGGGCCGTCGGTCCGGTACTGGAGGGTCTTGGTCTCGCTCACCCGGGTCACGGTATCGACCGCGCGGCGTGCCCCGCGCCCCGGGTGGCGGAGCTTCCGGGACGCGGTGTCGGGGCCGGGTCAGAAGCCGACGGTGGAGACGACGTAGACGCGGGGGCGCTTGTCGGGCGTGGTGTCCACGGCGATGCGCAGGTCGGGCGCGGGCTCGGGCTGCTCGTGCACCACGCCCGCGTAGGTGCGGCCGTCGGCGCGCAGGTCCCAGCCGACCCGCTCGGCCTGTTCCCGGCTGATGGCGACCTCGCCCTCGCGCAGCGCCTCGCGGTCGGTGCCGACGTCGCGGAGGAAGCGTGCGAGGTTCTTCTGGGAGGTGCGGAACTGGACGTGCAGGCTGCTCTTCTCCCAGGCGTTGGACTCCCAATAGGCCACGTAGCTGGAGCCCTTGGGGATCGGCACCTCGTAGACGCGTCGCTGCACCTTGCTGGGCCATTCGTAGTGCAGGTTGCTCAGAGCGGCCTCACGCTGCTTGTTCTCGCCGCTGTCCCGGCTCACGAACGCGGACTGCACCAGGTAGCCGGCGGGGATCGCGATGAGCAGGACCACGACGCACAGCGCCAGCACGCGGTGCTTGGGGCGGTGCGGGGGCCGGTCGGCGGGCGGGACGGCGGGCGGGGCGGTGGTTCTCACTGGCCCACCGCCCGGCGGATGTTGTCGGCGGCGCGTTCGTAGCGTTCGTAGCGTTCCAGGCGGCGCCGGTTGGCGCGGCGGAAGCGGCGGGCGACGAGCCGGGCGAGGTCGGCGGCGCCGACCATGCCGGCCTCGGGGCCGAGCTGCGCCTTGACCAGTCGTGCCTCGGGGCGGTAGCCGCGTCCGGTGAGGTGGCGGCGGAAGGCGTCACGGGCGGGCCCGATCAGCAGGTCGTCGGCGGCGCTGACGCCGCCGCCGATGACGAAGCAGGACGGGTCGAGGGCGGCGGCGAGGTTGGCGATGCCGATGCCGAGCCAGTGGCCGATCTCCTGGAGCAGCTCGACGCACATGGCGTCGCCGCGCCGGGCCAGGTCGGTGATGAGCGGGCCGGTGATCTCCTCCACCCGGCCGCCGACCTCGTCGAGGATGCCGTAGGCGACCGGCGACTCGGCGGCGGCCAGTTCGCGGGCCTCGCGGACCAGGGCGTTGCCGGAGCTGTACTGCTCCCAGCAGCCGCGGTTCCCGCAGGGGCAGCGGTGGCCGGAGGGCACGACCTGCATGTGGCCGAACTCGCCGGCGACCCCGTACTTGCCGCGTTTGACCCGTCCGTCCTCCAGGATGGCGCCGCCGATCCCGGTGCCGAGGGTGATCATGACGAGGTGGTCCTCGCCGCGCCCGGCGCCGAAACGCCATTCGCCCCAGGCGGCGGTGTTGGCGTCGTTGTCGACCATCACCGGCACGGCGAGGCGGGAGGTGAGGGCGTCCTTGAGCGGCTCGTCGCGCCAGGCGAGGTGCGGGGCGAAGAGCACGCGGGAACGGTCGGCGTCCACCCAGCCTGCGGCGCCGATGCCGACGGCGTGCACGTCGTGCCGGTCGGAGAGGTCCAGCACGAGTTCCGCGATGGTGTCCTCGACGACCTTGGGGCTCTTGGACTTGTCGGGGGTCTCGGTGCGCACCCGTTCCAGGATCTGCCCGTCGGCGTCCACCACCCCCGCCATGACCTTGGTGCCGCCGATGTCGATGCCGACGGTGGGCACGCGGGGCGCGGAGTGCGGCGAGCGCCGTTCGCGGGTGCTGACCGTGCGCAGCGCGCTGGTGCCGGTGGTGGCACGCCGGTAGACGCGGTCGCCGCGGCTGCTCACGGCCCGGCCTCCGGACCGCCGGCGGTGCGGGGGCGAGGGCGGGGCCGGATGCGGCCCGGGCGGGGCGTGGTTGCGCGCACCTTCTCGTCTCGTCTCTGCCTGGTCACGGTGGTCTGTGGGCTGGGCGGACCGGCGCCCGGTCAGCGCCTCCCGTGGCGGGCGCGCCGGGACTCCGGGCGGACGGTGCCCGCGGAAACCGATTGTGTCACGAGCGCTCCAGTTCGTGGCTGAGCTGCTCCAGCTCGCTGCCGCCCGCCATCTGGCGGGTCAGCTCGTCCAGGCTGATCGCGTCCCGGGCGTGGCTGCCGGCCATCTCACCCCGCTTGAGCAGCACGAACCGGTCCCCCACCAGGTACGCGTGATGCGGGTTGTGGGTGATGAGGACCACGCCGAGGCCCTGGTCGCGGGCGGTGGCGACGTGCTTGAGCACCATCCCGGACTGCTTCACGCCGAGCGCGGCGGTGGGCTCGTCGAGGACGAGCACGCGGGCGCCGAAGTGCACCGCCCGGGCGATGGCGACGCACTGCCGCTCGCCGCCGGAGAGGGTGCCGATCGGCTGGTCGACGTCGCGCAGCGTGATGCCCAGGCGGGCCAGCGCGTCGCGGGTGGTGCGGCGCATGGCGTCGACGTCCAGCCGGGCGAGGGGCCCGCGGCCGCGCCGGGGCTCGGAGCCGAGGAAGAAGTTCCGCCAGACGGGCATCAGCGGGACGACGGCGAGGTCCTGGTAGACGGTGGCGATGCCGCGGTTCAGGGCCTCGCGGGGCGAGGCGAACCGGGTCTCCTCGCCGTCCACGAGCAGGGAACCCGCGTCGTGGCCGTGCAGCCCGGAGACGATCTTGATCAGGGTGGACTTGCCGGCGCCGTTGTCGCCGAGCACGCACGTGATCGCTCCCGCGCGGACCTGGAGCGAGACTCCGGTCAGGGCGGTCACGTTGCCGTACGCCTTGTCGACGTCCCGCAGCTCGATCAGGGGCTGGTTCTCGGTGGTCATGTCAGCTCGCCTCCGCCCGTTTGCGGATCCACGCGTTGAGCAGGGTGGCGAGCAGCAGCATCGCCCCCAGGAAGAACTTGAACCAGTCCGGGTCCCACTGGGCGTAGACGATGCCCTTACTGGTCATGCCGAAGATGAACGCGCCGACGGCGGCGCCCACCGCGGAGCCGTAGCCGCCGGTGAGCAGGCAGCCGCCGATGACGGCGGCGGCGATGTAGATCAGCTCGTTGCCGACGCCCTCGGAGGACTGGACGACGTCGTAGTTGAAGAGCAGGTGCTGTCCGGAGATCCAGGCGGCGAGGGCGACGCCGAGGTACAGGCCGATCTTCGTGCGGGACACGGGGACGCCGACCGCGCGGGCGGCGGGGGCGTTGCCGCCGACGGCGAAGACCCAGTTGCCGACGCGGGTGCGCAGCAGGATCCAGGTGGCGACGGCGACCAGCGCGAACCACCACAGGATGGTGATCGGGAAGTCCACGCCGAACAGGGTGAGCTGGGAGGCGAAGACGGCGTGCGCGGAGTCGAAGCCCTCCATGTCGGCGATGCTGCGGGTGGAGACGGTGCCGCTGATCAGTTTGGTGAGGCCCAGGTTGAGGCCGGTGAGCATGAGGAAGGTGCCCAGCGTGATGATGAAGCTGGGCAGCCTGGTGCGGGTCAGCGTCACGCCGTTGAAGGCGCCGAAGGCGAGGGTGACCAGCAGCGAGACGCCGGCGCCGACCCAGACGTTGGCCGTCATCTGGTAGCTGAACTGCGAGGACACCAGCGCGGAGGTGGCGACCATGACGCCCGCGGACAGGTCGAACTCGCCGCCGATCATCAGCAGCG
Source organism: Streptomyces hazeniae (assembly GCF_031845485.1). Lineage (NCBI taxonomy): Bacteria > Bacillati > Actinomycetota > Actinomycetes > Kitasatosporales > Streptomycetaceae > Streptomyces > Streptomyces hazeniae. The sequence continues at coordinate 67,422 of NZ_JAVREQ010000014.1, forward strand.
CGACCGGCACGGCCATGATCCCGATGGTGGACGAGGCGTACAGCACGGTGGACAGGCTGGCCGCCCGCAGGAAGCTGTCGGCGACGAGGGCGAAGAACACGAAGACGGCGACCGCGCCCATCACCGCGCCCAGCTCCGGGCGGCTCATCAGGCGGCGCGGCAGCGAGCGGGCCCGCAGCGGGCCGTCCTCGTCCGTCTTGTCCGGAACGGGAAGCGGAGCAGCCGTCACCGGGTACCCCGCTTGGTGTACTTCTCCAGTTCGGGGGCGTCCTCGGGGGTGACGATCTGCGGGCCGGTGAGCACCGGGCGGCCGCCGCCGAGCACGTCGTCGTTGTAGAGCCGGAGCCACATCAGGTCGACCGCCTCGTAGCCCTGGAGGTAGGGCTGCTGGTCGACGGCGAAGCGGATCGTACCGTCCTTGAGGCCGTCGACGACCTGGGCGTTGAGGTCGAAGGTCGCGACCTCGGCCTTGCTGCCGGTCTGGTCGACGGACTTCGCGGCGGTGGCGGCGAACGGGGCCCCGAGGGCGACGACGGAGTCGATCTTCTCGTCCGACTGGAGCTTGGCGGAGATCGACGACTCCACCGACGGCATGTTGGTGCCCTCCACGTAGAGCCGGTCGATCTCGCCGTCGAAGGTGTTCTCGACGCCGGTGCACCGCTGGTCGAGTCCCACGTTGCCCTGCTCGTGGACCACGCACAGGGCCCGCTCGCGGCCGCGGGCGTTCAGCTCCTCGCCGACCGCCTCGCCCGCGACGACCTCGTCCTGGCCGATGTGGGTGAGGGCGCCGAACTCCTCGTACCGGTCCTGCCCGGAGTTGATGGTGATCACCGGTATGCCGGCCTTCGTGGCCCGGCGCACGACGTCCTTCATCGCCTCCGGTTTGGCGAGGGTGACGATCAGCCCGTCCACCTGCTTGTCGACCATGGACTTCACCAGCTGCGCCTGGCGGCCGGCGTCCTTGTCGTGGGCGTAGAGGAACTCGATGTTGTCCTTGCGGGCGGCCATCTCGGCGCCGTTCTGCACGATGTCCCAGAAGGTGTCGCCGTCACCGGAGTGGGTCACCATGGCGACCTTCCAGCGCGGCGTGTTCACCGCGGTCCCGCCGCCCTCCAGGGCCTGCTCCCGCCGTTCCTCCGCCTGCTTGCCGCCCGTGCTGCTGCACCCGGCGAGTCCGGCGACGACGACGGCCGCCATGGCCGCTCCGGCGACCCGGGCCCACCCGGCACGCCTGCGGCGGCGCTTCTCCACCCTGGACACGCGTAGATCCACCTCCTGTGACCTGGTCCGCGGGCCGTGGGGGCGCCCGGCGGACTTCCCGGCAAGTATCGGCCACCGGTGCCCGGCGGGCGGACACCGGGTCCCGCGCCCGTACACTCCAGCGGCAGCCGACCGTCCCGTCAATGGTCCGGGCGGGCCGGGCCCGGACCCGCCTGACCATGGAACGGCGCACCGGTGCCGGGGGCATCCGCGGCGTCGGGCGGCGCGGGCCCTCAGGCCGAGCGGCTCACGAGCTGGAAGAGGCGCGCCGTGTGCACGTAGGGGTCGCGGTCGGTGAGCGCCAGTTCGAGGGCTTCCAGACCGGCGTAGAAGCCGGGCTCCCGCTTGCGGTCGTCGTCGGTGATGTGGTCGGCGACCGTACGGATGCCGTAGTGGGCGGGCTCATGGTGGCCCAGTGTGCGCAGGACCGCGCGGACCTCTTCCGCGGTGTGCAGGACGACCGGGGCGTCGAAGGTCACCGTCCGGCCGCGGCGGTCGTCCAGCGCCTCGAGCGCCGCGGCCGGGTCGAGGTCGCGGACGGCGAGGGCGAGCGGCACGGAGTGGCGGTTGATGGCCATCAGGGACAGCAGCCCGCCGGGGCGCAGCGGGGCGGTGGCGGCGCGCAGCGCGGGTTCCACCTCGGTCACGTACTGCAGCAGGTTGTGGCACAGGACCGCGTCCCAGCCGCCGTCGCGCAGCGGCGCGGGGAGGTCGAAGACGTCGGTCTCGACGGTGGTGACCCGCTCGGCGACGCCGGCCGCGGCGGCACGCTCGCGGGCCGCGGCGAGCATGCCGGGCGAGTAGTCGGCGATCGTGACGCGGTGGCCGGCTCGGGCGAGCGGCACGGCGTCGCCGCCGTCGGCGCCGGCCAGGTCCAGGATGCGCAGGGGCTGCTGCCCGCCCGGCGCGGGCAGGTGGCGGGCGAGGTTGTGCGCGGCCAGGGTGTAGCGCAGCCGGCCCCACGGGCTGCGCTGCCAGTCCCGCCACTTCTCCAGTGCGCCGTCGAAGGTGTCCGCCGTGGTGACCATGGGCCGAACCTATCGCCCGGGGCGCCGGGTCCGGGACGGATCAGGTGGCGAGGTGCCCGAGTTCGAACCAGACCACGCAGCCCGCGCCCGGGCCGGCCCGGTCGACGCCCCACTCCTCGGCGAAGGTGTCGACGAGGAGCAGCCCGCGGCCGTGCTCGTCCTCCGGGGTCGCCCAGCAGGGCAGCGGATCGCGGGCGCCACTGCCGTCGTCCCGCACCTCCACCCGCAGTTGGCTGCCCCCCGCGCGCAGTACGCAGCTCACGCGCGAACTGTCCGTGTGCAGTACGGCGTTGGTGAAGAGTTCGGAGACGAGGAGCTGGGCGGTGTCGCAGACGTCCGCGGGGAAGGCCCAGCGGCGCAGCTGGCGCCGGACGCGGCGGCGGGCGTCCGCGACCGCGGTGCCCTCCGCGTCGAGTTCGAAGTCCGCGGCGAGGAAGCCCGGTCCGGCGTCGCCCGGGAGCGTCAGTACCGCTGTGCCACGAGATGGGGGCACGACACTTCCGCCTTCCGTCCGCAGGGGCGCGCGCCGTCCGCAGAGGCGCGCACGGCGCTGCCGCGCCGGGCCGTCGGTTCTCACTATCCATTCCCGGGAGTTGGGATGGCAAGACCCGTTCTGCAAATTGCAGAATAGCGAGGGCAGTCTGTTCGTTGCCCGGACGGCGTGTCACACTTTCCGGCAGCAGGGGCGGTTGAGGCGTTGGGGGACGCCGTGTGCCGGGCCGCCCGTCGAGGCGAGGGGAGGGTTCCGCCGTGCCGGAGACACGTTCGGCCCCCACGGTGGGGCAGATCGTTCTGGGTCTGCGGCTGCGTGACCTGCGCGAGAAGGCCGGGGTCAGCTTCGACCGGGCCGCGGAGGCGCTGCGCGTCAACCCGACCACGGTGCGCCGGATGGAGAAGGCCGAAGTCGGCCTGAAACCGGTGTACGTGGAGAAGCTGCTCCAGGTCTACGGCGTCGGCCACGCGGAGGGTCTCGCCTTCCTCTCCCTCGTCGAGGAGGCCAACAACCCCGGCTGGTGGCACCGGTTCCGCGACGTGCTGCCGAGCTGGTTCAGCCTGTACGTGAGCCTGGAGGAATCGGCGTCGGTCATCCGCGCCTACGAACCCCAGTGCGTTCCGGGGCTGTTGCAGACCGAGGACTACGCCCGGGCCCTGCTGCGCGTCGGCTTCCCCGGCGCCCCCGACGAGGAGCTGGACCGGCGCGTCGCGCTCCGCATGGCGCGGCAGTCGCTGCTGGCCCGGCGGAAGGACGTCCGGCTGTGGGCGGTACTCGACGAGACGGTGCTGCGGCGCCCGGTCGGCGGGGCCGCGGTGATGCGCGGGCAGATCGACCGGCTGGCCGAGGCGGCGGCCGCGCCGAACATCTCCCTCCAGATCCTGCCGTACGCCGCCGGGCCGCATCCCGGCATGTTCGGCCCCTTCCAGCTCTTCCGCTTCGACATTCCCGAACTCCCGGACATCGTCTACACCGAGAGCCTCACCGGCGCCGTCTACCACGACGAACGCGCCGACACCGTGGCCTACCTCGAGGCGCTGGACCGGATGGGCGCACAGGCCGCGCCCCTGGCGGACACCGGACGCATCCTCGGTGACCTGCGCAAGGAGCTCTGAACCACCCCCCATGGAACACCTGTCCCCCACCGAACACCGCCCCCGCAGGCAGGACGGCGCGCACGTCCGCAACGGCCCGCGCGTCTACAACGGCATGCCCGCCCGGGAGCTGGGCAGCGTCGGCTGGCGCAAGCCGTGGAGCGGCCCCAACGGCGGCAACTGCGTGGAGGCGCTGAAGCTGTCGGACGGCCGGGTGGCCCTGCGGCAGTCCAGCGATCCCGACGGACCGGCGCTCATCTACTCCCCCCACGAGATCGAGAGCTTCATCGCCGGAGCCAAGAACGGCGAAGCCGACTTCCTCCTGCCCACTTCGTGACCCGAGAGGCCGCCATGACCGGCAACCGCTACTCCGCCGACCGCATCGACACCACCGCCCCGCACTCCGCCCGGATGTACGACTACTGGCTCGGAGGGAAGACGCACTACGAGGCCGACGCGGAGGCCGCCGAGGCCGTCATGGCGCTGTGGCCCGGCGTACGCACCGGCGCGCAGGTGAACCGCTGGTTCATGCGGCGGGCCGCGCGCTGGCTCGCCGAGGAGGCCGGCATCCGGCAGTTCCTCGACGTCGGCGCGGGCATCCCCACCACCCCGAACCTGCACCAGGTCACCCAGGCCGTCGCCCCCGACTGCCGGGTGGTGTACGCGGACAACGACCCGATCGTGCTGACGTACTCCGAGGCGCTGCTGGAGAGCAGCCCGGAGGGCCGGACGGTCTACGTGCACGCCGACGTCACCGACCCGGCGAGCATCCTGGCCGCGCCGGCGCTGCGCGAGACGTTGGACCTCACCCGGCCGGTCGGCCTGTCGATGATGGCGCTGCTGCACTTCGTCACCGACGAGGGCAAGCCCTACGACCTGGTGCGCGAGCTGATGGAGGCGCTGCCGTCCGGCAGCTACCTGATGCTCTCCCACTGCACGCCGGAGCTGGACCCGCCGGCGTGGGAGCGGCTCTCGCAGCTCGCGGCGTCGCGCAGCGACATCACCGGCCAGGCGCGCAGCCACGCGGAGGTGTCCCGGTTCTTCGACGGGCTGGAGCTGGTGGAGCCCGGCGTGGTCGTGCCGCACCGCTGGCGCCCGGACGGCGACGAGTCCGTCGCCGACCTCACGGACGCGGAGGTGTCCCTGTACGCGGGGGTGGCGCGCAAGCCGTGACGGGCGCCGACCCCGGCCGCACCGGCCCCCCGCAGCGGGGCGGCCGGGGTCGGGGGTGGACGGAGGGCCGCGCTCAGGCGCCGCCGGGCGGTCCGAAGCATACGGGCAGCCGTACGGGCCCGCGCATCAGCATGCCCGTGCGCCACGGCAGCGTGTCCGGGTCCGCGTCCAGGGCGAGGTGGGGCGCACGCTCCAGCAGGCGCCCGATGGCGACGCGCGCCTCCAGCCGCGCGAGGGGGGCTCCCAGGCAGAAGTGCACGCCGTGGCCGAAGGCCAGGTGGCCCCGGGTACCGGCCGCTCCCCCGCCGTGTGCCGGCGCCTCACCGCGGCGGATGTCGAAGCGGTCCGGCTCGGGGAACCGCTGCGGGTCGCGGTCGCCGTCGGCGAGCACGGGCAGCACCACCTCGCCGCCGCCGGGGATCGTCACCCCACCGATCTCCACCGGCTCCACGGTGAAGCGGTACGTCGGCGTCTCCACCGGTCCGTCGTAGCGCAGCATCTCCTCGACGGCGGCGTCGATGAGCGCCGGGTCGGTGCGGAGCGCCGCGAGCTGGTCCGGGTGACGGAGCAGGGCGAGCACGCCGTTGGAGATCAGGTTGACCGTGGTCTCGTGCCCCGCGACGAGCAGCAGCCAGGTCATGCCCAGCAGTTCGTCGGGGGCGAGCCGGTCGCCGTCCTCGTCCGTGGTGCGGATCAGGCCGCTGAGCAGGTCGGTTCCGGGTTCGTCGCGTTTGCGGGCGATGAGCGCCTGGAGGTAGTCGGTGAGCGCGGCGACCGCGGCCCGCGTCTCCTCGTCCGAGGCGACGCCGACCACCGTGTTCGACCAGCGGCGGAACAGTTCCCGCTCCAGGCCGGGCACGCCCAGCAGTTCGCAGATGACGCCGATGGGGAGCGGGAACGACAGCGCCTCCACCAGGTCGCCGCGTCCGCCCGGTGCCGCGAGGAGCGCGTCCAGCAGCGCGTCGGTCATCTCCCGCACGCGGGGTGCGAGCGCCTCGACGCGACGCGAGGTGAACTCCCGCGCCACCAGCTTGCGCAGCCGGGTGTGGTCGGGCGGGTCGGACGCGAGCATGTGCCTGCCGGATGCCACGGACCGCATGCCCAGACGCGGCGACGCCCTGTCCCACTCCTTCGACAGCCGCGGGTCGTTGAGCGTGGCGCGGGCGGCGTCGTAGCCGACCACCAGCCAGGCCTCGAACCCCTCCGGGGTGCGCACCCGGTGCACCGGGCCCTGCGCACGGAGCTTCGCGTACACCGGGTACGGGTTCCGGGCGAACTCCTCGCCCAGCGCGCCCAGATCGACCAGGCGCTCCCGGTCTCCCCGGGCACCGTGCTCTTGCCCGTCCGCGTGCTCCCCGTGGTCTCCGTGCTCCCCGCCGTGAGCGGTGTCGTGCGCGTGCGTCGTCATGCTCCCCCTCGCGTTCCGGTCCCCTGGACCGATGCTAGGCCGCCGGGACGCACCGGTGCGAGAGGCGCATTTCGGCCACCTCCCCGCCCGGGTGAGCCGTCCCGCCGCGGTCAGCCGTAGAGGGAGAGCGCCCGGGCGAGGGCGGCCCGGGTGGGGAGGCCGTCGGTGTCACCGGGGGCCTGCACCGCGAGGGCGGCGACGCACGCGGCCTCCGCCAGGGCGCGTTCCGGGTCCAGCTCGCGCAGCCAGGCCGAGAGCCAGCCGGCGGTGAAGGCCTCCCCCGCGCCCGAGGGGTCGGTCACCTGGACGCCGAACGGCTCGTGCGTCCACTGCCCGTCCCGCGTGACGGCGAGGGTCGAGTGGTCCTGCCGCTTGACGACGACGGTCCGCGCGCGGCCCAGCTCCAGCAGGGCCTTGGCGGCCTGCTCGGCGCCGCCGCCGAGCAGCATCTCCAGCTCGTCCTCGCCGGCGACGACGAGGTCGGCCTCGCGCAGCAGCGGGCCGGCGATCCGCATCCAGTCGTGGTCGGTGCCCAGGCTGTGCTGCACGCTCGGGTCGAAGCTGACGGCGGCGCCGGACTGGCGGGCGAGCTCGATCAACCGGTGCACCGCCTGCGCGGCGCCCGGGGCGAGCATGGGCGTGACGCCGGAGACGTGCACCAGCCGTGCGCCGGCGACGGCCTCGGGCGGGAGGTCCTGGGCGGTGAGCCGGGAGCCGGCCGAGCCGGCACGGTAGGAGACGGCGTCCAGGGGGCGCTGCGGGTGGCTGTCTCTGAGCAGCAGCCCGGTGGGCGCGTCCGGGTCGGCGACCGCCCAGGAGACGTCCACGCCGTCGGCGCGCAGCTCACGCAGCACCGCCTCGCCGGCCGCGTCGGCGCCGACCCGGCCCAGCCACCGGGTGGGGTGGCCGAGCCGGGCCAGCGCCGCGGCGACGGTGGACTCCGCTCCGGCGACGGAACGGCGGAAGTGCACCGCGCGGTCGAGGGGTACGCCCGGCTCGGCGAGCATGAGCAGCATCGCCTCACCGCATGTCACGGCCTCCGGTCCGGTCGCCACGCCGCTCTCCCGCCTCTCCACTGCTGTCCTGTCCGGGCGAGGTTACCCGGTGCGGGCGGGCCGCCCCAGGGTGTCCTCTTCCCCCTCACCCCGGGGCGTGTGCCCGCCGCCGGCGGCGGGCACGGGCCGGGACGCGAAGTGCGGCCGTCAGCCGCCGAGTTCGCGGTGGCGCCGGCCCAGGCGCCCCGCACCCTCTTCGGTGAGGGAGCCGTGCAGCCGGAGCCGCGCGATACCGCCGTCGGGGAAGATGTCCAGCCGCACGTGCGTCACGGCGGGGGCGTCGTCGAGCAGGAAGCGGTGCACGCTGTCGGGCTGGAGCCGGGTGCGGGGCAGCAGTTCGCGCCACGCGCCGTCCTCGCCGTCACGGCCGACGAGCGCGGCCCAGCCGGCGGCGTTGCCCTTGAGGTAGCCGGTGTCGATCTCGACGGCGCGGATCACGGCCTGCGCGGTCAGCGCGTAGCGGATCCAGTCGTTGCCCCGGTCGCGGCGGCGGCGCGTCTCCCAGCCGTCGTCCATCTTCCGGCTGCGGCCGGGCTGGATGGTGTGGGCGGGCGGGGAGTAGAAGCGGTCGGAGGCGTCCTCGACGGCGCCGCCGTTCTCCTGTGCGACGACGTCGAACGTGCCGAGCGCCGCGAGCCACGCCGGGTCGGGGGCGACCTCGCCGTGCACCCGCAGCCGGGCGACGCCGCCGTCGGGGTGCTGCACCAGACGCACGTGGGTGAAGCGCTGTTCGGCGGTGACCTCGAAGCCGTTCGCGGCGTGGCCGCCGATCTCGGTGCGGGGCACGATCTCGGTCCACTTCACGTCCGGGCCGAGGAGGTCCGCGGGCGAGGGGGTGCCGGGGACGGACGCGGCCTGGACGGAGACGGCGCGCGGGTAGTTGCCGCGGAAGTGGGCGGTGTCGACGACGACGCCGCGGATGACGCCGGGGGCGCCGAGGCGCACCAGGGCCCAGTCGTGGTCGTCGGCCTCCGGGTGCGGCGTGTCCGCGCCGGTGCCGCGACGGCGGCGGGTCTCCCAGCCGTCCATGATCTTGCCCTTGTGGCCGAAACGCTCGGGGTCGAACGCGGCCGGTTCCGGCGTGAGGAGGTTCTCCCGCTCGGCGAAGAACTCGTCGTTGGCGGCGACGACTCCGGCGCCCAGCCGCCGGTCGGCCAGGTCGGCGAGGTGGGTGAAGGGCAGGTCGGCGTCGCGGTAGTCGGCGTACGGGTCGCCGCCGGGGTACGGGTTCGCGTCGCCGGTGTGGCGGGGGATCGCGGGGGTCGCCGCGCTCATGTGCTGCCTTCCTTTCGGTCAGCCGGCCCGGTGGGCGGTCGGACGGGCGATGAGCTGCCCTTTCCTTTCCAGGGGCCGGGAGTGGTCGGTGATCTGTTCGCCGCGCAGCCAGCTGGACCGGACCACGCCGTGCAGGGTGCGTCCGGCGTAGGCGGTGACCTGGTTGCGGTGGTGCAGCGCGGCGGGGTCGACGGTGAACGTCTCCTCGGGGGCGAGGACGGCGAAGTCGGCGTCGTGACCGGGGGCGACGGCGCCCTTGTGGGCGAGGCCGGCGAGCCGTGCGGGCCCGGCGGACATCCACCGCACGACGTCCTCCAGGGAGTGGCCGCGCTCGCGAGCGGCGGTCCACACGGCGGGCAGGCCGAGCTGGAGGGAGGAGATGCCTCCCCAGGCGTCGGCGAAGTCGGGGGTCTTGAGGTCGGTGGTGCAGGGCGAATGGTCGGAGACCACGCAGTCGAGGAGGCCGTCGGCGAGGCCCTGCCAGAGGGCGTCCTGGTTGGCGCGCTCCCGGATGGGCGGGCAGCACTTGAACTCGGTAGCGCCGTCGGGGACCTCCTCGGCGGTCAGGGTGAGGAAGTGCGGGCAGGTCTCGACGGTCAGCCGCACGCCGTCGCGGCGGGCGTCCGCGATCATCGGGAGGGCGTCGGCGGAGGAGAGGTGGAGGACGTGGACGCGGGCGTCCAGGCGGCGCGCGAGGTCGATGAGCAGGGCGATGGCGTCGTGTTCGGCCTCGCGGGGCCGGGAGGCGAGGAAGTCGGCGTAGCGGCCGCCGGCGCGCTGCGGGGCGGCGGTGAGCCGGCCGGGGTCCTCGGCGTGCACGATGAGCAGGCCGTCGAAGGAGGCGATCTCGGTGAGCGCGGCCTCCAGCTGCTCCGGGTCCAGCTCGGGGAACTCCTCGACGCCGGAGGGGGACAGGAAGCACTTGAAGCCGAACACGCCCGCCTCGTGCAGCGGCTTGAGGGCGGCGACGTTGCCGGGCACGGCGCCGCCCCAGAAGCCGGTGTCGATGTGCGCCTTCTCGCGGGCGACGTCCTGCTTGGTGCGCAGGTGGTCGACGCTGGTGGTGGGCGGCAGCGAGTTGAGCGGCATGTCCAGCAGCGTGGTGACACCGCCCGCGGCGGCGGCGCGGGTGGCGGTGTAGAAGCCCTCCCACGCGCTGCGGCCCGGGTCGTTGACGTGCACGTGGGTGTCCACCAGGCCGGGCAGCAGGGCGTCGTCGCCCAGTTCGGCCAGGCGCGCACCGTCGGGCACCGGGGCGTCGTGGGGCAGGACGGCGTCGATCCGGCCGTCCTGCCCGACGGCCACGGACGCCGCCCGGACGCCCTCCGGGGTGATCACACGGGTCGAACGCAGCACCAGCCGGACGTCGGCCACCTCGGTTCCTCCTCTGGGCCTCCGCCGGGGCGGAGATCGGTTCTTCCGCGAAGCGGAATTTCAACGTTCTGTTGAGAAGTCTTCCCGTCCGGGATGCGGGTCGTCAAGCCTCCACGGATTCCTGGAGGTTTCCACAAAATGGAAGACGGTTGCCGCATCCCGGTATGGACGTCCTGCCACTGGCGGCGCCCGGACACCCTCTTCGTACCCGCCCGCAGCCGTCGTGACCGGCGACGACGGGCCCCACGGGGCGGTACCCGCCGGGGCGGGGCCGGTAGCATGCGCCACACACCGCAGGAAAGGAACGCGACGTGCCGTCGTCCGCCGAGCGCAAACCCGCCACCCCGTCCGCCCCCGCCTCGAGTGGCGGGGTGCAGTCCCTGGAGCGCGCCTTCGACCTGCTGGAGCGGATGGCCGACGCCGGCGGCGAGGTCGGGCTGAGTGAACTGTCCGGCAGCAGCGGTCTGCCGCTCCCGACGATCCACCGGCTGATGCGCACCCTCGTCGCCTGCGGCTACGTGCGGCAGCAGCCCAACCGCCGGTACGCGCTCGGGCCCCGGCTGATACGGCTCGGCGAGAGCGCCTCCCGGCTGCTGGGCACCTGGGCGCGCCCCCACCTGGCCCGCCTCGTCGAGGAGACCGGAGAGACGGCGAACATGGCACTGCTGGACGGCGACGAGGTCGTCTACGTCGCCCAGGTGCCGTCCCGGCACTCGATGCGGATGTTCACCGAGGTCGGGCGGCGCGTGCTGCCGCACTCCACCGGAGTCGGCAAGGCGCTGCTGGCCGACGCGCCGCCGGAGGAGGTGCGGGCACTGCTCGCCCGCACCGGGATGCCGGCGGCCACCGAGAAGACCCTCACCACGCCCGAGGCGTTCCTCGAGGCGCTGGTCGACGTGCGGGAGTGCGGGTACGCCACGGACGACAACGAGCAGGAGATCGGGGTGCGGTGCATCGCGGTGACGGTCCCGGACGCACCGACGCCCGCGGCGATCTCCATCTCCGGACCCGCGGGCCGGGTGACGCAGGCGGCGACGGACACCTTCGTACCCCTGCTCCGGGAGGTGGCCCGGGACCTGTCCACCGCACTGGCCACCACGGCGAACGGCGGGTAGCCCGGCCCGTCCGGCCGGGCGGCGCGTTCGCCGGACGGCACCGGCAGCCGTGCGCCGTCCACGGCGCGCGGGAGGGCGCCCCGCCGCCCTCATCCGCCCCCCGCGGGCGCGGCGGACGGGCGGCGCCTCCCCGGGCCGGCCCGGCGGCAGGCAGGTCGCCGGACTACCCGGCGCCGGAGTGAGGGGGACGGGTACCGGAACCGAAGGCGTCGACGGCCTGGCGGAGTTCCTCCAGGGCGGCGCCGAGGGCGCTGACCGAGCCGAGGGCGGCGGCGACGAGGAGCAGCGAACCGCGCAACCGGGCGACGTCGGGCGGCTCACCGGCCGCCAGGACGCGGAGGCGGCCGAGTTCCTCCTCGGCGGCCCCCCGGTCGGAAAGCCGGGCGGGGTGGGCGGCGAGCTCCCGGCTCACGCGGTCCACGGCCGCACGGAGCGCACCCGCGGCTGCGGGCGCCGACTGCGTCACGGTCTCACTTCGCACGATGCTCCTCTCCCCCATGGGCAGCGCCGTCTGTCCCCTTCTCACCCGGTCGGGCCCGAAAGGTTCGCACAGTAAACGCCACTCTCCGCACAGCGCGCTACACGGAGGGCGAAATTCAGGCCGGTAATGTTATCGGCTCACCGCACACAGTCACCGGACGGGGAAAGCCGGGAGCACCATGGACCCGATGAACGACCGCACCGACCAGGACGTCGGGCACGGCAGGAAGATCACCGCCCTGCTGCTCGCAGCCGGGGGCGGACGCCGCCTGGGCGGGCGCCCCAAGGCACTCCTCTCGCACCACGGCCGCCCACTCGTCGAACACGCGGTCCGCACACTGCGGGACGGCGGCTGCGCACCGGACGTGCGCGTGGTGCTCGGCGCAGCGGCGGACGACGTGCGGGGGGCCGCGGACCTGTCCGGATGCGTACTGCTGGAGAACCCGGAGTGGGAGGCCGGCATGGGCACCTCGCTGCGTGCCGGACTCGACGCGCTGACGGGCTCGGGCACCGCCGCCACCCTGGTGTTCCTGGTGGACCAGCCGGGCGTCGGACCTCAGGCGGTGGCCCGGGTCCGGGCGGCGTACCGCTCCCCCGCCACGCTCGCCTCCGCCGCGTACGGCGGGCGGCGCGGCCATCCGGTGCTGCTGGGCGCGGACCACTGGGCCGGGGTCGCGGCAGCGGCCTCGGGTGACCGGGGCGCACGGGGGTACCTGACGCGGCACGAGGAGGAACTGCGGCTCGTGGAGTGCGGCGACGTCGCGGACCCGGCCGACATCGACACCCCGGAGGACCTCCCGCGGCTCTCACCCTGACCTGCGGGCGACGGCAGTGAGAAGTATCTCGACATCAACAAACCATTGAAGTTCCACGATAAGGAAACTAGCCTCCACTGATCAGAAGCGTCCGCTCCACCGGGCGCTCCTCCGCCACGACAGAGCACGCACCATCCGCAAGGAGTGACCAGCATGTCCGCACCAGCGCCGTCCCAGCCGGCCCGCGTCGACGCCGAGCACGTCGCACGTCAGGAGGAGGTCCTGACGGACGAGGCGCTCGCCTTCGTGGCCGAGCTGCACCGCCGGTTCACCCCGCGCCGGGACGCACTGCTGGCCGCGCGCGCCGAGCGGCGGGCCGAGATCGCCCGCACCACGACGCTGGACTTCCTGCCGGAGACCGCCCACGTCCGCGAGGGCGACTGGCGGGTCGCCGACTGCCCGGCGGCTCTGCAGGACCGGCGGGTGGAGATCACCGGTCCGACCGACCGCAAGATGACGGTCAACGCGCTCAACTCGGGCGCCCGGGTCTGGCTGGCCGACTTCGAGGACGCCTCCGCCCCCACCTGGGAGAACGTCATCGGCGGGCAGCTCAACCTGACCGACGCGTACGAGCGCCGTATCGACTTCACCGACGAGCGCGGGAAGGCGTACGCGCTGCGCCCGGCGGAGGAGCTGGCGACCGTGGTGATGCGGCCGCGGGGCTGGCACCTCGACGAACGGCACCTCACCGTCGAGGGGCGGCCCGTACCGGGCGCACTGGTCGACTTCGGCCTGTACTTCCTGCGCAACGCCCAGCGGCTGCTCGACCTCGGAAAGGGCCCGTACTTCTACCTGCCCAAGACCGAGTCGCACCTCGAGGCCCGCCTGTGGAACGAGGTCTTCGTCTTCGCCCAGGACTGGTGCGGCATCCCGCAGGGGACCGTCCGGGCCACGGTGCTCATCGAGACGATCACCGCCGCGTACGAGATGGACGAGATCCTCTACGAGCTGCGCGACCACGCCTCGGGGCTCAACGCGGGCCGCTGGGACTACCTGTTCTCCCTCGTGAAGAACTTCCGCGACGGCGGCGAGCGGTTCGTCCTCCCCGACCGGAACGCGGTGACGATGACCGCGCCCTTCATGCGGGCCTACACCGAGCTGCTCGTGCGCACCTGCCACAAGCGCGGCGCGCACGCCATCGGGGGCATGGCGGCGTTCATCCCGAACCGCCGCGACCCGGAGGCGAACGAGAAGGCCCTGGAGAAGGTCCGCAGCGACAAGGACCGCGAGGCGGGTGACGGCTTCGACGGCTCCTGGGTCGCCCACCCGGACCTGGTGCCGGTCGCGCAGACCTCGTTCGACGCGGTCCTCGGCGACCGCCCGCACCAGAAGGACAGGCTGCGCGAGGACGTCGACGTGAAGGCCGCCGACCTCCTCGCCGTCGACTCCCTCGAAGCCCGTCCGACCCGCGAGGGCCTGCGCAACGCCGTGCAGGTCGGCACCCGCTACATCGAGGCGTGGCTGCGCGGGCTCGGAGCGGTGGCGATCTTCGGGCTGATGGAGGACGCCGCCACGGCCGAGATCTCACGCTCGCAGATCTGGCAGTGGGTGAACGCAGGCGTGGTGCTCGACACCGGCGAGCGGGTCACCCCGGAGCTGGTGCGCGAGATCGCCGCGGAGGACCTGGCCGCGATCCGGGACGAGGCCGGCGAGGAGGCGTTCGCCGCCGGACGCTGGCAGCAGGCCCACGACCTGCTCCTCCGGGTGTCCCTGGACGAGGACTACGCGGCCTTCCTCACTCTCCCGGCCTACGAGCTGCTGGACTGACGGCTCCCCCGGCCCCCGGCGGGGAGGCGGGCCCGCCTGCGGGCGGGCGCTCCTCCCCGGCCGGAGCCCGGCCGGGGAGGAGCGGCCCGGAACGAAGCACCCTGGTCGCGAGCGGCGCGTGCCGGTGACACCCTTGTCCGCATGGACGCTCGAGGGGCGCCGCCGGGCGGCGGGCCGCCGCCCGTGCCCTGGCCCGCCGGGCCCGAAGAGGCCCTCGCCCTGAACCACACCGGGTCCTTCGACTGGGACCTGGACCGGGGAGTCGTGCACATGGACCCCTCGGCGCTGGCGCTGTTCGGGGTGGCGCCGGAGGAGTTCGACGGCGACCCCTCGATCCTCACCGCCCGCGTCCCGGCCGCGGAGGCGGCCCGCCTCGATCTGCTCGTCGCCCAGGCCCTGAAGGGCGGCCGCTCCTCCTACGGCGCGTACTTCCGGATGGACGCGCAGCACGGCACTCAGCGCTGGACCCACACCCAGGGCGCGATCCTGCGCACCCCCGACGGCCGTCCGTACCGGATCGTCGGCATCCTGCGCGACGCCACCGAGGAGCTCGGCCAGTCCTCCGAACGTCTCACCCTGGACGCCGAGCGCTCGCTGCACACCGACGTGGTCGACGCGACCACGGCGGGGCTCGCGCACGCCCGTACGGTCCGCGAGGTGCTGGACGCCCTCGGCAGTTCCCGCGGCCTGGACCAGCTCGGGGTGATCAGCGTCGTGGTGGGGCTGGTGCAGGACGGGCGGATGCAGCTGTACGGCGAGGGCGAGCTGAGCGGCATGCTGCCGATGAGCCGGCGGCGCCTGGACGAGCCGCTGCCGCTGCCGGAGGCCGTACGCACCCTGACCCCGCGCTACATCGCCTCCCGCGAGGAGTTCGCCCGGCGCTACCCGCCGCTGTGGTCGTGGGCGAAGGAGCTGGGCTGGAGCGCGGCCGCGTTCCTGCCGCTGATCGCCCAGGGCGAGGCGCTCGGCGCCATCGGGCTGGTCTACCGCGACAAGTACTCCTTCACCAGCGAGGAGCGGACCCTGCTCACCGCGCTGACCAGCAGTATCGCCCAGAGCCTGGAACGCGCCCGGCTGTTCGAGCAGGAACACGAACTGGCCGAGGGGCTGCAGCGCGCGATGCTGCCGCACTCGCTGCCCAGCATCCCCGGTGTGCACGCCGAGGTCCGCTACCGCGCGGCCCAGCAGGGACGGGACATCGGCGGCGACTGGTACGACGTGATCCCGCTGCCCGGAGGCAGGGTCGCCGCGGTGGTCGGCGACGTGCAGGGCCACGACACCGACGCGGCGGCCGTGATGGGACAGCTGCGCATCGTGCTCCGGGCGTACGCGGCCGAGGGCCACTCGGCGCCCACGGTGATGGCCCGCGCCTCGTCGTTCCTGCACGACCTGGACTCCGACCGGTTCGCGACCTGCCTGTACGTGGAGGCGGACCCCGCGACGGGCTGGCTGCGGATCGTCCGGGCCGGGCACCCGCTGCCGCTGCTGCGCCGGTCCGACGGGCGCTGCCGCCCCTTCCCCGTGATGGGGGCGCTGCCGCTGGGGTTGTCCACCCAGTTCGGGCAGCCGAAGTACCCGGTGACGACGATGGAGCTGGAGCACGGCGAGACGCTGGTGCTGTTCACCGACGGCCTGGTGGAGCAGCCCGGCGGCGACGTGGAGCAGGGCATCGAGGACCTCGCGGAGGCGGTGCGCACCGGCCCGGCCGAGATCGCGAAGCTCGCGGACCGGCTGTGCGAGGTGCCGGAGGCGTGGAACGGCACCGACGACCTGGCGCTGGTGCTGCTGCACCGCGAGGTCTCCGCCCCCACGCGGCCCGCCCGGCGGCTGCACCAGCACGTCGCTCCGCGCGACCCGGAGTCGCTGGCCACGGTCCGGCACATGGTGCACGCCGCGGCGCTGTCCTGGGGAGCCGGCGACCGGGCGGACGACCTGTCGCTGGTCACCGACGAACTGGTCGCCAACGCGCTGCTGCACACCGGCGGCGGGGCGGTGGTGACGGTGCACCCGCTCTCCGGGGCGCAGCGGCGCATCCGGGTCGAGGTGACGGACCGTTCCAGCACGGTGCCGCAGGTGATGCACCCGGGCGCGTCCAGCATCTCCGGCCGGGGCCTGCTGCTGGTGGACCATCTCGCCGACGTGTGGGGCGTGGAGGCGCGCGGCACGGGCAAGGCGATCTGGTGCGAGTTCGTGGCCGACGGCCGGTGAGCGCCGGCAGCGGGGGCCGGACGCCGCGGGGCGGGCGCGGCGTCAGGCGCGCAGCGGCTCCGGCTCGGTCCAGGACCCGTGCATCAGGTTGACCAGCCGCGCGACGGTCTCGGGGTGCTCGGCCGCGACGTCGTGCCGCTCACCGGGGTCGTCGCGCAGGTTGTAGAGCTCGACGTCCCACCGGTGGTCGGGCACGGTACGGTCCCGGCCGGGCGCGAACCGCACGGCCTTCCAGTCGCCGCGCCGAACGGCCTCGCACACCTGGAGCCCCCGGCCGCCGTCCGCGGCCTGCGAGGTCGGGGTGGCGAACGGGTCGTTGCGGTACCAGTACAGGTGCCGGTGGTCGCCGGGCGCGCGGACGCCGCCGACCAGACCGGCCAGGGAGAGCCCGTCGACGTGGTCCGGCGTGCGGGCCCCGGCGAGTTCGGTGAGGGTGGGCAGCACGTCGGTCAGCGGCGTCTGCCGCGAGGTCTCGGTGCCGGCGGCGACCCGGCCCGGGCCCCAGGCGAGGAGGGGGACGCGGATGCCGCCCTCGTACAGGTTGCGCTTGACGCCGCGCAGGGAGGAGGCGGCGTCGAAACGGGTCGGGTCGACGCGGCCCTCCTCGTGCGGCCCGTTGTCGCTGGTGACCAGGATGACGGTGTCGTCCGCGATGCCGCGGGCCCGCAGCAGGTCCACCATGGCGCCGACGGTGGTGTCGAGGTGGCTCACCTGCGCCGCGTGGCCCTTGTTGGCCTTGGTCCAGGGGCGGGAGGCGTAGCCGGCCTGTTCCAGCCGGCGACTCGGGGCATGGGGGACGTTCGGCGCGAAGTAGAGCAGAAAGGGGCGTTCCGTCGCGGCTGCGCCGCTCCCCGTGCCGGAGTCCTGCCCGTCGTCCGGGCGGCGGGCCCGCTGCTGCCGGTCGGCCTGGTCCTGGATGAACTCCAGGGCCCGGTCCCGGAACAGGTCGGGGGCGTAGGTGCCGCGCCGGCCGGCGACGTTGCCGGGAACCGGGACGCGCCGACCGTTCTCCCACAGCGCCGCCGGGTGGAAGTCGTGTGCGTGGTGGTGGCCGATGTAGCCGTAGAACGCGTCGAAGCCGCGGTTGTTGGGGTGGCTGGGCTGGTCGGGCTCCTCGGGTCCGAACCCCCACTTGCCGATGCAGGCGGTGCGGTAGCCCTGGTCGCGGAGGAGTTCGGCGAAGGTGGTGTCCTCGTCGCCGAGTGAGCCCTGCGGCCCGCCGAGCGGATTGGTGCGGACGGCGGCGTGGCCGACGTGCAGGCCGGTGAGCATGGAGCAGCGGGACGGCGCGCACACCGGCGCGGCGGCGTAGGCGCTGGTGAAGCGGAGCCCTTCGGCGGCGAGTTCGTCCAGGCGCGGGGTGAGGATGAGGTCCTGGCCGTAGGAGCCGAGCTCGCCGTAGCCGAGGTCGTCGGCGAGGACGACGATGACGTTCGGCCGGCGGGGCTCGGGGCGCGCGGCGGGCTTCGCGCGGCCCTCTCCGGCCAGTGCGGTCACGGCCACGGTGGTTCCGGCGAGACCGAGAGCGGCGGCCGATCCGGCGATGAAGCGGCGTCGGGTGGCGTGCACGGGGTCGGGGCTCCTTCTTCACGTACTGAAGGATCATCTTGAACCAGCACGCGAGGCGGCCGTGACCAGGTTCCCGCCGTGCGGGGCCTGTTGGGTGTGACGCGCGGCACGCCCCGGGGACTGCGCCGCAGGTCGCGGCGGCGCGGAGGGTCCGGGGCGGGCACCCGATCCGATATGGATTCGGTATGCACGCGATGCGGTGCACGCGGGCGTGCGGCCTGCACCCGCGCACGCCGCTCGCCCGCGGCCGGGTGTCCGGTCGCGGGCGGTCGCGGGAGGTGCGGCGGGCGCGGGCGTCAGCCGCCGGCCCGGGACGCCTCCGTGGCGGCGGTGCCGTCCCGTTCGGCTTCTCGCGCCGGCGGGACGGAGGACGCGGCGGCCGGGTCGGCGCCCGGCTCCATGGGGTGGGCGACGGTCTCCTCGTCCCGGCGTCCGCCGAAGTGGTTGAAGAGCAGGTTGAGCACGATGGCGGCGATGCAGCCGGTGGAGATGCCGGAGTCCAGCACGATCCGCGCGCTCTCCGGGAAGGCGTGGTAAAAGCCCTCGGCGGTGATGGGGATGATGCCGACGGCCAGCGAGACGGCGACGATCACGACGTTGTTGTCCTTCTCCAGCCCGCCCTTCACCAGCGTCTGGATGCCGCTGGCGGCGACCGACCCGAAGAGCACCACACCGGCTCCGCCGAGCACCGGCAGGGGAACGGTGGCGATGAGGGCGGCAGCGACGGGACACAGCCCCATCAGCACGAGGATGCCGCCGCCGGCCGCGACGACGAAGCGGCTGCGGATGCGGGTCATGGCGACCAGCCCGATGTTCTGGGCGAAGGCGCTGCACGTGAAGCCGTTGAAGAAGGGACTGACGAACGACCCCAGGGTGTCGGCGCGCAGCCCGGCGGCGATGGTGCGTTCGTCCGCCGGCCGGTCCACGATCTCGCCGAGGGCGAGCATGTCCGCCGTGGACTCGGTCATGGACACGATCATGACGATGCACAGGGAGAGGATGGCCGCGAGGGAGAACTGCGGGGCGCCGAAGTGGAAGGGCGTCGGGAAGCCGACCACGTCGGCCGCGCCCAGGGCGGCGAAGTCGGTGAGCCCGAGCGGGATCGCGAGCAGCGTCCCGGCGACCAGGCCGATCAGGACCGCGATCTGCTTCACGAAGCCGCGGGTGAAGCGGCGCAGCACCAGCACGATCGCCAGCGTGGCGGCGGCCATCGCCAGGTTGCGTGCGGAACCGAAGTCGGCGGCCTCGGGGTCGCCGCCCTGCGCCCAGTCGAACGACACCGGGAGCAGCGAGATGCCGATGAGGGTGATGACGGTGCCGGTGACGACGGGCGGGAAGAAGCGGACCAGCTTGCTGAAGTAGGGCGCGAGGAGGAAGCCGACGGCGCCGGCGACCATCACCGCCCCGAAGATCACCGGAAGGGCGTCCTCCTTCGCCTCGCTGCCGACGATGGCCAGCATGGGGGCGACGCCGGCGAAGGTGACGCCGTTGACGAAGGGCAGCCGGGCGCCGATGCGCCAGATGCCGAGCGTCTGCAGCAGGGTGGCTATGCCGGCGGTGAAGAGGCTGGCCCCCATCAGGAAGGTCAGTTCGGTGGGCGTGAGTCCGACGGCGACGCCGACGACGAGCGGCGGGGCGACCACTCCGGCGTACATGGCGGCGACGTGCTGGAGTCCGGTGGTGAGGAGTTTGAGGGGAGGCAGCGAGCGGTCGACCGGGTGCTTGCCGGCCCCTTCCGTCTCGTCCTTCGGCGGCTTCCCGCCGCCCTCGTCCGTGTTGCTCTGCGCGGTGAACCCGGGCGTCTCGGCCACGGCGGTTCCTCCTGTCGGTTGAACGAGTGCCGCCGAACGGCACGCGGTTTCAGGGAGGTGATGCGTCCTGTTGGTGGTTGCTCGCTGTGCGAGGGGGTGTCCGTCGCGCCCGGGCCCGGGTGTGGGCCGTCCGTTCCCGGGACGCGAGCGTGCCGCGTCCCGGGAACGGTGTGTCTGAGCATCCCGCTCGGCTGCTCAGACCCGGCCGGGAGCCGTCCCTCCCGGCCGGAGTCGTGGTGGCCGCCGCGGGGGCGGCCGCGGGTCAGCCCGCGTCGGCGGCGATGCGCGCGAGCCGGCGCGCCTCGTCGCGGGTGGTACGGGCGACGGCGTCCTCGTCGACCGTGGTCAGGCGGCCCTGATCGACGACCGGGCGGCCGTCGATCAGGGAGAGCGTCACGGGGGCGGCCGCGCCGAGGACGAGTGCGGCGACCGGGTCGGCGATGGAGGAGTGGCCAAGGCCGTCCACCTTCCACAGCACCAGGTCGGCCAGCTTCCCGGCCTCGAGCGAGCCGATCTCGGCGGTGCGGCCGAGTACCTGCGCGCCGCCGTAGGTGCCCAGGCGGAGCGCCTGCCGGGCGTTCAGCGCCTTCTCGCGGTGCGCGCCGAGGCGGTTGACCAGCAGCGCGTTGCGCAGCTCGGTGTGGAGTTCGCCGGACTCGTTGGAGGCGGTGCCGTCCACGCCGAGGCCGACCGGGACCCCGGAGGCGAGCATGTCGGGGACGCGCGCGATGCCGGCTCCGAGGCGGGCGTTGGAGGAGGGGCAGTGGGCCACACCGGTGCCGGTGCGGGCGAAGGCGGCGACGTCGGAGTCGTTCATGTGGACGCAGTGCGCCATCCACACGTCCTCACCGAGCCAGCCGGTGGACTCCAGGTAGTCGGTGGGGCCCTTGCCGAAGAGTTCGTGGCAGAACTTCTCCTCCTCCACGGTCTCCGACCCGTGGGTGTGCAGCCGTACGCCCTTGCGGCGGGCCAGTTCGGCGGCCCGGCTGAGGAGTTCGGTGGAGACCGAGAAGGGCGAGCAGGGAGCGACGGCGATGTGCAGCATCGACCCGAAGGAGGAGTCGTGGTGCCGGTCCACGGCCTCCTCGGTGGCGCGCAGCGCGTCCTCGGTGGTCTCGACGGCGAAGTCCGGGGGCAGACCTCCGTCGGACTCGCCGCGGTCCATGGAGCCCCGGGCGGCGGTGAAGCGGACGCCCATGTCGCGGGCGGCGCGGATCTCGGCACCGAGCAGGTCGCCGGAGCCGCGCGGGAAGACGTAGTGGTGGTCCATGGCGGTGGTGACGCCGCCGCGGGCCATCATCGCCAGCGAGCCCTGCGCCGCCGCGTGCACCATGTCCTCGTCGATGCGGGCCCAGGTCGGGTAGAGGGAGACCAGCCAGTCGAAGAGGTTGCAGTCCTGCGCCAGGCCGCGGGTGATCCACTGGTAGAAGTGGTGGTGGGTGTTGACCAGTCCGGGGGTGGCCAGGTGGCCGGTGCCGTCGACCCTGCGGACGACACCCGAAAGCCCTTCGGGAGCCGGGCCGGCACCGACGGACTCGATGACGTTCCCGGCGATGACGAGGTGCCCGGAGGCGTACTCCGTGTCGTCGGCGTCGACGGTCGCGATCGCGCAGTTCTCGATGACGAGGCGTTCTGCGCTCGGGGCTCGCTCTGTCATTCGGTGTTCCTCGTTCTCTTCTCGGCTGGGGCGCGGCAAGGGCCCGGGGATTTGAGTGCCGGAGCCGGCGGGGCGGCTGACAGTTACCGCCCCACCGTGCCCGCTCCGGGTGCCGATGCGTCGCCTCCGCGACCGGTTCGCGGTCGGGGGCGGCGCGGTCAGAGGTTGGTCATGTCGACCGGGATGCGCGGTTCGGCTCCGTCCCGCAGCACGGTGGCCTCGATCAGTCCGTACGGGCGGTCGGCCGCGTAGTACACGGCGCCGTCGGCGGCGTCGTTCTTCAGACCGAAGGGCTCCAGGTCCACCCGGAAGTGGTGCTTGTTGGGCATGGAGAAGCGGATCTCCTCGATCTCCGCGCGGCTGTTGATCACGCGGGCGCCCATCTGGTACAGGGTCTGCTGGAGGGACAGCGAGTAGGTCTCGGCGAAGGCCTGGAGCATGTGCTTCTTCGTCTCCGCGTAGGACCTGTCCCACCGCGGCATGCGCTGCTCGTCGGTGCTCCAGGTGTGCCGCCACACGGCCGCGACCTCGGTGGCGAGGATGCGGTCGTAGTCCTCCTTGAGGGTGGTGTAGCGGTCCTTGACGTAGCCCCAGAACTCGCTGTTGGTCGAGTTCATCACGGTGAGGCCCTTCAGGCCGGACAGCACCTCGAAGTGCTCGCCGTCGTAGGTGACCTGGGCGGTGCGGGTCTCCTGGCCGGTGCGGACGAAGGAGTGCTGCACCTCGTCGGCGCCGATGAAGCGGGAGTTGGCGTCCGAGGTGGCGATGCGGTCCCAGGAGTACTCCTCGATCCGGATGCGCGCGCGGTGTATGCCTTCCTGGCTCTCCACGAAGTGGCGGGCGAGGTGGACGCCGAACTGTTCCGCCGAGGAGATGCCGTGTTCCTTGGCGAAGGCGAACACCGTGTTCTTGGTGGTGTCGGTGGGCAGGACGTTGCTGTTGGACCCGGAGTAGTGCACGTCGTCCATGGCGCCGGACAGGGCGACGGAGACGTTGAGATCCTTGATGTGGTGGGTGTCCCCGTCGCGGGTGATCTTGACGACGCGGTTCTCCGCCTTGCCGTACTGGTTCTGGCCGAGAACCACCGGGCGGGCCGGGCGGGACGTTGCGGTCATGGGGTGTCAGCTCCCTCGGTACACGGAGTAGCCGTACGGGTTGAGCAGCAGCGGTACGTGGTAGTGCTCGCCCGGGTCGACCGCGAAGGTGAGGACGACCTCGGGGAAGAACGGGCCACGCGTCCTGGTGTCAGGGCCGCTGTCCCTTGCGCGGGGGGCGTCCTGCTGTTCCTCGGCGTTGTCAGGTGTGTCGGGTGTGTCGGGTGTGTGGTCTGCGGTGCGTGCGAAGTAGGGCGCCACCTCGAAGCGGAGCCGTACCTGCGCGGTGCCCTCCGGAAGGTCCGGAAGGTTCTTGCAGCGCCCGTCCGCGTCGGTGCTCGACGCGCCGTGCGGGATCCAGGCGCCGCCGTCCCCGTCGCGTACGGACAGCTGCACGGCGACGCCCCCGGCGGGGCGTCCCCGGCTGGTGTCCAGGATGTGCGTGGACACCGAGGTGCGGTGCGGTGCGGCGGCCGGGGAGGATGCGGCGGTCATCGCGAGTCGTCTCCTTCGTGCGCGAGGCGGGTGAGCCGGATGCGGTTGATCTTCACCAGCTCGTTGCGGACGTTCTCCCGTTCGCGTTCCGGCGTGTTGCCGAGACGCGCGAGGACCGCGTCCCGCATCTGCTCGCCGGTCAGGCCGGTGGCGCAGATCAGGAAGACGTGCCCGAACTTCTCCTGGTAGTCCAGGTTCAGTTCGAGCATCCGCGCCCTGAGCTCCTCCGGTGCGCCGGCCATGCCGCGCTGTTCGCGGGCGGAGGCCGGGTCGCCGGGCTTGGGGCGGCCGATCGGGGGGTGCCCCGCCATCGCCTCGGCCAGGTCCGCCGCGGTCAGCTCGGCCATGGCGGCGTCGCTGGCGGCGAACAGTGCGGCGGCATCGGCGTACGGGCGCCGGGCGAGCACACGGCTCGCCCAGGCGTCCGAGGCGCACACCTCGGTCAGCGCGGTCCGCGCCGCACCTTCCTCGGTGGTGTTCAACCAGGTCAGACCTGGTTTCGGACTCGACGTCACGGGGGCCTCCGAAGCCGTGGTGCTGTTCGGGCTGACGTACAGCTAAGCCCCCGGGACACCGAACGTCAACACTTTGTTGAACTTTTTGCGCCGCACGCACCCGTCGCACGGCCCGGCCCGGCTATTCGGTGGCGCGGGCCGCGTTCTCCCTGTTCAGGTAGTTGTAGACGGTGAAGCGGCTGACACCCAGTGCACCGGCCACCGTCTCGACGCCGTGCCGCACCGAGAAGGCGCCGCGGGTCTCCAGGATGCGCACGACGGACTGTTTCGTCCTGCGGTCCAGCTCCGCCAGCGGCATCCCGTGCCGGCGTTCCAGCTCGGCCAGGATGTGGTCCAGCGAGTCGGACAGGTGCGGCAGCCGT
Source organism: Streptomyces hazeniae (assembly GCF_031845485.1). Taxonomy (NCBI): domain Bacteria; kingdom Bacillati; phylum Actinomycetota; class Actinomycetes; order Kitasatosporales; family Streptomycetaceae; genus Streptomyces; species Streptomyces hazeniae. Next base: position 91,470 of record NZ_JAVREQ010000014.1, read on the forward strand.
ACGGCCAGGACGTCCCGGCCCTCCCAGGCGAGCACGACGTCGTCGCCGGCCGCCTCGTCCGGAGTGACCATCTCGCCGCCCATGGCGTCGACCAGCGGCTTCACCGCCGCCACGAACGGGTGCTCCTGCGGGACGCTCACCGGGCGTCCCCGCTCTCGCCGTCCACGACGTTGACCTGGAGGGACACCCGCGTGGCACCCGCGCCGAGGGCCCGGCGCAGCATCTCGCCGACCGCCGCCAGGACTTCCTCCGTTCCGCCCTCGGCGGTGTTGCCGAACGGCCCGACGTCGACCGCGTCCAGCGGCGCGGCCTGCAGGGTCTCCCGGGCCACGACCGCGTGCTGCGGGGGCTCGTCGAGGTCGAAGGGCTCCGTCGTGAACTCCACTTTCAATCGCACGGGATCAGCGTAAGCGCGGTGGACGGCACTTGACAGCCGACGGGAGACGGTTGCACTCTTCCAACAAGCAGAATTTGACTTCCGCATCGTGAAATCTCGATCGATCCTCACGCGGACCGCTCACGGAAGGGAGCACGATCGACGTGGCCCCCCTCGCAGAAATCGGCAGCAGCGACCACCGGTTCACGGTCAACCTGTCGATCCTCTTCACCGAACTGCCGCTCCTGGAGCGTCCCGCCGCCGCCGCGGCCGCGGGCTTCCGGGCCGTGGAGCTGTGGTGGCCCTGGGTCGACGCGCCCGTACCGCCGCAGTCCGACCTGGACGCCCTGCGCGACGCCCTGCGCGACGCCGGGACGCAGCTGACCGGCCTGAACTTCTACGCCGGGCGGCTCCCCGGCCCCGACCGCGGCGCGCTGTCCGTGCCCGGCGAGGAGTCGGAGCGCTTCCGCGCCAACGTCGACGTCGCGGCCGGGTTCGCCGAGTCCCTCGGCTGCACGGCACTCAACGCCCTCTACGGCAATCGCGTCGAGGGCGTGAGCGACGAGGAGCAGGACGCGCTCGCCCTGGCGAACCTCCAGCTCGCCGCCCGCGCGGCCGACCGGATCGGCGCGGTGGTGCTGATCGAGGCGCTGAACGCGCCCGAGTCCCCCCGGTGCCCGGTCGTCAGCGCACCCCGGGCCGTCGAGGTCGTCGAGCAGGTCAACGCGGCCACCGGGCTGGACAACGCCCGCTTCCTGATGGACCTGTACCACCTGTCGATGAACGGCGAGGACCTCGCGGGAGTGATCGAGCGGTACGCCGGCGTCACCGGACACGTGCAGATCGCCGACAACCCGGGCCGGGGCGCCCCCGGCACCGGCGACCTGGACTTCACCGACCTGCTCGGACGTCTCCGCAAGCACGGCTACGACGGGTGGGTCGGCCTGGAGTACAAGCCGGGCGACGGCCCCAGCGCCGGGTCCTTCGGCTGGCTCCCCGCACCGCTGCGCGGCGCGCGCTGACGCGGCGCCTCCCCGAACGCCCCCGCGCGGACTGACCCGCGCCGCCGCCACCCGACCGACCGACCGAAAGGCAGCGTCACCCTCATGAGCAAGCTCCCGAAGATCGCCTGGATCGGCCTCGGCATCATGGGCTCCCCCATGGCCGAGAACCTGATCAAGGCCGGCTACGACGTCACCGGCTTCACCCTCGAGCAGGACAAGCTGGACCGGCTCGCGAAGAACGGCGGCAGCGCCGCCGCCTCCGTCGCCGAGGCGGTCCGCGACGCCGACGTCGTGATCACCATGGTCCCGGCCGACCCGCAGGTGAAGGCCGTCATCCTCGGCGAGGACGGCGTACTCGCCCGCGCCAGGCGCGGCGCCACGGTGATCGACATGTCGTCCATCACTCCGCAGACCTCGGTCGCGGTCGCGGAGGCGGCGGCCGCGCTGGACAAGGACCTCAGCGTCCTGGACGCCCCCGTCTCCGGCGGCGAGGCCGGTGCGATCGAGGCCGTGCTGTCCATCATGGTCGGCGGCGAGCAGGCCGTCTTCGACCGGTCGAAGCCGATCCTGGACGCGCTGGGCAAGACCGTCATCCTCTGCGGCCCGCACGGCTCCGGACAGACCGTCAAGGCCGCCAACCAGCTGATCGTGGCGGTCAACATCCAGGCCTGCGCCGAGGCCGTGGTCTTCCTGGAGAAGTCCGGCGTCGACCTCGACGCCGCCCTCGACGTCCTGGCCGGCGGCCTCGCCGGCTCCACCGTGCTGGCGCGCAAGAAGGACAACTTCAAGAAGCGCGACTTCCAGCCGGGCTTCCGCATCGACCTCCACCACAAGGACATGGGCATCGTCTCCGACGCCGCCCGCAGCGTCGGCGCGGCCCTGCCGGTCGGCGCCGTGGTCGCGAACCTGGTCGCCTCCCTGCGTGCGCAGGGCGACGGCGGCCTGGACCACTCCGCGCTGCTGCGGGGCGTCGAGCGCCTGTCCGGCGTCCCCTCCCAGGGCTGACCGGCCCTGCCCAGAACGTCCGGACGGCGGCGCCGACACCTGTCCTGTCGCGCCCAGGCGCCGCCGTCCGGATACCCACTCCTCCCACCGACCTGGAGCACCCATGCCTCGTATGACCGCCGCACGGGCGGCAGTCGAAATCCTCAAGCGGGAAGGGGTGGACACCGCCTTCGGCGTGCCGGGAGCGGCGATCAACCCCTTCTACGCCGCCCTCAAGGCGAGCGGCGGCATCGACCACACGCTCGCCCGGCACGTCGAGGGCGCGTCGCACATGGCCGAGGGCTACACGCGCGCCAAGGCCGGCAACATCGGCGTCTGCATCGGCACGTCGGGACCGGCGGGCACCGACATGATCACCGGCCTGTACTCCGCGAGCGGCGACTCCATCCCGATCCTGACCATCACCGGCCAGGCGCCGACCCACCTCCTGCACAAGGAGGACTTCCAGGCCGTCGACATCGAGGCCATCGCCGCGCCGGTCACCAAGAAGGCCACCACCGTGCTGGAGGCGGCCCAGGTGCCGGGCGTCTTCCAGGAGGCCTTCCACCTGATGCGCTCCGGCCGTCCCGGACCGGTGCACGTCGACCTGCCGATCGACGTCCAGCAGACCGAGATCGAGTTCGACCCGGACTTCTACGAACCGCTCCCGGTGCACAAGCCCGCCGCGAGCCGCCGGCAGATCGAGAAGGCGCTCACCATGCTCGGCGCGTCGGAGCGCCCGCTGATCGTCGCGGGGGGCGGCATCGTCAACGCCGACGCCTGCGACCTGCTGGTCGAGTTCGCCGAGCTCACCGGCATCCCGGTGGTGCCGACCCTGATGGGCTGGGGCGTCCTGCCCGACGACCACGCGCTCAACGCCGGCATGGTCGGCCAGCAGACCGGCCACCGCTACGGCAACGCGACCTTCCTGGAGTCCGACTTCGTCCTGGGCATCGGCAACCGCTGGGCCAACCGCCACACCGGCTACCGGATGGACGTCTACACCGAGGGCCGGACCTTCGTCCACGTCGACATCGAGCCGACCCAGATCGGCAGGATCTTCGCGCCCGACTACGGCATCGTCTCCGATGCCGGGGCCGCGCTCGAACTCTTCGTCGAGGTGGCGAAGGAGCTCAAGGCAGACGGACGGCTGCCGGACCGCTCGGCGTGGGCGGCCGCCGCACAGGAGCGGAAGGCCACGCTCCAGCGCCGGACGCACTTCGACGACGTGCCGCTCAAGCCGCAGCGCGTCTACGAGGAGATGAACCGCGCGTTCGGCCGGGACACGGTCTACGTGTCGACCATCGGCCTGTCGCAGATCGCCGGCGCCCAGTTCCTGCACGTCTACAAGCCGCGGCACTGGATCAACTGCGGCCAGGCCGGGCCGCTCGGATGGACCGTCCCGGCCGCGCTCGGCGTCGCCACCGCGGCCCCGGACGCGACGGTCGTCGCCCTGTCCGGCGACTACGACTTCCAGTTCATGATCGAGGAACTGGCGGTCGGCGCGCAGCACCGGATCCCGTACGTCCACGTCCTGGTGAACAACTCCTACCTGGGCCTGATCCGCCAGGCCCAGATCGGCCTGGACATCAACTTCCAGGTCAACCTGGAGTTCGAGAACATCAACACCCCCGAGCTGGGCGTGTACGGCGTCGACCACGTCAAGGTGGCAGAGGGCCTGGGCTGCAAGGCGCTGCGCGTGACCGAGCCGGACGACCTGCTGCCCGCCTTCGAACGGGCCAGGAAGCTGGCGGCCGAGCACCGGGTGCCGGTGGTCGTCGAGGCCATCCTCGAGCGCATCACCAACATCTCGATGAGCCCCACGGCGGACATCAGCGCCGTCAAGGAGTTCGAGGACCTCGCCACCGAGCCGGGCCACGCCCCCACCGCGATCAGGACCCTCGCGCCCTGACCGCAGCGGTGCGCGCCCCGTGTCCCACGTCGCCCACCCAGGCGACTTCAACAAACTGTTGACGATGCCGCGCGCCGTCCCTACGCTCCCAGGATGCGGAAACCGTCTTCCGCGCGCCCGCCCCGCGGCGCACCTCTCCCAGAAGGGTCACCATGACGCAGCCCCAGCCGACGGCGGGGACTCTCACCACGGAGTCCGGCGCCCCCGTCGCAGACAACCAGAACTCCGCCACGGCCGGCGCCGGCGGTCCGCTCCTCCTCCAGGACCAGTACCTGCTGGAGAAGCTGGCCCGGTTCAACCGCGAACGCGTCCCGGAGCGCGTGGTGCACGCCCGCGGCTCGGGCGCCTACGGCCACTTCGAGGTCACCGACGACGTCTCGGCGTACACCGGCGCCCACTTCCTGGGCGAGGTCGGCCGCCGCACGGAGACCTTCCTGCGTTTCTCCACCGTGGCCGACAGCCTCGGCGGCCCGGACGCCGCACGCGACCCGCGCGGCTTCGCACTCAAGTTCTACACCGAGGAGGGCAACTACGACCTCGTCGGCAACAACACCCCGGTGTTCTTCATCAAGGACCCGCTGAAGTTCCCGGACTTCATCCACTCCCAGAAGCGCGACCCGTTCACCGGCCGCCAGGAGCCGGACAACGTCTGGGACTTCTGGGCCCACTCCCCCGAAGCCACCCACCAGGTGACCTGGCTGATGGGCGGCCGCGGAATCCCCGCCTCCTACCGCCACATGAACGGCTACGGCTCGCACACCTACCAGTGGACGAACGCCTCGGGCGAGACCTTCTTCGTCAAGTACCACTTCAAGACCAACCAGGGCGTCCGCTGCCTGAGCAGCGAGCAGGGCGCGGAGCTGTCCGGCACCGACCCGAACAGCCACCAGACCGACCTGCTCCAGTCCATCGAGCGGGGCGTTTACCCGTCGTGGACGCTGTACGTCCAGGTGATGCCCGCGGACGAGGCGGCCGACTACCGCTTCAACCCCTTCGACCTCACGAAGGTGTGGCCGCACGCGGACTACCCGCTGCAGCGGGTGGGCCGTCTTGTGCTGGACCGCAACCCGGACAACGTCTTCGCCGAGGTCGAGCAGTCCGCGTTCTCGCCGAACAACTTCGTGCCCGGCATCGGCCCGTCGCCGGACAAGATGCTCCAGGGACGGCTCTTCGCCTACGCCGACGCCCACCGCTACCGGCTGGGCGTCAACCACACCCAGCTCGCCGTCAACGCGCCGCGGGCCGCCGCCTCGAACCACGGCCGGGACGGCCTGATGGCGGTCAACCCGCAGGGCCGGTACGCGCGCAACTACGAGCCCAACTCCTACGGCGGACCGGTGGAGACCGGCCGTCCGCTGTCCGCGCCCCTCCCCGTGTCCGGCTGGACCGGCACCCACCAGGCGCCCCAGCACACCAAGGACGACGACTTCTTCCAGGCCGGCGAGCTGTACCGGCTGATGTCGGAGGACGAGAAGGCACGCCTGGTCGCGAACATCGCCGGAGGTCTCTCCCAGGTCTCCCGCGAGGACGTGATCGAGAAGAACCTCGCGCACTTCCACGCTGCCGATCCGCACTACGGCAAGCGAGTCGAGGAAGCCGTGCGCGAGCTGCGCGAAGGGTGACGACCGGGGAGAGGTCTGCCTGAAGCGCGTCCCGTCGCCGGCCGGTCCATGCAGGAGGGGTGACCGGCCCGGCGGCGGGGCATTCGCGTCCCCGGCCGCGCCGTCGCCGCCCACCCACGTCACCGGGCAGCACGTCATCCGGCCGCAGACCGTCCGGCGCGTGCTGCCCGCACCGGGCGCCCACGGGATCTCCGGACTCGCGCATCTCGCCGCGGAAAACTCTTCGCCGAACGGCGTCGATCAGGGACGATGGGAACCTACCCGGCCGTACCCCGGCGCGGGTGACCGCACCATCCGCCGCCGTTCGCCACGTCATCCCGCTGGAGCCGCCGAGTGGCCGAGAGCGTGACCGTACGCTGCCCCGACTGCCGTCGCGAGCACGCGTACGCCCCGCCGACCTATCCGTGCGCGTGCGGGCAGCCCGTGACGCTGCCGCTGCTGGCCGGCGGGGTCCCGGTGCGGGTGGAGCACCGGACCTGGGCGTCCTCCTGGGTCGCGGTGCGTTGCCGGGCGTGCGGGCGCAGCGACGAGTGGCCGCAGCCGGAGTTCGGCTGCCCGTGCGGCACGACCGTGCGGGTGCCCACGGCAACACCCCCGCCGCGGCCGCACACCGAGCTGGGGCCGCTGCCCTCCGGCGACGGCCTGGAGACGGGCCCGGAGCCCGGGTCGGCCGTGCGGCAGCGGCCGGCACGCACCCGCCCCGGCAGGCCGCCGACCCGGCGCCCCGCGTTCCGGCCGGTGACCATCCGCACCGCGCAGGACGCCAAGACGGCCGCCGCGCACTACCTGCGCTGGCTCGGCTTCCACGACGTGCGGGTCGCCGGCAACCGCCCCGCGTCCGGCGTGGACCTGCGGGGACCGGCACTGGTCGCGCACGTCGACCCCACGACGACGCCGACGCCGCTGCGGGAGATCGAGACGCTGTGGCTGAACGGGCTCAACGAGTCCGCGACGGCCGCCTGCTTCTCCCTCGCGGGCTACTCCCACGACGCCCGCGTCCGCGCGGACGAACTGGCGCTGCCGCTGTTCGTGCTGGACCTCACGGGCACCCCACAGGCCGTCAACGACGCCGCCGACGAACTGATCCGCACCACGGCCTGACCGTCTCCCCGCCCCGACCGATGCCGCCCCCCGGCCGGCTCCGGGCACTCAGCCGTGACCGGTGAGGGCCGCGAGCCCCCGCTGCGCGTCCTCGACGTTCATCGCGGGCTGGATCGAGACCTCCGCGTCGTACTCCATGAAGAACGGCTCGGTGATGCGCGGCAGCTCCCAGGAGTCCTCCATGTCGAAGAAGATCAGCGCGCACCGCTTCCCCTCGTCGGGCACGAAGTAGGCGGCCTCCGGCTTCAGGTCCTCCAGGAGGGCCAGCAGCGTCTTCTCCATCTCCCCGCTCTGTATCGCCCGGTTGCCCTGCTCGGTGCGCAGGCGGGCCTTCAGCAGCATCCGCATCGCCCTCACCTCGTTCCGGCGACCGGGCCGCGCGCACCGTCGCGCTCGGGCGGACCCGGTCACGCGTCTTCCTCCATCGTCACCCCGAGGGTGCGCCACGGCAACGCACGCGCCCCGCCCGTCCCCGGGCGCGCCGGTCACTCCGGCGGCCGCAGCCGTACCTCCAGCAGGCCGCTCTTGACGCGCGTCTCGAAGGCGGGCTGCGTACCGGTCGCCGGGCCGGTGGCGTTCCAGCCGTCGGTGAGCCGGAAGGTGCTGCCGTGCCAGGGGCAGCGCAAGCAGCCGTCGACGAGATCGCCCTCGGACAGGGGGCCGCCCAGGTGGCAGCACTGCTCGGCCAGCGCGTACCACCGGTCGTCGGCGTCCCGCACGACGACCACGTCGGTGTCGGCGTCCTCCAGGCGACACCGCACGGGCTCGTCCACCGGGATCTCGGCCACCCGGCCGACCGTGTGCCAGTCGCTGCCGACCCGGCTCTCCACCTGGTCGGCGTGGTTCACCCCGGCGCCCTGCCGGTACGCCAGGTGCCCGCCGAGCGCTCCACCCGCGGCGACAGCCGTGAGCCCGGCGAAGCCGAGGGCCTTGCCCGCGCTCTCCCGGCCGCGCAGCCGGGCGGCCAGGGAGCCGGTGTAGAGGGCGACCGCGGTGGCGTTGAGGACCGAGTGGACCAGCCCGACGCGCAGCTGCGGCTTCTTCAGCTCGCCCCAGTCCGCCCATCCGGCGAGCGCCGTGGGCCCTGCGGACAGCAGACCGACGCCGACCAGCGTCCGGGCCGCGCGGCGGCCGCCTCCGAGCACGTCCAGCACGGCGGCAGAGGTCCAGGCGCCGATCGGCACCTGGGCGGACATGGGGTGCACCGGATGCCCCAGCCAGCGGCCGTGCAGCACATCGCGCACCGGACCCGTCGGCACCGCCCGCACGACCCTGCGTACGGACATCACCAGGTCGTCGTAGGCCTCGGTGTGTTCGAGCCTCTCCACCGCGCGCATGACCGCGCCCGGGCGCGGCCGGTTCGGCGCGACGCCCTCCAGCAGGGCACGGACGCCGCGGTGTCCGTTCCGTTCCGTGGTCCTCGTCATCCGTCCGGAGTTTCCCGCCTCGCCCCGGGGAAACCGGCCACCTCCCCGGCGGGGCCCTCACGCGTTCCGATCCCCTGGGCACAGCCGTGAGAGCGCGACCAAGCGTTGACAGGTGCATCGCAGGTTCATAACGTGACGGCGCGCCGGCGGCGGGACGGGGGGCCTCGAACCGTGAGGCGACACCCGGGCCTCCGCGGGTGCACCGGAACCCCGACCCCACGAGAGGACCACCGGTGCGCACTGTCAGAACCCTCGCGGCCGCCTGCACGGCCGCCGCCGCAGCACTCGCCCTCGCCGCCCCCGGGCAGGCGGCCCCCGCCCCCACACCCGCCGACACGCCGTCCGAACGGATGCTGCACGTCGAGTACTTCGGCGAGGACGGCCACCCGCGCCACACCGAGGTACCGGCCGCGGCGCCCGACCGGCTGGCCCGCGACGGCTCCCACACCCCCGGCGCGACAGCCGGCGACGGCGACGTCACCACGATCGTGCAGAACGGGTCGACCGCCGAGAAGCTGGACATCGCCGTCATCGGCGACGGCTACACCGCCGCCGAACTCGACCACTTCCACACCGACGCGCGCGAGAGCTGGGACGCGCTGCTCGGCGTCGAGCCGTACACCGCGCACGCGGACCTGTTCAACGTCTGGGCGATCGACGCCGTCTCCGCCGAGTCCGGCGTCTCCGGCGACCCGGACCAGGGCGTCGTCCGTGACACCGCACTCGACTCCTTCTTCTGGTGCAACGGCACCGAGCGCCTGCTGTGCGTGGACACCAACAAGGTGGAGGACTACGCGGCCTTCGCGCCCGAGGCGGACCTGGTCGTCGTCATCGCCAACAGCAGCAAGTACGGCGGGGCCGGCTACAACCAGGTGAGTTCCGGCCTCGGTTACGACGGGATCGCCACCCACTCCGGCGACAACGCGCAGTCCGGCCTGGTCGCCGTGCACGAGACCGGTCACTCGCTGGGCAAGCTGGCCGACGAGTACGCCTACACCGACCAGACGTACACCGGCCCGGAGACCGCCGACTCCAACACGAGCGTGTACACGGAAGCCGAGATGGCGAGCCGCCAGACCAAGTGGCACCGGTGGCTGGGAGAGCCCACCCCGGACGGCGGCGTCATCGGCACCTTCGAGGGCGCGGCGTACCACACCCGCGGCATCCACCGCCCGAGCGAGAACTCGCTGATGCGGTCGCTGAGCAGCACGGAGTTCAACCTCGTCGGCCGTGAGGCCATGGTCGCCGGCTTCTACCGGCACGCCTCCGTGCTGGCCTCGGACACCGCCCGCACGGCGACGCTGACGCGCGCGGACGAGGTGTCCGTCCGCGTGCCGGACCTGACCGGCGGCGCATCGGTCGACGTCCGCTGGTACCTGGACAGCGAGGAGCTGCGGAAACTGCGCGGGGAGACGACCGTGAAGGTCGCCCGCGCCCTGGCCGCCGCCGACGGCGGCCCGCACCGCCTGCGCGCCCGCGCCACGGTCCGCACCGACGCCGTCCGTGACCCTGCGCTGCGCGGTGACCTCACCGACCAGCGCACCTGGCGCGTGGAGAAGTGACGCACCGTCGACTCGACGGGTGACGCGCTCACCCTGCGTCTTGTCGGCATGGCGGGAGCCGCCCCGGCGTTCTCGCCATGCCGACAAGGGACTTCCCTCCCGGCCCCCGCGCGTACGCCGGAACCTTCAGGGGTGAAAATTTCCTCCGGGCCCCGTGGTCCCACCGCCCCGGCAGAGGTCCGGACCACCGGCGGTGGACGGAACGTCTTTACACGACCGCGCAGAGCAGCTTCGCTTTGACGTGCTCGCGTCATTCCTCGTTCCCTCGCTGCCCCGGAGGCCCGCATGCACCCGCACAGAGCCCGCTCCCCCCGGCGTCGTCTGCACCGCACCGCCCTGGCCGGAGCCGCCGCTCTCGCCCTGATGCTGGGTACGGCAGGCGCCGCCACCGCGGCCCCCGAGAGCACTGGCGACCACGCGATCGAGGAGGGCCACGCCTACATGGGCGTGGGCCAGGAGATCCACGGAGCCCCCGAAGCGACCCCGCCGCCGGGCCTCGGCATCAAGGGCTCCGGGGGCGGCGTCCAGGGCATCGACGTCTCGCACCACCAGGGAGGCATCAACTGGGGCGCCGTGCGCAACTCCGGCATCCAGTTCGCGTGGATCAAGGCCACCGAGGGCACCAGCTTCGAGGACCCCCGGTTCAACACCAACTACACCGGCGCCTACAACGCCGGCGTCATCCGCGGCGCCTACCACTTCGCGCGCCCGAACGTCTCCAGCGGCTCCGCCCAGGCCAACTTCTTCGCCTCCAACGGAGGCGCGTGGTCGCGCGACAACCGCACCCTGCCCGGCGTCCTGGACATCGAGCACAACCCGTACGGCGCCATGTGCTACGGCAAGTCCACCTCACAGATGCGCAGCTGGATCTCCGCGTTCTACAACACCTACAAGTCGCGCACGGGCCGGGACGTGGTGATCTACACCACGGCGAGCTGGTGGAACACCTGCACCGGCCGCTGGGCGGGCATGGGCAACAAGAGCCCGCTGTGGGCCGCCCACTGGACGAGCAGCCCCTCCCCCACCATCCCCGCCGGCTTCCCCACCTGGACGGCCTGGCAGTACACCAGCACCGGCAGCGTCAACGGCGTCTCCGGAAACGTGGACCGCAACAAGTTCAACGGCAGCCGCTCGCGCCTGCTCGCCCTCGCCAACAACACCTGACCCGGCACCCCTCGGGACGGCGCAACGGGGACGGGCGTCCGGCGGTAGCCGGCTCCGCCCCCGTTGCGCGCGCAGGCCGCGTACGGCAGACCCGCGCCCTTCCGGCGACGGCGCCGGGGACGCAGCGCCGGCCCCGCAGTCACGTCATCTTGTCGTGTCCACTACCATCCTGGCCGACCGCTGCACGCCTGCCGAAGAAGGTGTCCTCGTGACCGGCCTCCGACGCTGGGCCGCACGCGCTGCGGCGCTGGCCCTCACCACCGCGCTGATCGGCGCCGGCACGGAGCTGACCGGGGACGGGCCGGCCCTCGACCACGCGGGGCCCGCTCCCGGCCCCACCTCCCCCGAGTCTCCCGAGCCGGACGGGCGGACGCGGCTGCTGGGAGACGGCTCCACCGCCGCGACCGGCCCGCAGCCGCACCAGCCGACTCCGGCCAGGCTCGAACCCGGCACGAAGCCACCGCAGTTCGTGGTCTTCTCCTGGGACGGCGCCGGAGAGGACGGCAACCGCCTCTTCTCCCGCTTCCGCAAGCTGGCGAAGAAGCACGACGCCTCCATGACCTACTTCCTCAGCGGCCTGTACGTGCTGCCCGAGGAGCAACGCGCGCGCTACCACCCGCCCCGACACTCGGTGGGCGCGTCGGACATCTCCTTCCTGTCGGACGGTCACATCCGCGCCACACTCCGGGAACTCCGCCTCGCCTGGCTCGACGGAAGCGAGGTCGGCACCCACTTCAACGGGCACTTCTGCGGACGCGGCGGAATCCGCGACTGGACGACCGCCGACTGGCACAGCGAGATCGGGCAGTCCAAGTACTTCGTCCAGCACTGGAAGACCACCACCGGCTGGAAGGGGATGCCCCCGCTGCCCTTCGACTACGACAAGGAGCTGATCGGCGGCCGCACCCCCTGCCTCGAAGGCCGTGACAACCTGCTCCCCGCAGCCAGGGACATGGGGTTCCGCTACGACTCCAGCGGCAACGGCACCCAGGTGTGGCCCGGCAAGGAGGAAGGGCTGTGGGACCTGCCCCTGCAGCAGATCCCCATGCCCGGGCGTGCGTTCGAGACCCTGTCGATGGACTACAACTTCCTCGCCAACCAGTCCGGCACGGTCAAGGGCGACCCCGCCAGGCGGGCGTACTGGGAGCGCCAGTGGCACGACGGGCTCCTGCAGGGCTTCCGCCGCGCCCACGAGGGCAACCGCGCCCCGATGATCATCGGCAACCACTTCGAACAGTGGAACGCCGGCATCTACATGGACGGCCTCGCCGAAGTCATCAAGACGGTGTGCCCGCTGGAGGACGTGCGCTGCGTCTCCTTCAAGCAGCTCGTCGACTGGCTCGACGTCCAGGACCCGCGCGTGCTGGCGAAGCTCCGCACACTGGGCGTCGGCGAGAAGCCGAAGGACGGCTGGAACACGTTCCTCCGGTGACACGGAGGGACCCGCTGCCCCGCGAACCCGAGCGATGGCTGCGGCGGCCCGGTCACTCCCGGTACTCCGTGCCCGGGGCGTCCGCGGCGTGGGCGCGGAGTTCGACGCGGCGGATCTTGCCGGAGATGGTCTTCGGCAGCTCGGCGAACTCCAGCACGCGGAGGCGCTTGTACGGCGCGAGCGTGGCGCGGGAGTGCTCGAAGAGCGCCTTCGCGGTCGCCTCGCCCGGCTCCCAGCCCTCCGCCAGGACGACGTACGCCTTGGGCACCGCCAGCCGTACCGGGTCCGGCGAGGGGACGACGGCTGCCTCCGCCACGGCCTCGTGCTCCAGCAGCGCGCTCTCCAGCTCGAACGGGCTGATCTTGTAGTCGCTGGCCTTGAACACGTCGTCGCTGCGCCCGACGTACGTCAGGTAGCCGTCCGCGTCACGGGAGGCGATGTCGCCGGTGCGGTAGAAGCCCCCGGCCATCGCCTCGGCGGTGCGTCCGGGGTCGCCGTGGTAGGCGGTGAGCAGGCCGACGGGGCGGCCCTCGGGTCCGTCGAGGCGAAGGCAGATCTCGCCCTCGTCGGCCGGTTCGCCGGTCGCCGGGTCGAGGAGCACCACGTCGAAGCCGGGCGTCGGCCGCCCCATGGACCCGGTCTTCAGCGGCTGCCCGGGGGTGTTGGCGACCTGCACGGCCGTCTCGGTCTGGCCGAAGCCGTCCCGGACGGTGACGTCCCACGCGCGCCGCACGTATTCGATGACCTCGGGGTTGAGCGGCTCTCCCGCCGCGACGACCTCACGCGGCACGTGGCGGAGCGTGCTCAGGTCGGCCTGGATGAGCATCCGCCACACCGTGGGCGGTGCGCAGAAGCTGGTCACACCCGCGCGGTCCATCTCGGCGAGCAGGCGCCCGGCGTCGAAGCGCGTGTAGTTGTGGAGGAAGATCGTCGCCTCGGCGTTCCACGGGGCGAAGAAGTTGGACCAGGCGTGCTTCGCCCAGCCGGGCGAGGAGATGTTGAGGTGCACGTCTCCGGGGCGCAGGCCGATCCAGTACATGGTGGCCAGGTGCCCCGCCGGGTAGGACAGGTGGCTGTGCTCGACCAGCTTGGGCTGCGCGGTGGTCCCAGAGGTGAAGTACAGCAGCAGCGTCTCGTCCGAGCGGGTCGGCCCGTCCGGCTCGAAGTCCGGCGAGGCGTCGTACGCCTCGGTGTAGTCGAGCCACTCGTGGTCGCCGCCGCCGACCGAGATGTGGCTGTAGCGGCCGGAGACGTCGGTGAACTTGGCCGTGTCCTGCGCCCGCACGATCACGTGCCGCGCCTGGCCCCGGGTGATGCGGTCCTGGAGGTCGGCGGGGCCGAGCAGCGGCGTGGCGGGGATGACGACCGCCCGCAGCTTCATGGAGGCGAGCAGCGTCTCCCAGAGTTCGACCTGGTTGCCGAGCATCAGCAGGATGCGGTCTCCGGGCCGGACGCCGGCGGTGCGACGCAGCCAGTTGGCGACCCGGTCGGACCGTTCGCGCATGCCGGCGAAGGTCACCTTCGTCTCGGCGCCGTCCTCCTCGACGATGTGCAGGGCGGTGCGCGCGTTGCCGTCCGCGATCACGTCGAACCAGTCGAGGGCCCAGTTGAAGTGCTCCGGCCGGGGCCAGGAGAACGCCGCCCGCGCCGCGTCGTAGTCCTCCCGGTGGCGGAGCAGCACGTCCCTGGCGCTGCGGAAGGCTTCGGTGGCGCCGGTCTGCGTCATGGCTTCTCTCCCTGCCTCTGCCTGCGTACGGACCCTCGCGGCCATCATCACCACGGCGCCCGGCGAGGCGCCAGCCTGCCGCGCCGAGGGTGGTGGGAGGCGGGACCGGGGACGGGTGTCAGTGGCTCGACCTAGTGTCGTTCCCGTCGCCAACGGTCCGACTTCTCGGCCCTGTTGGGCGCGTCGTCGTGTTCCTCCGTGCTGCCTCCCGGGAAGAGTGAGCCATGCCTGCTGTCGCCGATTCGACCACGTATTTGGAGCTTTCCGAAGAAGGCGCCGGTGCGCACAAGTTCTACGAGGTGCGGCACCTCGGCAGCGAGGTCACCGTCAGCTACGGACGCATCGGCGACCGTGGGCAGGTCCGCACGACGCGGTTCGCCACGCCGGAGAAGGCGGCGGCCGCCGCGTCCCGCAAGGTCGCGGAGAAGGTTCGCAAGGGGTACGCGCCCGCGGTGCGCGGGGTGCGGCAGCGCAGGCCGGTGACCCGCCGGGAGATCGTCAGCACCCGGTCGACCGCACGCCAGGCGCCGGTGCTGTGGCGGTTCCGCTCGGGCGCGCCCGCGTTCGGCGTGTTCGTCGGCGAGGACCGCGCCTGGGTGGGGAACCAGGCGGGAGACGTGTACACGCTCACCCACGACGGCGACGTCACGAGCCGGTTCGGGTTGCCGGACGGCGTGAAGTGCATCGTCGCCGACGACTTCTGGATCTACGCGGGCTGCGACGACGGCCGGGTCTACGACCTGAGCGGCAAGGTCCCGCACGTGGCGTACGAGATAGCCGAGGACGTCGACATCTACTGGCTGGACATCCACGACGGCGGGCTGGGCGTCTCCGACGCGCGGGGCGGTGTCACCCTCATCGACCACGAGGACGAGTACCAGTGGCGCCGCTCGGGGCGGGGCAGCAGCGCCTGGATGGTGCGCTGCGACGACGACGGGGTGTTCCACGGCGACTCGTACGGCGTGTCGATGTACGGCGCCGACGACGGAACGCCCGTCTGGTCGGCGCACACCGACGGCGCGGTGCTGTTCGGCTGGCAGGAGGCGGACGAGGTCTTCGCCGGTACGAGCCGGGGCTGGGTCCACCGGCTGGCCAAGGCGGACGGTACGTCGCGGGGCCGCTACCGCTGCGACGCGCCCGTCTTCTCGTGCGCCACCTCCCCGGACGGCCGGTACGTCTTCGCCGGGGACAACCACTCCTCCGTCTACTGCTTCGCCGCCGACGGCACCCGGCTGTGGAAGCTGGGCACCGGCTGCGGTTCCGCGTACTCCATGCAGTACCGGGACGAGCGGCTCTACCTGGTGACCACGGACGGCTCGCTGGCCTGCGTCGACGCGAGCGAGAGCGCCGTGCGGGACGCGGAGGGCGGCCACCTGCCGCAGACCGCGGACGTCAAGGCGGGCAGTCTGGAACGCGTCACGCCGCGGACGAGCGCCGAGGCGGTGCCGGTGTCCGCCGCCGTCCCGGCCGACGGCGTGGTGGTGGAGTGCGTCCAGGACGGTGCGCGGACCCGGGTACGGGTCGTGTCGCCGGGCTACGACGCGGCGTGGCACGTGCAGTTCCCCAAGGACATCCGCGTCCCCGGCGCCCGGTACGTCGTGACCGAGGTGCGGGAGTCCGGCCGCGGCGGGTTCTACCGTGCCCGCGGCGACATCCGCCGCCTGGTGTGAGCGCGGTGGCCGGGCGGCCGGGACGCCCCTTCACGGGCGGGGCGCGGGCGGACCGGCGGCCCCAGGGGCCTTCTCCGCGGCGAGCGCGAGGACGGCCGGCGTCGGCCCGCCGTCCTCGGCGAGCCGGGAGACGGCGAGCCCGGCGTCCACCAGCGTGTTGATCAGCTCCGGCAGCGGCCGGTGGAACGCGCCCGCCCGCGCGCGGACACCGTCGCCGCCCGTGGTGCGCTCCGTGCGGTGTCGCGCCAGATAGCCGGGGCGGAGCACGACCGCTTCGGGGTCGGTCCGGTCGGCGAACGCGCCGAAGAAGCAGGGGTGCAGGCCGATGTGCACGAACGAACCGCCCGGCCGCAGCACACGGGCTGCCTCGCGCAGCACGGCGGCGTAGTCGGGCATGTCGGTGTGCACCATGACCGCGACGGCGGCGTCCACGGAACCGTCCGCGAGCGGCAGCCGGGCCGCGTCGGCGTGCAGCACCGGCAGCCGGCCCCGGGCGTGCCGCAGCATCCCGGCCGAGACGTCGACCCCGAGCGGGGTCCTCCCGAGGCCGCGCAGCGTCGCGGCGTGCACGCCGGTGCCGCAGCCGATCTCCAGGCAGACCCCCTCGCCCTCTCCGAGCAGTGCGCGCAGGAGCGGCCCGTGGCTCCGGGGGTGCCCCGGCACGGGTTCGCGGCGGAGGAAGTCGTGCTCGTACCAGTCCGCGATGCCGTCGTAGGCCGCCGCCGTCGCCGTCATCCGTTCCGCCTCTCGCCGTTCCCGCCCGGTCACGGAGGACCGTGCCCGCGCCGGCCGGGTGCCGTGCGGAATTCCGCTGTGGACGGAACCGGGCTGCTGCGTGGCTGCGGCGACCCGACTGCCGCAGCCACGCACGGGCACGCCGTCACCGCCGGCCGGCCATGTCGAGGAGCAGCTTCGCCGCGGCCTCCGCCCCGTCGGAGCGGACCGTGCCGGCGACCTCGGCGGCCCGGTCGCGGGTGCCGGGGGCGAGGGCGGTGTCCAGGGCGGCCGACAGCGTCGGGCACGTCGGCGTCGGACCGTCGTGTGCCGCCCCGATGCCCAGCGCGGCGACCCGCCCCGCCCAGTACGGCTGGTCCGCCAGTTGCGGCACCACCACCTGCGGTACGCCGGCCCGGGCGGCGGTCGTGGTGGTGCCGGCGCCGCCGTGGTGGACCACCGCGGCCACCCGCCGGAAGAGCGCCTGGTGGTTGACCTCGCCCACGACGAGGCAGTCGTCCCGGTCGTCGATCGCGGACAGGTCGGCCCAGCCGCGGGAGACGAGGGCGCGGCAACCCTGCGCGCGTACCGCTTCGATGGCGGCCCGGGCCACGTCCCCCGCGCCGTGCAGGGGCATGCTGCCGAAGCCGACGTACACCGGAGGAGTGCCCGCGTCCAGGAACGCGAGCAGTTCGGGCGCGAGGGGGGTGGTGTCGGGCAGGACCCAGGCGCCGGTCTGGACGACGTCGAGCTCCGGCACGCCCTGCCAGGGGTCCAGCGCGGGGTCGGTGGCCAGCCAGGGGCGGGAGCCGATGACCCAGTCGCGGACGGCGTCCACCGGCGGCAGGCCGTACGCCGCCCGGTTGGTGTTCAGCGCCTCGCCGAAGAGGGCGTCGACGTTCTCCGCGTCCAGGTCCCACAGTGCCCGGTTGTCGGTCACGTCGGGCGGGAGCGGGCGGCCCGGGTAGGCCAGCGGCGGGCGGTGCGGCGAGGGCAGGGTGAGCTGCTGGAAGGTGGCGGACACCGCGGGGACGCCCCGCTTCTCGGCGATCGACAGCGCCCCGGCGGCCGTCGGCAGCATGCCGGTCGCCACCATCAGGTCGCACCCCTCGGCGGCCGGGAGGATCGTTTCGAACTGACCGGCGATCAGCTGGGCGGCGCGCTCCGGGACGGTCGTGCGCGCCTTCGGCGCGGACCTCGTCAGTTCGCGTGCCGACGGGCCGACCGGCACCAGCGGCACGCCGGCTCCGGCGAGCCGCCGCGCGAAGTCCTCGTCCGGCGGGGCGCACACCCGCACCTCCGCCCCCCGGTCCCGCAGCCGCACCGCGAGCCCCAGCATCGGTTCGACGTCCCCTCGCGACCCGTACGTCGACAGCAACACGCGCATGGCGCTCCCCGTTTCTCCCGTCCCGGCCTGTTCCGGCTACGGCGGGTGATTCTGCGGCACCACCGGGGCCTTGCCGCAAGGCCCCCCGTG
The DNA here is from genome assembly GCF_031845485.1 of Streptomyces hazeniae. Lineage (NCBI taxonomy): Bacteria > Bacillati > Actinomycetota > Actinomycetes > Kitasatosporales > Streptomycetaceae > Streptomyces > Streptomyces hazeniae. Next base: position 109,641 of record NZ_JAVREQ010000014.1, read on the forward strand.
CGCTATACCTTGAGAGTGGCAAGGAGCGGCAGGATCTCCTTGCCTTTCTTGTTGCCCTTCTCGCCCCGGCCGTGTCGCCCTGGTCCGAGAGGGGAAACTCCGTCGCGTGCGAGGGCCGCGCGGGGCTAGCGTGCCCGCATGAGCGCCTTGGAGACGATGCACGACGTGCCCGTGCTGGTGTGCGACGCGGAGGGTGCGCCCGTCGCGTGCGTACAGGACGCGCTGGATCTGATCGGCGACGGCGGCTACCAGGGTGCCCGCTGGGTCGTCGTGCCCGTCGAGAGGTTCGACGAGGCGTTCTTCCGGCTGCGCACGCGGCTCGCCGGTGAGATCGTGCAGAAGTTCGCCCAGTACGCCATGGGCCTGGTCGTCCTCGGAGACGTCTCCGGCCACACGGAGGCGAGCGACGCTCTGCGCGACTTCGTCCGGGAGTGCGACCGCGGCCACCAGGTCTGGTTCGCCGCGACGCGCGAGGAGTTGGCGGAGAGGTTCGCAGCCCGAGCCTCGTGAGAACCGCCCCGGCGGCGCGTGAGGCCGGGGGAGACGCCCGAGCCCGCCGGGCCGGGCACGGCACCGGCAGGTCGGGGGCGTCCGGGAGGAGCCGAAGCCGTCAGGAGGTCGGCTTGTCGTCGGCCTTGATGTCGAAGTTGATCTGGGTGCCTTCGACGGAGGTCACGGTGACGGTCACGCCGATGGTGCTGCCGTCGGCGGCGGTCAGGGTGCAGCGGGTCTTCGTGCCGACCTCGCCCGCGAGGTCCTCGGGGCAGGTGACGTCCGGCTCGGGCCGGCCGGTGGCCTCGGCGAGCTTCTGGGCGACGGTGTCGGCCAGCGTGCCGGAGTCCAGCGTCGGCGTGCCCGAGCAGCCGGTCAGCAGCGCGCCTGCGGCCACCGTGGCGAGGACGGAGCCGGCGGCGTGCAACGTGCGTGTGCGCATGGAGAGTTCCCCCGTGTGGAAGATCAGCAGATGAAATACCCGGGGAGCTTACCGGCACGGCGCACGGCCTCGGCACGGGCCGGGTCTCCCGCCTCCCGGTCGACGGTCCGCCGCGTCCGTTCCCGGGCGGGCGATGATTTTCACGGCCGGCGGGAGTCGGTACGGGCAGGACTTGCGAGGAGGACGGTCATGCCCGAGAACACCACGCCCGAGAACGCCACGCCCCGCAGCGGCGCGCCCGACGGCGGCGCCGGAGCCGCCGCGCCGCGACCCGACCTCCGCGACGCCGCCGACCGGGTCGCGGCGCTGGTCGCGGAGATCCGCGACGACGAGCTGGGCGGCCCCACACCGTGCGAGGACATGAGCGTGGGGGCGCTGCTGGACCACTTGATGGGCCTGACGCTGGCCTTCCGCCTGGCGGCGGAGAAGGTGTCCGCACCGCGGGGGGAGGACGGCGCCCCGCCGCCGGGGCCAGGTGAGCCGTCGGCCGACCGCCTGGACCCGGCGTGGCGCAGCGAGCTGCCGGCCCGGCTGGACGCGCTGGTGACCGCCTGGCGGAGCCCTGCGGCGTGGGAGGGCGAGGCGGAGGCCGGCGGCGTGGTGATGCCCGCCGAGGTGATGGGGCTGGTCGCGATGAACGAGCTGGTCGTCCACGGCTGGGACGTCGCCCGCGCGACCGGGCGGCCGTACGCGTGCGCCCCGGAGACCGTCGACGGGATTCTCGTGTTCCTCCGTCGGACGGCGGAGGAGACCGGTGGCCAGGGTGCCCCCGGCCTGTTCGGCCCGGTCGTCCCGGTCCCCGGGGACGCCCCGCCGCTGGACCGGGCCGTCGGCCTCGCGGGCCGCGACCCCGCCTGGCGGCCGTGACCGGGCAGGCGTGACGGGACGGGCCGCGACCGGCCGGGCTCAGGCGAGGGTCTGGGTGATCTCGCTGCGCGTCGGCGTGTGGACGACGTGGGCGAGTGCGCCGTTGACGAGCGGGAGGTACGGCGGGACGTGGCCGCAGTCGACGTCGGCGAGGATCGGCACGCCCAGCGGTCCGAGCGCGTCCAGCACCGCCTCGTGCTGGGTGAGGGTGTCCGTGTCGGGGGCCGCCGTGCGGCCGACGAGGACGGCGTTCGCGCCCTCGAAGAACCCGGCGAGCCGCATGCCGTGCAGGTTGCGGCAGATGGAGAACGCGTTGTCCTCGCACGCCTCCACGTAGACCAGCAGACCGTCCTCGGACGCGGCGCGGGCGAAGGCCGTGGTGTCGGCGTACGGGGTGCCGGAGAGGTTGCAGAGCGTCTCGATGCAGCCGCCGAGGAGGCGCCCCCGCACGTCGAGATCGGCGTCGGAGTCGAGCCGCTTCCAGCGGCCGGGGGTGTCGAGCGTGTACGTGTGCGCCTCCGGGTCGCCCACCCAGTCGTCCCAGCCCGAGGCGCGGTGCCGGCCGGGGGGTGTCTGGGTGAAGCGGCTGCCGGGCGCGAGGGTGACGATGTCCAGCCAGCCGAGCAGCCCTTCGGGCACCCGATAGGGGGTGTCCATCAGGTTGTTGCCGTGCAGGGTGGCCATGCCGGAGACGAGGGTGAGCGGCGTGAGCAGGGTGGAGACGTCGGAGAAGCCGACCACCCAGGTCGGTTGGGCGTCCCGCAGCCGCGCGAAGTCGAGGTGCGGTATCACGTCGATGCCGGTCTCCCCGCCCCACGGCGGCACGACGGCACGGATGGCCGGGTCGAGCAGCATCTCCGTCAGTTCGCGGGCGCGTTCGGGCGCGGGGGCGCTGAGGTGCGTGGTGCCGTCGAGGCAGTCGCCGACGACGACCTCGAAGCCGCGGGCCTCGATGGTGCGGACGGCGACGTCGAGGCGGGCCCGCAGTTCCTTGGGCACGCCGCTGGAGGGGGCGGTGACGCCGACGCGGTCACCGGGGACGAGGGGGCGGGGGAAACGGATCGACATGTCGGGATGCTGGCACGCCCGCGCCCGCTCCGCACCGGGATTTCCGCCGCTCACCGGCTCGTGGCGGCCAGGTGCCGGGCGAGGGCGGTGCGCAGCCAGGTGTCGCAGTCGCCCGGGGTGGGCTCGGCCGGGCCCTGGAGGTCGGAGACGAGCTGCCAGTAGCGGTCGATGCGGGGTTCCGCGTCGAGCAGGCCGCCCAGGCGGCTCCGGTAGGCGGGGGTGTCGCGGGTGCCGTGCCCGTCGGCGTGGGCGGCGACGAAGCGGTCCAGGGCTTCGCCGTCGCCGGGCGGCCGCCCGGCACGCAGGGACGGTGACGTGAGGTCGAACGCCTCGATCAGTCCCGCGTACAGCACGTCCGGGCGCCCGCCGCCGGGCCGGTGCGCGGCGGGCTGGGCCGACGGCTTGCCGGGGCGGGCGTCGCGGACGAGGGCGTGCAGCCGGGCGAAGGCCAGCACGTGTGCCGGGGCCGGGTCGGCGGGCGGTTGCGGCACACACCGGTCCACGACCTCGGCGCGCAGCGACGCCGGGAGCCTCGGCGGCAGCCAGAGCCGCCAGAAGCGGGCGAGCGCGGCGGTGTCGGGCGGGGTGGTGGCGGTGCCGATCAGGCGCAGCCGGTCGGCGCGTTCTCCGGGCGGGGCGTCGTGGAGGAGCTGGAGGGCGGCTTCCCGCCAGCGCAGCGCGGTCAGCCGGGTGCCGACCTCCCGCAGTCGTGCGGCGACGACGTCCTCCAGCGCCGGCGCGCTGTCGAGGACGCGCCCCACGTCCGGCACGGGCAGGTCGAGGGCGCGCAGGGAGCGGATGAGACGGAGACGGTCCAGCGCCTCGGGCCCGTAACGCCGGTGACCGCCCGCACTGCGGGACGCCTCGGGCAGCAGCCCGCGGTCCGAGTAGAAGCGCACGGTCTTGACGGTGACCCCGGCCTCCGCGGCGAGTTCGCCGATGGTGCGCAGGCCGCCGGCGGTGCCGGGGTGCGGGGCGCGGGTGGTCCCGGACGCGGGCGCGTCGTCGGAGGGACCGTTCTCGGCGGGCACGTCTTGAACCTCCCTCAGGGGGAGTTCCTACGGTACCGGCGGCCGGGAGCGGCCTGACGAGGACGAGGTGAAGGCGGGGCGATGACGACGTACGTGCTGGTGCCGGGGATGCACACCGGCGGCTGGGTGTGGGACGCGGTGGGTGCGCGCCTGCGCGAGTCGGGGGCGGCGGTGCACGCGGTGACTCCGGCGGGGGCGGGACTGGCGGCGGTGGAGCTGGAGACGCATGTCGAGCAGGTCGCCCGGCTGCTGGACGAGGTGGACGGCAGGGACGTGGTGCTCGTCGCCCACGGGTACGGCGTGCTCCCGATGCTGGGTGCGGCGGCGCGCAGGCCCGACCGGGTGGCGCGCCTGGTGTACGTGGACACCCCGCCGCCCGGGGAGGGCACCACGGCGGCGGGGCTGCTGCCGGGCGTGGACGTGCCGGAGGACGGCGGTCCGCTGCCGCCGCCCGCACCGGAGGACTGGGCGCGCCTCGGCAGTACGTCGGGCGTGCCGGAGGAGGCGCTGGCCCGCCTGTCGTGCCGCGCCCGCGCGCAGCCGTACGCGACGCTCACGCGGCCGCTGCGGCTCGGCGGCCCACTGCCCGAGGTGCCCACGACGGGCGTGCTGTGCACCGCGAACGGCGCGGGCGTCGCCGCCGTGCAGGCTCTGGTGGACATGGGCGACCCCGGGCTGCGGGCGCTGGCGCGGCCGGACGTGGGCTTCTTCGAACTGGACACCGGCCACTGGCCGATGCTCTCCACGCCCGGCGCGCTGGCGGACGTGCTGCTGCGGGCCGCCCGCGACGAGGGCCGCCGACTCACCGTTCCCGACGGTGACCTCCCGCCCCACCTGCGGCCGTTCCTGCTGGAGGTGTCGGAACGGCCGCGGGAGCGGGACGGCCGGGTCGACCTGTACCCGCCCGACGCCGGCACGCCGCGACCGGGGGTGCTGTTCGTCCACGGCGGCCCGGTGCCGCAGGGCGCACGGCCCACGCCGCGCGACTGGCCGGCGCTCGTCGGGTACGCCCGGTACGCGGCGGAACTCGGCGCCGTCGGCGCGACGGTCGACCACGGTCTGCACGACGTCGCGGACTACGCCCGCGCCGCCGAGGACGTCGCCGCGGCCGTCGCACGCGTACGGGCGGACCCGCGCGTGGACGGGAGCCGGGTCGCGCTGTGGTTCTTCTCCGGCGGCGGCCTGCTCGCGGCGGACCGGCTGGCCGCTCCTGCGCCGTGGCTGCGCTGCGTCGCGGCGACGTACCCGGTGCTCGCGCCGCTGCCGAACTGGGGCCTGGCCGGCTCCCGCTTCCGCCCGGCAGACGCGGTGCGCGGCGCGGGCCGACTGCCGCTGGTGCTCACGCGGGTGGAGCGCGAACGGCCCGAGATCGCCGCGACGGTCGCCGCGTTCGTCACCGCGGCGAGGGAGTGCGGGGCGGACCTGGAGGTGATCGACGTGCCGGGCGGCCACCACGGGTTCGAGACCGTCGACCACACGGAGGAGGCGCGCCGGGCGGTGCGGCACGCGATGCGTTCCGTGCTGGGACACCTCGGCCTCAGGTGCTGAGCTCCGCCCACACCGTCTTCAGCGGGAACGGCCCGGTGCGGACGCCCCACCGGTCGGCCAGCGCCTCGACCAGCAGCATGCCGCGTCCCGACTCGGCGTCGTCGGCCGGTGGCCGCCGCCCGCCGGTGGGCAGGCGCTCGCACCGCGTGTCGGTGACCTCGATACGCAGGCCCGCCGCCTCCAGCGTGAGCGTCAGCCGGAAGTCACGGCCGCCGACCCGCCCGTGCAGGACGGCGTTCGCCGCGAGTTCGGCGACGAGCAGGGCGGCGGTGTGGGAGAGGTCGGAGCCGTACGGCAGCCCCCACGTGTCGAGTTGGTGAGCCGTGAACCGGCGCGCGAGACGCGCACCCCGGCGCGTCGAGCTGAACAGCTGCGTGAACGTGCGAGCGGGAACGGTGGGTCGTGGAAGTGCTGCGGTCATGCGGCCGAGCGTCGCCGGGGCGGGGGCGCGCACCCAGGTTCTGCACTGGTACAAGCGGTTTTGGGTGGGTGCACTCAGTGGACAGGGTGGGATACGTACGGTGACGATGTGTCAGTTGGTGTTCGGTCAGGGGCACGTGGGAGGTCACCGGACATGCTGGACGGCAAGTCGGGATTCGAAGGGGAACCGGAGACGTCGGAGAGCCTGCGCACCTTCGGTGCGGTGCTCAAGGCGCTGCGCGAGGAAGCGGGTCTGACGCAGGAGGAGTTCGCGCCGCGGGTGGAGTACTCCGTGCACTACGTGGCGAAGATCGAGCAGGGCAAACGGTTCCCGCCGCCACGGTTCATCGAACGGGCCGGCGCGGCACTGGAGTGCCCCCGCGTGCTGCGGGCCGCCGGACGCCACCTGTCCCGTCGGCCGGGCCTCGCCTCGTGGTTCCACCAGTGGGCGGGCATCGAGGAGGAGGCGATCTCCCTCTACGCCTACGAATGCCGGGCCATCCCTGGCCTGCTGCAACCCGAGCCGTACATTCGCGCCATCTTCGACGGGCGATTGCCCCCACTGACCGACGAGCAGATCGAACGTCAGGTCGCTGCGCGTCTGGCCAGGCAGAGTCTTCTCCACGAGCGGCCGAACACCGCGTTCAGCTTCGTCATCGAGCAGGCGTTGATCAGCAGATGTGTTGGAGGCGTCGAGGTCACAACTCGACTCATCGACCACCTGCTGCGCCAGAGTCGCCTGAACAACGTGGAGGTACAGATCATGCCGCTCCGGCAAGAGAATCACGGAGGCGTGGACGGTTTGATGTACCTCGCAGAAACCGGCCACAATCACTGGGTCGGCTACTCAGAAGGCCAACAGTCGAGCATCCTCATCACCGAAGCGGATGATGTGAGCGCGATGCTCCAGCGCTATGGCAAGCTGCGTTCACAGGCCCTCGATCCCAGGGCCTCGGCGAACTTGCTGGAACAGATGCGAGGAGCGCTATGACCACCGAGTTGATCTGGACCAAGAGCAGCTACAGCGGCAGCTCGGGCGACAACTGCGTCGAGGTGGCCGCGTGTGCGGACACCGTGCACGTGCGGGACTCCAAGGTCACCGCCGGACCGCAGCTCGCCGTGGCGCCCGTCGCGTGGGCCTCGTTCGTCGGCTACGCCGCGCACGCACAGCGCTGAGGTGGACCCGGGCCCCCGCGTGGATGCGGCAGCGATGTTGCCGTATCCACGCACGGGGCGTACGGCGGTGAAGGGCTGCGCATTCCGTGACCGCCGGACGTGCGGCGCATCGCCGAGCCCGGCCCGCACCCGCGCGCCGCGTGCCGCGCGCTCAGGAGTCCGGCGCGCCCTGCGCGCCGTCGACGAGGCGGGAGACGACCGTCTCTCCGATCTCGGCGAAGGCGTCGATCTGCTCGCTGGTCAGCAGGTGGATGAAGTGCCGCCGGACCGACGCCACATGGGGTGGGGCGGCCGTCTCGATGGTCCGTACCCCCTCGGGCGTGAGGACGGCGTTCGCGCCGCGACCGTCCGTCTGGCACTCCTCGCGGACGACGAGGCCGCGCTTCTGCATGCGCGCGAGATGGTGGGACATCCGGCTCCGCGACCAGAGCATGCGGTCGGCGAGCTCGGTGACGCGCCGCCGGTGCCCGGGGCTGGACCCCAGAACCGACAGCACGTCGTAGTCGGGTTCGGAGAGGCCGCTGTCCCGCGCGAGATCCCGCGCGAGTCGTGAGTTGAGCAGCAGGAACATCCGTCGGTACGCCTGCCACGCGCGCTGTTCGCGCTCGGTGAGCCACTGCGGTTCCTCGCTCATGCCGCGATCCTACTCCACTTTGGTTGACGCATCACCTACTTCCGTGCACAGTAGTAGATGACACGTCAACCAAAAGGAGGGCGGGGTGACAGCAGAAGCCACGGAGTCGCAGGGCGGCGTCTCCCTGCTCCGCAGGCTCGTCCGCCTGTATTCCGGGCTCGTGCTGTTCGGGGTGAGCATCGCCGCGCTGGTCGCGGCGGCGCTGGGGCTGCCCTCCTGGGACGTGTTGCACGAGGGGGTGGCGCGCAGCACCGGAGTCCCGTTCGGGGGCGTCGTGGTCGCGACGGGGGCTCTGGTGCTGCTCGCCTGGCTGCCGCTGCGGGTACGCCCCGGCCTGGGCACGCTCAGCAACGTGGTGGTCGTCGGGCTCGTCGCGGAGGTCGCGCTCGCGGTGCTCCCCCGCCCGGAGACGCTCGCCGTCCGGGTGCCGCTCCTGGTGGGGGCCGTCGTCCTCAACGGCTTCGCCACCGGCCTCTACATCGGTGCCGGCTTCGGCCCCGGGCCGCGGGACGGGCTGATGACCGGCCTGGCGCGCCGAGGCGTGTCGGTCCGCGCGGCGCGCTCGGCCATCGAAGTCGTCGTCCTGGTCTCCGGCTGGCTGCTGGGCGGCACGGTCGGCTTCGGCACGGTGCTGTTCGCGGTGGCCATCGGCCCCCTCGCGCAGTTCTTCCTCCGACGGCTCCACCTCACCGAAAGGGATGTGCCACCGTGCACCGTCTCCTCGTCCTCTCCGCCAGCACACGTAGTGTCTCCGCCGGCCGCCCCCTCGCCGTCTGGCTCGCCGGACTCGCCGGGCGGCGCCCGGAGTTCGACACCTCCCTCGTCGACCTGCGAAGCGTGGCCCTGCCCTTCCTCGACGAGCCCGAGCACCCCGCCGAAGGCCGGTACGTGCACCGGCACACCAAGGAGTGGAGCGCCGTCGTCGGGGCCGCGGACTGCTTCGTCTTCGTGATGCCGATGTACAACGGAGGCTTCAGCGCCCCGCTGAAGAACGCGATCGACCACCTGCACGCCGAGTGGCGGGGGAAGCCGGTGGGCCTCGTCAGCTACAGCGCGGGAACGTCCGGAGGGGCACCCGCCATCGAGATGCTCCGGCCCGTACTGGGCCGTGTCGGCCTTCTCCCGGCGGAGGAGACGTTGTCGGTGCCCGGCATCGAAGAGCGGATCGGTCCGGACGGCACGTTCCGGGCGACGCCCGCGTGCGCCGGGGCCGCCGGGTCCGTCCTCGACGCGGTCGCCGCGCTCACCCGTGCGGCAGGTCCGGCCGACGAACCGAGCGGCGAGCAGAGCGCACGGCAGCCCGTCTAGGCACCGGAATCGTTCACTGTGCTTGCAGGCGTGCCAGGTCCTCGGCCGACAGACGGATCGCCCCGACCGCCAGGTTGGCGATCAGGTGGCGCGGGTTCGCCGTGCCGGGGACGGCCAGCACGTGGTCTCCCTGGTGCAGCGTCCAGGCGAGGCGGATCTGCGCCGGGCTGACGTCGTGCTCCCGGGCGACCGCGAGCAGCCGGTCCTCGTACTCTCCCGTCGCACCCGCGTCGCCGCCCTCGCGGGCGATCGCGTAGTACGGGACGAACGCGATGCCCTGCTCGCCGCAGGCCCGCAGCACCTCGTGGCGGTCCGGCGTGGACCCCAGCCCGAAGGCGTTCTGCACGCAGACCACCGGTGCGAGGGTCTGCGCCTCGGCGAGCTGGTCCACCGTGACGTTGGAGACGCCGAGGTGGCGGATCAGCCCGGCCTCCCGCAGCTCCGCGAGGGCGCCGAAGTGCTCGGCGAGGGAACGGTCGGAGGCGCTGCCCGGCAGCCGGAGGTTCACCAGGTCGAGGTGGTCCCGTCCGAGCTGCCGCAGGTTGTCCTCGACCTGGCCCCGCAGTTGGGCCGGATCGGCCCACCACCACTCCCCCGCCGCGTCCCGGCCCGGCCACACCTTGGTGGCGACGACCAGGTCCTCGCGGTAGGGGGCCAGCGCTTCGCGGATCAGCGCGTTGGCGGAGCACTCGGGGGAGGAGAAGTAGAAGGCGGCGGTGTCGATGTGGTTGACGCCCAGTTCCACGGCACGGCGCAGCAGAGAGATCATCGCGTCCCGGTCGGTCGGCGGGCCGTCGAATCCTCCGCACAGGCGCAGTGCGCCGTAGCCGAGACGGTTGACGGTGCGGTCGCCGAGGGTCCAGGTCCCCGCCGCCGAAGCGGTGATCATCTCAAGAGCCATGGCCGGGAGTGTGCCACCAGTCGGGCGGTCCGCCCAGTGAACGTCGTGTGAGGCTTCCGGAACGTGACGGGCGAGCGGACCGGCGGTGACGGCCTGCCCGCACGGAGACGTTGGGCTGCACGGGTGAAGGGTGAGCGGGTGCCGGGCCGGCCCCGGGCCCGGGAAGCGTGCGGGTGGTGTGCGCGACATGCGACGGACGGGGGGGGATGTCCGCACCTCGGGGCCGTGATGGGGCACCATCGGCATGTGCAGCCGGGGGCAGACGACTACGAGTACCGGGGCGCGCCGCCGCCCGAGCTGCGGGGCGCGCCGGACCCGCCACCCGCACCGCGCGACGCCCACGCGGCGGCACGGCGCGCCGCCAGACGTCGGCGGCGGCGGGTGTGGGCGTGGCTGGCGGTGCTGTTCCTGCTGCCGTTCTCGGTGCCCCTGGTCTTCCGCGGCCTCGATCTCGACGGGCCGTCACCCGTGCCGCAGATGCTGGCGTTCCTGCCGTGGTTCCTGGCTCCGGCGTGGCTCGGGCTGGTCGCGGCGGTGCTCGCGCGCCGGGTGCTGCCGGTGGTGTGGGCGGTCGCGGTGCTGGTCGCCACGGGATGGTTCCTCCAGCCGTACGGGCCGGACGCTCCGGCCGGGACGTCCGATCCGCCGGGAAACCGGTTCCGCGTGCTGACCGCGAACCTGCACCACGGCGACGCCCTGCCCGCGCTGCGTGAACTGCTGCGCGACGAACGGCCGCAGCTGGTCGCCGTGCAGGAGTGCGACCCGGCCTGCGCGGCGGCGCTGCGGGCGGACGAGGTGCGGGACCTGTATCCGCACCGGGTGATCGTCGAAGGCGGGTCGGCGGAGGGCTCGGCGCTGCTCAGCGCGTACCCGCTGCGCAGCGCGCCGCCCGTGCCGGGGATGCTGGCCATGCCGGGGGCCGTGGTGGACGTCGGGGACCGGTCGCTGAGGTTGCAGCTCGCGCATCCGATGCCGCCGCTGCTGGAGACGATCGGGCCGTGGGAGCGCGAGCTGGGGCGGCTCGCGGACTTCGCGGACGAGCGGGCGGGCGAACCGCTGGTCATGGCGGGCGACTTCAACGCCACGCAGGACCACGCGGCGTTCCGCGCGGTGCTGGACGCGGGGCTGGGCGACGTGGCCCGCCTGGAGGGGCGGTCGCGTACGCCGACCTGGCCGACGCAGACGGCGCCGCCGCTGGGGGCGCAGATCGACCACGTGCTGGTGAGCGACGACTTCGACACCCACGGGGTGACCTTCTTCGACCTCCCGGGCTCGGACCACCGCGCGGTGCTGGCGGACATCGCCCTGCGATAGTCGGCCGGATGCCGGCCGGGTCGGCCGGAGACGGGCTGGGCGCCACGACCCGCCGTGCCCGTCGCGGTATCCGGACAGGCCGAACGGATGTGCCCCGCCCTCTTCTCGCATGTCCTTTCCGGACGCCCACGGAGATCTGGTGCAATTCCTCTCTCGTGCGCCCAGAAAGGACTTCTCACATGAGGATCGGAACGCGCATCAAGCCCGCAGCTCGCGCAGGTGTCGTGGCGGCAGCCGTCATCGGCAGCCTGGCGGCGACGGTCGCTCCCGCGGGGGCGGCTCCCGCCCGGCCCTACGGCACGGTGGTCACTCCGGCGGGGCTCAGCATCCGCGAATACCCCAGCACCGACTCCTCCGTCACCGGCGGCCTCGGCTACCGGGCACAGGTGGGACTGCGGTGCAAGGTCCGCGCGCAGAACATCGACGGCAACACGCTCTGGTACCAGCTGCGCAGCAGCGGCGACTGGGTCACCGCACGGTACGTCGACAACACCGGGTTCGTGCCCTACTGCAAGGACGTGTAACGCGGCGGCTCGACAGGACCCGAGGCACCCGCCGCTCGCAGCCCGGGCGGCGCGTGCCGTCTGCGTAGCGCCGACGGCAGCACGTCGTCCGACGCCGTCGGCACGGCGCTCAGACGGTGAGCGGCACCTCGTGGATGTGGGCGGCGGGGTGGCCGGTGCGTTCGTGGACGCGTTGCACGGCCTCGCGGGACGGGGCTTCGGACAGGCAGTAGACGACGCCGGACTCCGGGTCGGCCCAGGCGCGCTCGAAGTGCACGTTCTCCTCACCTTCGATGGCCAGGTCGGCCGCGTGGGCTTCCCTGAGTTCGTCTGCGGTGATGCCCTTCATCCCCTCGTGGACGTCCATGTAGCGGGCCATCGTGATGCACCTCCGGGGGTGGTTCCCCCCTGCGTGGGGTCGTCTCCATTCTCCTCCCGGGCGGCGGTCCGTCGCCAGCCCGCCGGGGGGCCGGCCCGATCACGCCAGACGGGCGGCGCGTACGAGCAGGTAGCGCCGCTCGGGGTCGCTCAGCGTCCGGCGTGCGGCCTCGCGGTAGGCCGCACGCGCGGCCTCGCGGTCGCCGGCCATGTCCAGCAGGTGGCCGCGGGCGGCGGCGAGACGGTGGCCGCGGGCCAGGTACGGGTCGTCGCGGAGCGTGTCCAGCAGTGCGAGGCCGAACTCGGGCCCGCGCACCATGGCGACCGCGACGGCGTGGTTGAGCCGGACGACCGGGCTGGGCCAGGTGCGGTCGAGTACGTCGTAGAGGGCGAGGATCTGCGGCCAGTCGGTGGTGTCGGCGTCGGCGGCCTCGTCGTGGAGGGCCGCGATGGCGGCCTGCACCTGGTAGGGGCCGGGGCGGGTGTGCCGCAGGGCGTACTCGACCAGCGCGGTGCCCTCCTCGATCTGCGCCGTGTCCCAGCGGGCCCGGTCCTGCTCGGCCAGCGGCACCAGCTCGCCGGAGGGACCCGTGCGGGCGGCGCGGCGGGCGTCGGTGAGCAGCATCAGCGCGAGCAGCCCGGCGACCTCGCCGTCCTCGGGGAGCAGGCTGCGCAGCAGCCGGGTGAGGCGGACGGCCTCGGCGGCGAGGTCGTCGCGCAGCAGTTCCGTCCCGGAGGAGGCGGTGTAGCCCTCGTTGAAGATCAGGTAGAGGACCTGGAGGACGACGGCGAGCCGGTCCTGCCGCTCCTCCTCGGGCGGGGTGCGGAAGTGGGCGCCGGAGGCCCTGATCCGCTGCTTGGCGCGGTTGATCCGCTGCGCCATGGTCGCCTCGGGCACCAGGTGGGCGCGGGCGATCTCCGCCGTGGTGAGGCCGCCGACGGCGCGGAGGGTCAGGGCGACCTGCGCGGACGGTGTGAGCTCCGGGTGGCAGCACAGGAAGAGCAGGCTGAGCGTGTCGTCGTCGGACGGGGCGGCGTCCTCACCGGGTGGCGGGACGACGAGCGCGTCCGGCGGGGCCAGGGCGGCGTCCGCCTCCTCGCGGCGGCGGCGTGCGGAGTCGCTGCGGAGCTGGTCGGTGAGGCGGCGGGAGGCGACGCGGATGAGCCAGCCGCGCGGGTTCTCGGGCCGGCCCTCGGCCGGCCACTGCACGGCGGCGGCGAGCAGCGCCTCCTAGACGGCGTCCTCGGCTGCGTCGAAGTGGCCGTAGCGGCGGACCAGCGCGCCGAGGACCTGCGGCGCGTGGCGGCGCAGCAGGTCCTCGATGCGGGGGTCGGTGGTCACGCCTGGTCCGGCGGCCCGTCCGGGACGGGGCGGACGACGACCGCCGGCTCCGGGTCGGAGCCCTCCGGAACGGGGCAGGAGTAGGCACGGGCGGCGATCTCGTAGGCGCGCTCCGGGGTCTCCACGTCCACGATCCAGTAGCCCGCGAGCACCTCCTTGGTCTCGCCGAAGGGCCCGTCGGAGACCACGGGGCGGCCGTCCTTGTCTGCGGTGACCAGACGGGTCTGGGACGGCTCCGCCAGTCCCTGGGCGTCGACCCATTCACCGGACGCGACGAGGTCCTGGTTGAGCTTCTCCATGTGCTGGAACATGGCCTTGAGCTCGGACTCCGACCAGGCGGGGGCTCCCGGGGAGGGGTTTCCGCTCATGGCGTCGTAGTACTTCTGGGCTGACATCAGCATCAGCATGTACTTCATGGTCTGACTCCTTCGTCGGGGGCTCCCCTGCGGGTGCCTCTCACCGGAGACGTCGGAGCGGTGCGGCGTGTCTCGACGTCGCGGGGGAAGAAATCCCGGAAGAACTTCGGGCACCGCTCTCGACCGGATCACGGCCCGGTCACGGGCCCATTATCGCGGCCCGGCGCCCACCGCGCCCGGTAACACGCGGTTTCCCCGGAGCGAGCGGTACCCCAGCCCACGGCCACTGCGACCGCCGTCCTGCACAGGTCGCGCGCGAGGGCGGGACGCACGGGCGGAAGGGCGTCGCGCGTGCGTCACCGTGGACGGAGGTGACAGGCAAAACAGGCAAGTCCGACATGCACCCTCTCCACGCTTCCCTCGCACGACCAACACCGCTCCACGGCAGGAGAGCTGGAAATAGGTGGATATAAGGAACACCCCAAGTCCCTTGTGGCGGGACTCACATCGCGCCATGGCCGATCTTGGGAACCGGGACGCCCCAGGATGCGTCGCGCGGCCAAATCGCCTGCGGTGCCTGACGATTAGGAAATCCCGGGGATTCACCGCTCTCACGCTCGGAAAATGCTTCATCGCAAAGCGTCGAGGAACACCGGCCGGTAAAGATCGCAGACGCGAAGGTCACCTTTTCCCGCAGCTTGTCTCCGCCGAATCGGCTGTGGTCCTATGTGCTCGCTTCCGCACGTCATGGCGGAGGTTCCCGCGCCGGGACGCCGAATCCTGCCGACCGGCACCAGGGAAAAGCGCAGTAGTCAGCAACGGCAGGAGCGGGGGAACCAGGTAAGCGCCGCGCCGCACGACGGCCGGCTTGGGGTGAAGCCATGCCTCATCGCGCCCCCACGCGACGGGACATGGCCGGGCAACTCTTCTCGCCCGAATCCGACAGCTCACCTCGCAGGCGTAGGAGAGGATTCACCACCATGTCCCGTGGCCGTCACCGCCGCCCGCGTCATCTGTTCAACGCCCGCAAGGTCTCCCGCCTTTCCGTCGCGCTCGCCGCCGGCGGCGCCGTCGCCGCGCCGATCGCCGCAGCGGGCACCGCCCAGGCCGCCCCCGCCTCCGCGCCGGCCGCCGCCAACGTGAAGACCGTCAAGGCCGGCGCCAAGGCGGAGCAGACCGCCGCCGCCGAGAGCTACACCGTCGCCTCCGGCGACACCCTCTTCAAGATCGCCAACGCGCACGACGTGAAGGGCGGCTGGCAGACCGTCTACGAGGCCAACAAGGAGACGGTCGGCGGGAACCCGGACCTGATCCACCCCGGTCAGGAGCTGACCCTCGAGGCCGCGTCGGCCCAGAAGGGCGGCGAGGCCCAGCAGTCCTCCACCGAGACCTCCGGCGAGTCGGCCGACCAGGCCACCTACCCGGACAACCTGGACGGCTGGATCCGCGAGGCGCTGGCCATCATGGAGCAGGAGGGCATCCCGGGCTCCTACGACGGCATCCACCGCAACATCATCCGTGAGTCCGGCGGTGACCCGAGCGCCATCAACAACTGGGACATCAACGCCCAGAACGGCACGCCGTCCATCGGCCTGCTCCAGGTCATCAAGCCCACCTTCGACGCCTACCACGTCGAGGGCACGGCCTACGACCAGTACGACCCGGTCGCCAACATCGTCGCCGCCTGCAACTACGCGGCCGACCGCTACGGCAGCATCGACAACGTCAACGGCCCCTACTGAGCCTGACGTTCGAGGGTCACTCGACGGCCGCCTCCCACCGGCGTGCAGGTGGGAGGCGGCTTTCGTCGTGCCCGGGGGCGGCGCGCGGCAGCGGTCGGGAGCCGTCGCGGCAGCCGGGCTGCGCCGCCGAGTTCAGGCGACGGAGCCGATCGGCCGGGCCCCGCCGCGGGCCCCGGGACCATCGTGGTGGATCGGGGTGTGGGCCCCGGTCAGCGGCAGCCCGGAGCCGCCGCGGCGGCTGGCGACGATCTCCGCGGCGATGGACACCGCCGTCTCCTCGGGTGTGCGCGCGCCCAGGTCCAGGCCGATGGGCGAGCACAGCCGGGCGAGTTCGAGTTCGGTGACGCCCGCCGCGCGCAGCCGGGCGAGACGGTCCTCGTGGGTGCGGCGCGAGCCCATCGCCCCCACGTAGGCGACCGGCAGCCGCAGGGCACGCTCCAGCAGCGGGATGTCGAACTTGGCGTCGTGGGTGAGGACGCACACCACCGTGCGGGCGTCGACCTCGGTGGCGTCCAGGTAGTCGTGCGGCCAGTCGACGACCACCTCGTCCGCGTCCGGGAAGCGCGCCGCCGTGGCGAACACCGGACGGGCGTCGCAGACCGTGACGCGGTAGCCGAGGAACCTCCCCGCCCGGACCAGCGCCGCGGCGAAGTCGATCGCGCCGAACACCAGCATGCGCGGCGCCGGCACGCTCGACTCCACCAGCAGGGTGAGGGGTGCGCCGCAGCGGCTCCCCTCCGCCCCGATGCCGAGGGTGGCGGTGCGCCCGGCGTCCAGCAGGGCGCGCGCCTCGGCGGCGGCCGTACGGTCCAGGCCGGGGTGCCCGCCGAGGGTTCCCGCGGCACCGGACGCGCCGTCGCCGTGACCGGGCCCCTGACCGTCGCCGTGACCCTCACCGCTGTCGTCGTCCGGGCGGACGAGAAGCGCCCGCCCCAGGAGCTCCGGCGGACCGGCCACCACACGGGCGAGGGCCGCGGAGCCGCCGCGCGTCGCCGCGGCCGCGGCCGCCGCGTACGTCTCCCGCCACGGCGCGTCCGCGCGCACCGGCACGACCAGCACGTCGATGACGCCGCCGCAGGTCAGACCCACGGCGAAGGCGTCGTCGTCGCTGTAGCCGAAGCGCTCCGTGACGGGCCGGCCGTCCCGGAGCGCCTCGGCGCACAGCTCGTAGACCGCGCCCTCGACGCAGCCGCCGGACACGCTGCCGACCGCGGTGCCCCCGGCGTCCACGGCGAGCGCCGCGCCGGGCTGCCGGGGCGCGCTGCCGCTGACGGCCACCACCGTGGCCACGGCGAAGTCGCGGCCCTCCTCGCACCACTGGTGCAGTTCGGCGGCGATGTCCAGCACGGGGGAACCTCCAGGGTCGGTGCGGTGCGGTGCGGTGGGGCGGTGCGTCCGCTCCGGCTACTTCACTCCGAGCCAGGCCTCGATGGGCCCGAGCGAGAAGTAGACGAAGAAGACCAGTGCCAGTACCCACATCAGCCATCCCGGCTCCCGCCACCGGCCCTGCACGGCGCGGATCAGCACGTAGGAGATGACGCCCGCGGCGATACCGGCGGTGATGGAGTAGGTGAACGGCATCAGGACGGTGGTGAGGAACACCGGGACGGACGTCGCCGGGTCGTTCCAGTCGATGTGCTTGGCGTTCGTCATCATCATCGAGCCGATGACGACCAGCGCGGCGGCGGCCACCTGTGTCGGGATCACCTGGGCGAGCGGCGTGAAGAACAGGCACAGGGTGAAGGCCAGGCCGGTGACGACGCTGGCGAACCCGGTGCGTGCGCCGTCGCCGACGCCCGCCGTCGACTCCACGAACACCGTCTGACCGGAGGCGCCCGCGACGCCGCCGACGATGCCGCCGGCGCCGTCGATCGCCAGGGCCTTGCTGAGGCCGGGCATCTTGCCATCCCGGTCGGCGAGGTCGGCCTGCTGGCCGATCCCGATGATCGTGCCCATGGCGTCAAAGAACCCGGCCAGCACGAGGGTGAAGACGATCACGCCCACGGTGATCGTGCCGACGTCGGCCATGCCGGTGAAGGAGACCTGGCCGAACAGGCCGAAGTCCGGTGCGCTGACGATCGACCCGGTCAGTTCCGGGGCGTTCAGCCCGCCCCAGTCCTGCACGGACAGGCCGGCCACGGCGTGCACCAGCGCGGCGAAGAGGGTGCCGCCGACGATGCCGATGAGGATCGCGCCGGGCACCCGCCGCACGTGGAGCAGGAAGATCAGCAGCAGCGTCACCGCGAAGCACAGCACCGGCCAGCCGGTGAGCTGGTCCTGGACGCCGAGCTGGATCGGCTTCGCCCCGGCGACACCGCCGGGACCGCCCATGCTCGTCACGAACCCGGCCTGGACCAGGCCGATCAGCGCCACGAACAGGCCGATGCCCATGGTGATGGCGTGCTTCATCGCCAGCGGGATCGCGTTCATGATCAGCTCCCGCAGGCCGGTGACGACCAGCAGGATGATCACGGCGCCGTAGATGACGCACATGGCGAACGCGTTCCCCCACGTCATCTCCGGCGCGACCTGGAAGGCCACGACGGCGGAGACGCTGAGTCCCGCGGCCAGCGCGAGGGGGACGTTGCCGAGGATGCCCATCGCCAGCGTCGTCGCCGCGGCGGCGAACGCGGTGGCGGTGGTGAGCTGGGCGGGGTCGAGCCGGGCACCCGTGGCGTCCGGAACGGACAGGATCACGGGGTTGAGGAGGATGATGTACGCCATCGCCATGAAGGTGGTGACGCCGCCGCGCACCTCACGGGCGAGCGTGGATCCTCTGTCGGACATGTGGAAGTACCGGTCGAGCCAGGACCGTCCTGCCGGGGGGCGGGAGCCGTTCCCCGCCTCCTCGGGCGAGGTCGTGGGCTCCACGTGCGACTGGGTCATCTTGTGCCTTCTCCCAAGGTTCACAGGGGCACCCGCCCCGGCGCGTCGTGACGCGCCGTCGTTCGGCGGGATTTGGGATATGCACGACGCGGGGGACGGCCCTCGCCGCGTTCTGTGGGGGTGTGCCGGGCACGGTTCCGCTCGCGCGGGCCGCGCCGACGTGGGGCCACGCCGGCAGAGGTGCTCCGGAGAACCGGTGCACCCTGCGGGCTGCCCCCGGACAGCAGGGCCGCGGTGCGGTCGGCACCGCCGGGCTCCACCGTGTGCGGCCGGTCGTCGCAGCGACGGGAGCGAGCGTCCCGCCGCGGCGCGGCCCGGCCGGGCACCGGGACCGATGGCCCCCGGCGCGTCGGCCGTACGGAGGGTGACACCGTGCGGTCGCGGTGCAGTCGGCACCGTCCGGCACGGTCGGGCCCCGCAGCGGCGGCAGACCGCCGCCGCGGCGGGAACGAGGTTGCTGCCGGGGTCCGGCCGGTCCGGGAGCCGGAGCCGGTGACCTCCGGCGCGTCGGGACGACGGCGCCGTTCCGTGGTGGCGGTGCGGTCGGCACCGTGGGGACCGGCCGCAGCGGCTGGCCGCCGTCGCGGCGGGAGCGGATCGCCCGGAGCGGACGGGCGGTCCGCCCGCCGGCCGAGGCCTGCCCGGCACCGCCGGCACCGCCCGCAGAGCCGGTCGCCGTCGCGGCGGCGGGGCATGCCACCGCGAGGACGAGGCACCACGACGGTGAGGGTTCGGCGGAATGCGCGTGCACGGCGACCACCACGTTCGGCTCGTTCCGGCTGTGCCGGCTACGTGCCCGTGAGGTGCTCGGGACGGACCGGCACCCGGTTGAGCGCCAGGCCCGTCGCGGCACGGATCGCGGACAGGACGGCGGGCGTGGAGGACAGGGTCGGCGCCTCTCCCACGCCCCGCAGGCCGTACGGCGCGTGCTCGTCGGCCAGTTCCAGCACGTCGACGGGGATGGTCGGCGTGTCGAGGATCGTCGGGATCAGGTAGTCCGTGAAGGAGGGGTTGCGGACCTTGCCGTCCTCCCCCACCACGATCTCCTCCATCACCGCGAGGCCCAGACCCTGCGTCGTACCGCCCTGGATCTGGCCGATCACGGACTGCGGGTTGAGCGCCTTGCCGACGTCCTGCGCGCAGGCCAGCTCCACGACCTTGACCAGACCGAGTTCGGTGTCGACCTCGACCACCGCGCGGTGCGCGGCGAACGAGTACTGGACGTGGCCGAAGCCCTGCCCGGTGCGCAGGTCGAACGGTTCGGTCGGCCGGTGGCGCCACTCGCTCTCGATGTCGACGGCCTCGTCCTCCAGGACGTCCGTGAGCGGGGCGAGCACCTCGCCGCCGTCGGTGACGACCTTGCCGCCCTCCAGCAGCAGTTCGGCCGTGGCCCACGCCGGGTGGTAGGTGCCGAACTTGGCACGGCCGATCTCCAGGACCTTCTCCCGGACCAGCTCACAGGTGTTCTTCACCGCGCCGCCGGTCACGTACGTCTGGCGGGACGCGGACGTGGAGCCGGCGGAGCCCACCTGCGTGTCGGCAGGGTGGATGGTGACGTCGGTGACGCCCAGCTCGGTGCGGGCGATCTGCGCGTGCACGGTGACGCCGCCCTGCCCGACCTCGGCCATCGCGGTGTGCACCATGGCCACCGGCTTGCCGCCGACGACCTCCAGCCGCACCCGGGCGGTGGAGTAGTCGTCGAAGCCCTCGGAGAAGCCGACGTTCTTGATGCCGACCGCGTAGCCGACGCCGCGCACCACGCCTTCGCCGTGGGTGGTGTTGGACAGGCCGCCGGGCAGCGCCCGTACGTCGACGCCGGTGCCGGCGACGGCGCCGGTGCCCTCCGCGGACTCCCACTGCCGCTCGGGGGGCAGCGGCATGGACTTCACGCGGCGCAGGATCTCCGCGACGGGCGCCGGGGAGTCGACCTCCTGCCCGGTGGGCATGACGGTGCCCTGCGACATGGCGTTGAGCTGCCGGAACTCGACGGCGTCCATGCCGAGTTCGGCGGCCAGCTTGTCCATCTGCGCCTCGTAGGCGAAGCACGCCTGGACCGCGCCGAAGCCGCGCATCGCGCCGCACGGCGGGTTGTTGGTGTAGAGGGCGATCGCCTCGATGTCGACGTCGTCGACGACGTAGGGGCCGACCGAGAGGGACGAGGCGTTGCCGACGACGGCCGGGGAGGCGGAGGCGTAGGCGCCGCCGTCCAGCACGATCCGGCACTTCATGTGCGTGATCCGGCCGTCCCGGGTGGCGCCGTGCTCGTACCAGAGCTTCGCCGGGTGGCGGTGGACGTGGCCGAAGAACGACTCGAACCGGTTGTAGACGATCTTGACGGGCTTGCCGGTGCGCAGCGCCAGCAGGCAGGCGTGGATCTGCATGGACAGGTCCTCGCGGCCGCCGAACGCACCGCCGACACCGGACAGCGTCATGCGGACCCTGTCCTCCGGCAGCCCCAGCACGGGGGCGATCTGCCGCAGGTCGGAGTGCAGCCACTGGGTGGCGATGTAGAGGTCGACGCCGCCGTCCTCGGCGGGCACGGCGAGGCCGGACTCCGGGCCGAGGAAGGCCTGGTCCTGCATGCCGACCTCGTAGGTGCCGGAGACGATCACGTCGGCGCGGGCCCGGGCCGCCTCGGCGTCGCCGCGCACGATGGGCTGGCGGTGCACGATGTTGGGGTGCGGCACGTGCGAGGCGTGGTGGTCGTCCCGGCCGGGGTGCAGCAGCGGGGCGTCCTCGGCGGTGGCGCTCGCCTCGTCGTGGACGACGGGCAGCGGCGCGTAGTCCACGACGATCTTCGCCGCCGCGCGGCGCGCCGTCTCCGGGTGGTCGGCGGCGACGAGCGCGACCGGCTCGCCGTGGTGCCGGACCCTCCCGTGCGCGAGGACGGGGGTGTCCTGGATCTCCAGGCCGTAGTTCTTCACCTCGGTGGGGAGGTCGTCGTAGGTGAGGACGGCGTACACGCCGGCCTGCTTCCAAGCCTCGGAGGTGTCGATGGAGCGGATCTCGGCGTGCGCGTGCGGGCTGCGCAGGGTGAAGCCCCACAGCATGTCCTCGTGCCACATGTCCGAGGAGTAGGCGAACTCGCCGGTGACCTTCAGCGTGCCGTCGGGGCGGAGGGTGGACTCGCCGATGCCGCCCCGGGTCTGGCTGCCCTGGCTCAGGGAGGTGGGAGTGCGTGTGACGCCCATGGTGGTCAGGCCCCCGTTCCCGCGGTCTGGGTCTCCTCGCGGGCGGCCGCGAGACGGACCGCGTCGAGGATCTTCTCGTAACCCGTGCAGCGGCACAGGTTGCCGGACAGCGCCTCGCGGATGTCCGCGTCGGACGGCTCCGGGTTGCGCTCGATCAGTTCGTCGGCGGCGACGAGCAGACCGGGTGTGCAGAAGCCGCACTGCACGGCGCCGGCGTCGATGAACGCCTGCTGCACCGTGGAGAGTTCGGCTGCCTCACCGGTCTGCGAGTCGGCCGGGCGGGCCTCCCAGCGCTGCGCCGCGTCCACCGAGGTGCCGGTGCTCTTCGCGTCGCCGCAGGCGCCGGAGGCGCAGCCTCCGGCCGCGCGCTGCCGGGCGTAGTCCGCCAGGCCCTCGACGGTGACCACATCGCGGCCCTCGACCTGGCCAGCGGCGACCAGGCAGGCGCACACCGGGTCGCCGTCCAGGCGGACCGTGCAGGAGCCGCACTCGCCCTGCTCGCAGGCGTTCTTGGAACCGGGCAGGCCCATCCGCTCACGCAGCACGTAGAGCAGCGACTCGCCCTCCCAGACGTCGTCGGCCTCGTAGGGGCGGCCGTTGACCGTGAAATTCACGCGCACTGTGCGCCTCCTTCGGTGGTGCTGCGGCCCGCGCGGTAGGACTCCCAGGTCCAGCCGAGGGTGCGGCGGGCCATGACGCCGACCGCGTGCCGGCGGTACTTGGCGCTGCCGCGTACGTCGTCGATGGGGTTGCAGGCGCCGGAGGCCAGCTCGGCGAACTGCCGGGCGACCGAGGGGGTGATCCGGGCGCCGCTGTCCCAGAACCCGCCCTCCTCCAGGGCGGCGTTCAGGAAGTCCTCCGCTTCACGGGCGCGGACCGGGGTCGGCGCGGCCGATCCGATGCCGGTGCGGACCGTGCGGGTCTCCGGGTGCAGGGCCAGGCCGAAGGCGCAGACCGCGATGACCATGGCGTTCCGGGTGCCGACCTTGGAGAACTGCTGCGGGCCGTCCGCCTTCTTGATGTGCACGGCACGGATCAGCTCGTCGTCGGCAAGGGCGTTCCGCTTCACGCCGGTGAAGAACTCCTCCACCGGGATGCGGCGCGTGCCGCGCACGGACTCGGCCTCCACCTCCGCTCCGGCGGCCAGCAGGGCGGGGTGGGAGTCTCCGGCCGGAGAGGCCGCGCCCAGGTTGCCGCCGACGCTGCCGCGGTTGCGGATCTGGGGAGACCCGACGGTGTGGCCGGCCAGCGCCAGGCCGGGGAGTTCGGCGCGCAGGTGCTCGATGATGCGGGTGTAGGACACGGACGCTCCGAGACGTACCGTGTCCTCGCCGACCTCCCACTCGTACAGGTCGGCGATGCGGTTGAGGTCGAGCAGGTGCTCGGGCCGGCGGTGGTCGAAGTTCAGCTCGACCATCACGTCCGTGCCGCCCGCGATGGGTACAGCTGTCGGGTGCTCGGCCTTCGCGGCGAGCGCCTCCTCCCAGCTGGCGGGGCGCAGGAACTCCATGGGTGTCTCTTCTCAGGTCGCTTGCGCGGCTGTGGCGGACCGGCTCCGGGAGCGGGGGCCGGAGCGGTTCATCTTGCGTTCATCTGGTGTGTGACCCAGTACACCGACGCGCGGCGGGAGCGGTGCAGTCACCGAAACCATGAACCGACTGGCTGGCCGACGACGCCCTCTTGTAGATTCGAACAAGACCCGGGCGCAGCTCAGCGCACGGTGATCACGGCAGTACTCATCGCGACGAACGGCGGGCGACGACATGCGGCTGCGCGCACTCCTGGAGACCGAGTCGCTCGGGCTGCGGCTGCTGTGCGGCGACGACGAGCTCGACCGCACGGTGCGCGGCGTCATGACCACCGACCTGCGCGACCCCAGCCGGTACCTCGCGGGCGGCGAGCTGGTGCTGACCGGCCTGGCCTGGCGGCACTCCGCCGAGGACTCCGAGCCCTTCGCGCGCCTCCTCACCGGGGCGGGCGTCGCCGGACTCGCGGCCGGTGAGGCCGAGCTGGGCTCGGTGCCGGACGACCTGGTCGCGGCCTGCGCACGGCACCGGCTGCCGCTGTTCGCCGTCGACGAGGACGTCGCCTTCGCGACGATCACCGAGCACGTGGTGCGGCAGGTGTCCGCGGGGCGGGCCGGGGACCTCGCCGCCGTGGTCGACCGGCACCGCCGGCTGATGTCCTCCGGACCGGCGGGCGGCGGCCCGGACGCGGTGCTGGAACTGCTCGTCTCCGACCTGGACCTGCGGGCGTGGGTGCTGGCCTCGACGGGGCGTCAGGTCGCGGGCTCCTCCCCCGGCGAGGCACTGCGGCTGCCGTCCGCGGTGCGGGCCCGGCTGGCCGGCGAGCACCTCGCCGCGGTCCGGGCCGGGCGCCGCGGGCCGCACCGGGTGCGGGTGGACGGCGTCGTGTACGCGCTGTTCCGGGTGGGCGGCGGCGCGGACGCCCCGGGCGGGGCCCCGGCCGACCCGCGGCGCACGGTGCTCTCCGACTGGCTGCTTGCGGTGGAGGCCGACACCGGCGACTGGCCGGCCGAACGGCTCGACCTGCTGCACGGCGTCACCCAGCTCATCGCCGTGGAGCGCGAACGCCGGGACGCGGCGCGGACCGTACGGCGGCGGCTGGCGCAGGAGGTCCTGGAGCTGGTGCTCTCCGGCGCGCCGCCCGCGGAGATCGCCGCGCGGCTGCGGCTGACCGCGCCGGTGCTGCTGCCGGGGCTGGGCAGCGCTCCGCGCTGGCAGGTCGTCACCGCCGCCGTGGACTGGTCCGGGGAGGGCGCCGACGCCCTCGAGGGCGGGCCGGTGGCGCAGACGCTCCTGGAGGAACTGCTGGTCGACGTGGAGACGCCGGGGGGCGAGGCCGCGGACCGGATCGCCGTCGCGCACACCGGCGACGAGGCGGTGGCGCTGGTGCCGCTGCCCGCCCCTGCGGGCGACGAGCCGGGCGAGGGGGGTGCGGCAGCGGCGGCGCCCGAGCTGGAGGCGGACGCCCTCTGCGCGGCGGTACGGGCACCGATGGAGCGCGGTCTCGCCGACGACGGGCGGCTCACCCTCGGCGTGAGCGCGGCGGTGCACTCGGCGGAGGGGCTGCGCGGGGCGCTGGAGGAGGCGCGCCACGCGCGGCGCGTCGCCGCGGCGCGGCCCGGCGCGGTGTGCGCGGCGGGCCACGCGGAGCTGGCCTCGCACGTCCTGCTGCTGCCGTTCGTGCCGGACGACGTGCGGCGCGCGTTCACGGCGCGCCTGCTGGACCCGTTGCGGGAGTACGACCGGCGGCACCGGGCGGAGCTGGTTCCGACACTGGACGCCTTCCTCTCCGCCGACGGCTCCTGGACGCGGTGCGCGTCCCGGCTCCACCTGCACGTCAACACCCTGCGGTACCGGGTGGGCCGCATCGAGCAGCTGACCGGCCGCGACCTCAGCCGCCTCGAGGACAAGCTCGACTTCTTCCTCGCCCTCCGCATGAGCTGACGCCCGGGGGCGGCCGCGCGTCTGCCGGATCCCGCCTCCCGGCCTGCCAGACTGGCGCCATGAGCGAGCCCGGGACGATCGACGCGTACCTTGAGGGCTTCACCGGGCAGGCCCGCGCACTGCTCGAGCAGCTGCGCGCCCTGGCACGTGAGGCCGTGCCGGAGGCGGACGAGGCCGTCAAGTGGCGCCATCCGGCGTGGGTGCATCCGTCGGGAACGATCCTGTTCATGATCAGCGGCCACGCGCAGCATGCGAACGTCGCGTTCACGCCCAGCACCCGCGAAGCCTTCGCCGCCGAACTCACCGGTTTCGGAACCGGCAAGGGGACGGTCAGGCTCCCTTACGGCGACCCGGTGCCGTCCGCCCTCCTCCGCCGCATGATCGCGTACCGCGTCCGCGAGCACGAGGACGACGGCGTGCTGTGGAGGTGAGTCAGGTGGTGGTGAGGCTCCGGCGGAGGCGGTGCAGACCGCGGCGGGTGTGACTCTTCACCGTGCCGAGCGCCAGGCCCGTCCGCTCGGCGATCTGCACCTGCGTCAGGTCGTCGTAGAAGGCGAGGCACAGCACCCGTCGCTGAGGGGCCGGCAGCGTGGCCAGTTCGTGCGCCACGAGGACGCGGTCCAGCACGGCGTCCGCCTCCGCGGGAACGCGTCCGTCCGCCGCCGGGGCCTGACGCGCGGCGGCCTTGTCGTAGAGGTCCCGGCGCCGGGTGCGTGCGGAGAGCGCGTCGGCGATCTTGCGGCGGGTGATCCCGACGAGCCACCCGGCCAGCGACCCCCGCTCCGGCCGGTAGCCGTGCCTGCCGCGCCACGCGGCGAGGAACACCTGCTGGGTGACGTCCTCCGCCTCGTCGCGGTCTCCCAGAGCGCGCGAGGCGAGGGTGAAGACGAGGGCGGACCAGCGCCGGTGGACGGCCGCGAGGGCGAGTTCGTCGCCGCGCACGAACGCCGCGGCGAGTTCCGTGTCGGCACGGGCTTCGTCGGCCACGGCTTCGTCGGCACGGGCTTCTTCGGCGAGGGACTCCCGGGCCGCGAGGGTCCGGTCGTCGTCGTGCTGTGCTGCCGTACGGCCGTCCGCCCCGGACGCCAACCGGATACCGGGGCCCACGACGCGCAGGGGGCTGACCTTCATGGGCTTTCCTCCCGCCGAGCGCTGCGCCGGCCGTGACGACCGGTACGACCGAGTCTTGGCGAACGATGCATCCCGGACAACTTGCATTGATTCTGCGTCGTCTCGGCGACGTATCGTGGGCGCATGGACGCGTCCCGCCCGGAGCACACCGCAGGGCTGACCACGGGTGCGGTGGCCCGGCGGATCGGAGTGTCGCCGACCACCCTGCGCTCGTGGGACCGGCGCTACGGCCTGGGCCCGTCCCTCCGGGAACAGGGCAGACACCGCAGGTGGACGCCGGGCGACATCGCCGTGCTGGAGGAGATGTGCCGGCTGACCTCGGCGGGCGTCCCGCCCGCCGAGGCGGCGAAGGCGGCGCTCGGCGCGACCGGGCCGTCCGCACCGGTCGGCGCCGAAACGATGCAGGATGCGGAGAAGGCGCCCGCGCCGCCGACCGGTGGCGGCGGCCTGCCGCTGGGCGACGTACGCCAGGAGTGCCGCGGCCTGGCGCGTGCGGCCGTACGGCTGGACGCCACGGCGGTCCAGGCGGGGCTGACGACGGCGATCGGCGAGTACGGCCTGGTGTCGGCGTGGGAGGAGGTCATGATGCCCGCGCTGCGCGCCGTCGGCCTCAAGTGGTCGAGCTCCGGGGACCGGTACGTGGAGGTGGAGCACCTGCTGTCGTGGCACGTGTCGGCGACGCTGCGGGCGGCGGCGGCCGCCGCGCCCGGAGACGTCCCGGGCACGGCCCCCGCCCGGCACGGGAGGAGCGGCCGCGGCGGACCCGTGGTGCTGGCCTGCGTGCCGGGCGAGCTGCACGCGCTGCCGCTGGAGGCGCTGGCCGCGGGCCTGGCCCGGCGCGGGCTCCCGGTGCTGATGTTCGGCGCCGCGGTGCCCGTGCCGGCGCTGGAGGAGGCCGTGCGACGGGCCGGGCCGTCGGCGGTGGTCCTGTGGGCGCAGACGTCGTCGGCGGCGGACTGGCCGCTGGCCCGGCACGTCGGCGCGATGGGGTGGGGTGTGCGGGGAGCGCGCCGCCGCCCGGCCGTGGTCGCCGCCGGGCCGGGCTGGGCGTCACCCCACCTGCCGCTGCCCGGAGCCCACCGGCCCCACGGCCTGCGCGACGCGCTGTCCCTGCTGGAGAACCTGTCTGCCGCGTAGCAGCCGGACGGTCAGCCCGGACGGCGGTGTGCACGGTGGTGGCCGTGAGGAGCCGGGGCGAACGGATGCACGTTCGGACCAGGCCGCGCGGCAGGTAGCGCCTCCGGACGCCGTCCCGGCGGCTGACGCGGGCGACCTGAGAGGCAGTCACCCGCGTCCGCACACCGCCGCCGTCGCTCTTCCCGCACCTGGTCCCCGCAGGCTGCCGGGGCGTCAGAAACCGCTGTGTGCGGCGCTTCAGCGCAGGTCGTCGGGGTGCGCGGACCCGGTCTCTTCGCCATGCCCACGGCAGTCCGTCACCTCGTCAGTTCCGCGTCACGGCACGGGCTTCGGCCTGCCCCGCCCCCACCGGGGGACACCCCTGAGGGCGGCGGCCCTCTCCGGGGGCGCGGGCCTGAGCAGCACTGCGCCGTGCGGGGGACCACGTCCCCGTTCGGTCCATCAGCGCGCATTCCAGTACGTCATATGACGATCCCTCTGATTACGGTCACTGTGAGGCACAACCATCGGGGCACCCCCCGGATTGGAGTCACCATGTCCCACCGACGGCTGGTGCTCACGGGCACCTGCATCGGAGCGGTCACCGCAGGGCTGCTGGTCGCCACGACGACCACCACCCCGGAGAACGCCCCGCGCGACGCGCAGGCACTCAGCGCCGTGCAGAGACCCCCCGACCAGGCCCCGGCGGGAGGACCCGCGCCCGTGGGCGGAGGGAGCGCCGGCCGGGCGGACCCCGGGGACGACGAGCCGGGCGAGGAGGAGGACGGTCTCGACCTGCCGGACTTCGGGGCCTTCCTCGGATCCGGACCGGAGGGCGTCCGCCGCATCGAGAAGATGGAGAAGTGGCTGGACGGGCGCGAGCCCACCGTCGGCCACACCTATCTTCCGGGCGACCTCTGGGTGAACATCGAGGGCAAGCGCCGGTTCCTCGAGCCCTGGGCGGAGTGGACGCGGGAGAAGGACGACCGCATGTTCGTCCTCAACGTCCCGATGCTGGAGCGGAACGAGGGCGACCTGCCCGACGAGGCCGTCGACCACCTGCTCCGGGCCGGCGCACGCGGCCACTTCGACCACCACTTCCGCCGGCTCGGCGAACGGCTGGTGGACCTCGGTGTCGAGGAGACGGTCGTCGTCCTCGGCTGGGAGATGAACGGCACCACCTACACCAGCCGCTGCGCACCGAACCCCGAGGCGTGGAAGACGTACTGGCGCAACATCGTCTCGGCCATGCGGTCCGTACCCGGCCAGGACTTCGAGTTCGACTTCGCCCCTGCGCGCGGTGAGGACGCCATCCCGTGGACGCAGTGCTACCCGGGCGACCGGTACGTGGACATCATCGGCATGGACTCCTACGACCAGCCCCCCGGCACCAGCTTCCGGGAGCAGGTGAACCAGCCGTACGGGCTGAAGAAGCAGGTCGAGTTCGCCAGGGAGCACGACAAGGAGATCTCCTACCCCGAGTGGGGGCTCTTCCGCGACGGCGACAACCCGGAGTACATGCGGAAGATGCTGGAGTGGATCCGCCGCCACGACCCCGAGTACCACACCATCACGGACTACTGCCCGCACGGGGTGATGCAGTGCGGGACCAACCCGGAGGCCTCGGACGTGTTCCGTGAGCTGATGACGGACGTCGCCGAACTGCCGGACCCGTTCCCCACGCCGCCCACGGAACCGGAGCAGGAGCCGGACGTCCCCTGGTGGAAGCCGGAGCCCGTCGAGTTCTGCGTCGACCTCGGCGACTGGATCCAGGACCTGCTGGACACGGAGCCGCTGTGCTTCAAGTTCGACGGGGACCTGGGGCTGTAGCCGCCGTACCCCGCCCCGCCGCCGGCACGGCGGCGGGGCGGGATGCCGGGCGGGGGCCCGGCGTGACGTCAGTTCCGCTCCCCCGCCCGGACGCCGCGCAGCACGGCGCGGACACCGCCGCTGCGCGCCTCGTCCAGCCGGGACCGCCACTCCAGCAGCGCGGGCACCCGTTCGCGTGCCTCCCGCACGGCCGCCGCGCGCGCGGTGCGCAGCCCCGCGTACGCGGCGAGCACCGGGCGCAGCTCGCGACGGGCCATCAGCAACCGCTGGTTGCCGACCTCGACCGGTCGCCAGCGCAGCTTGTACGGCTCCGCGCCCCGCAGCATGCTGAACGTGCTGCGGCCGGTGGCCGCCGTGTGCCGGGCGCTCTCGCGCAGCAGCATCGACGTGATGTCGGTCTTCGCCCGCAGCTCCGGGTGGACGCCGTCCAGGTAGCCGCCCGCCAGATCGGCCGACAGCAGGGTCATGTCGGAGGCCATCACCTCGCCCCCGACCAGGTACTCGCAGATCCGGGCGTGGCCGGTGCGGGCCATCCGGGAGACGGCACGCGTCAGGTGCTCCGCGAAGCGGGGCCGCACGTGTTCCGGCGTCACTCCGCGGCCCTCCCACTGCAGTCCGTGCAGCCGGATCATGGTGGCGACCGCGGTGGGCACCTTCTCCACCGGGACGTCACGGTGCTCGACGCCCAGCGCGTCGAGCTTACGGAGCTTGGCCCGGCGCCGTTTGGCGCTGGTCGCCGGCATGCGACGGAACAGTTCCTCGATGGGCACACCGGGCAGGTCCAGGCACACCGAGTCGCGCCGGTGCCGCCGTGGCCCCTCCCACTGCGCGAACAGCCGTTCCGCCGCCGCGCCCGGCCGCACCTCGCGCAGGTCGAGCACGGCGCCGCGCATGGCCCGGTGCAGGCCGCGCACGAGCGCCGTGGTCACCTCCGCGACGTGACCGGCGTCCACCAGCACGTCGAAGAAGTCGGAGATGTGGCCGCCGAGCGGCACCAGGACCGGAAAGGGCCGGTGCGCCAGCATCAGCGGCGCCGCGCCGACCAGCACGCCGCCGCGCCGCACGAGCACCAGCCGCAGGCGGCCGGGCGTGCCGTAGGACAGCCACCACGAGTGCAGCCAGGCGTGGGTCTGGAACGGCGTGGCGGTGGGGCACCGTTCGAACAGCGCGTCCCATTCCGGTGCCAGGCGGGCGAACTGCTCGGGGTCCCGGCACAGCGTCACCGCGATGCCGGTGCCGCCGCCGGACGCCGTGCGGGCCCGGATGGGGGCGGGGGTGATCGCCGTCATCGCACGGTCTCCTCTCCGTCGGGCGCCGCCGCGTCGCGGCGCGGGCGTACCAGCAGCACGAGCGCGCCGACCAGCACGCCCGCCGAGCCGCCGACGGCGGTGGCCAGCACCGGCGACGGGCTGCTCGCCTCGCGCGGGGCGCGGGCCCGGGAGAACGCGGTGAGTTCCACGCCGGTGTCCTTCGCGGACTCCCCGGCGACGTCGGCCAGCGAACGGGCGACCGCGTTGGCCATCTCCGCCGCCTCGCCCGCGCTGGGCGCACTGCCGGTGATCTCGATCATCGGCGCGTCCGGAGAGGTCACCGCCTCCACACCGTCCTGGAGCGCCGCGACGGGCACCCCGCCGTCCTGCTGGGCCTTCGCGAGCACGGCCGTGTCGGTGGCGATCCGGCCGTACGCCTGCGCGAAACCGAGGGCGGTCACCGGGTCGCCCCCCTTGCCCGGCACGACCGCGACGTAGCTGGTCGCGGTGTACCGGGCGGGCGACAGCGCGCCGTACGCGGCGCCGGCGAGCACCCCGGCGAGCACGCACGCGGCGGCGGGCGCCGCCCCGCGGGGCCGCCGCCGCCAGGTGCGGCGCGCCCGCTGGGCACCCGCACCGGTGGCGCGCCGGACGGCGGGCCACACGCGGGGCGCCTTCGCCGTGTCCGTCGAGGCCGCTTCACCGGCCCCCTCCTCGGAGCGCGCCGGCCGGGACGGCCGATCGGCCCGGGGGGCGAGGTGCGTCGTGCAGGCCGCCTCCTCGGTGCGCCCGACGGTGGCGCCGCCGTTCCCGCCGCGGCGGGGCACCGCCGACCGCCGCTGAGCGCTCGCCCTGGCCACGTGCGCGGCGAGCAGCCCACCCGTCCCGCCGCCGGGACCCGCGTCCGGCACGTCGGACCGTCCGGTAGCGCCCGTCGCCCTCCTCTCAGGCGAATTGGGCGCCACGGTGCCCGGCAGTGCCGCCTTGGCGAGGATCGCCTTCACGGGGAGGCCGGCGGCGGACACCTTCCCGACGCCCACCAGCGCAGCTTCCGTCCGGGGAGCCGCCGGTTCCGTCGGGACGACGGTGCCGGTGGTTGAGGCCGCCTCACCCGACGCACCCGCCCCGGCGGTGCGGGAAGCCGTCGGCGCCCGCCCCGCGGCGGAGCCGCCACTCCCTTCAGGCGCGGCGCCCGTGTCGGCGGACCGTGCACGGGACGCGCGGGGCCGACCCGCGGGGGAACCGACGGGGGACGTCCGGGACGCCGCATCGGCAGGCCCCCCGGCACCCTCGCGCGAGCCCGGCCCGGCGGTGCGGGCGCTCGCCGCGGTGCCCTTCCGGGCGGAGGCGCGGTCGGGCGCCGCCGAGGGACGGGCTCCAGAGGACTGCGGCGGCGTCGGCCGGTGCGCCGCCCGCGACGCCACGCCGTCCGGCCCATCGTGAACCTCCCCGACGGCGTCCTCCGCGGCGGCGTCCTTCGCGGCGGAACCGTCCCCCGGCGACGAGCCGTCCGTGCGGGCCCCGGCCCCCGCCGACCGCCGCGCAGCGGCAGGCGTGTCGCCCCGCTGCGACGCAGTCGCAGCGGGGCGGGAGCCCGAGCCCTCGGGCTTCGGAGCGGTGCCGGCCTCCGCCGGGTGACCGTCTGCGGGGGCGGCGGTGTCCCTCTCCGGGCGCGAGTCGGCGTCGGCGGGCTGCGCAGCCCCCTCGAGTGCACCCGCCGGGTCGGCGGGCTGCGGGTCGGGGGTCATGGGAGCGGACGGGTTGCGGGACTGGGGGCGTTGGCGGTGTTCGGCGCGGGGGCGTCGCTTGCGGCCGGGCTGGCGCGCGGCCTTGGGGGCGGTCTCCGTCATGGTGACTCCTCGTGGCGGTCGGGGCGGGCGCGGGCGGTCACGGCGCGCCGCGTCTTCGGTTCACGCCTGCGGCGTGCGGCGGGACGGAGGCGCCGGGGATCCAGGCGGCGAGGCGTCCGGTGTCCGGCCGGGCGGGAGGGGGGACGGGCTCCGCCGGGGCGGTCCCGGTGAGGCCGGCGTACACGCCGGTGAGCCGTTCGGCGGCGCGCGCGATGTCGTAGCGCCGCACGACGGGCGGCACCGGCAGGCGGCCGTGTCCGGCGGCGAGGTGTACGCGGAGGGCCGCAGTGAGGCGTTCCGTCTCCGCGCCGACGCGGTAGGCGCCCGGCGCCTCGGAGCCGGGCACGTCGTCCACGGCGGGACAGGTGACGTGGAGCACCGGCAGCCCCGCCGCCAGCGCCTCCAGCACCGACAGGCCGAACGCCTCCTCC
The DNA here is from genome assembly GCF_031845485.1 of Streptomyces hazeniae. Classification (NCBI taxonomy): domain Bacteria; kingdom Bacillati; phylum Actinomycetota; class Actinomycetes; order Kitasatosporales; family Streptomycetaceae; genus Streptomyces; species Streptomyces hazeniae. The sequence continues at coordinate 142,318 of NZ_JAVREQ010000014.1, forward strand.
GTGGACGGCGAGACGAACAGGTCCATGGCGGCCAGCAGGTGCGGAAGCGGCGGCAGTCCCGCGGCGACCTCCTCGGCAGCCGTCACCGGGGCGACCGCGCCGCCGCACTCGCCGGGGAGCAGGACGCGGTCCGCCGCACCGAGTGCCCGCGCGAGGTGCAGCAGCCGTGCCCGTTCCGGGCCGTCGCCGACCAGCAGCAGCCGTACGTCCGGCTGCGCCGCGCAGGCGCGGACCAGGCGGTCGTACCGCTTGCCCGGCACCAGGCGGCCCACGCCGCCGACCACCGTCGCGTCGGCGGGGAGCCCGAGGCGGGTCCGTGCGGCGGCACGCGCGGCGGGGTCGTAACGGAACCGGACGGCGTCGATGCCGTTGGGCACCACGTGGATGCGGTCCGCGGGCACGCCCCAGGCGCGGAGCCGGTCGGCGACGGTGACCGACACGGCGACCGTCGCGCCGCCCAGCCGCTCGGTCGCCAGGTACAGGCCGCGCGTGCCCGTGCCGAGGGGGCGGCCCTCGATCGCCGCGTCGCCCAGCGAGTGTTCGGTGGCCACGACGTGCCGCACCCCCGCCATCCGCGCCGCGAGACGCCCGTACACGCAGGCCCGGTAGAGGTGGGTGTGCACCAGGTCGTAGCCGCCGTCGCGGATCAGCCGGACCAGCCGCGGCAGCGCCGCCAGATCGCGGTTGCCCCGCATCCCCAGGTGCCCCACGCGCACGCCGTCGGCGCGCAGGCCGTCGGCGACGGCGCCGGGGTTGGTGAGGGTGACGACGTCGCTGCGGACGGGGAGGTGGCGGAGCATCAGCCGCAGCTGCTGCTCCGCGCCGCCGACGCCGAGGCCGGTGATGACGTGCAGGACCCGCGAGGGCAGGCTCACCGGAGCGTCGCCTCCTCCGGCACCGGCCTGCGGCGCCAGGGGTGCAGGCGGCGCTTGAGGTGCAGGCGCAGCGCGTTGTCCTGCTCGCCGATGTGGACGCGCGGCAGGGCGTGGAGGCCGGTCAGGCGGCCGGGGTCGATGGCGCAGGCGTAGGCGTAGCCGGCTGCGCGCACCGCGTGCACCGCACGGGCGTCCACGGTGCCGTAGGGGTAGCAGAAGCCGGCCGGGGGTCTGCCCGTGAGGCGGGTCAGCAGTTCGCGGCTGCCGGCGGTCTCCTCGTGCAGCCCGGCGTCGTCGAGGGCGGGGAGTTCGCGGTGCAGCATGCCGTGCGAGCCGATCTCCATGCCGGCGCCCACGGCGGCCAGCACGCCCTCGGCGGTGAGCAGCGGCTTGCGCGGGCCCAGCGGGTCCCACACGTTGCTGCCGCCGAGACGGCCGGGCAGCACGAAGACGGTGGCGGTGCAGTCGTGCCGGTGCAGCAGGGGCACGGCCTCGTCGAGGAAGTCCTGGTAGCCGTCGTCGAAGGTGAGGCCGACGAGGTCGCGGCCGCGTCCGGCGGCGCGTTCCCGGAGGAGTTCGGCGATGCCGACGCCGCGCAGACCCCGGGCGGTGAGCCATTCGAGCTGGCGGCGCAGCCGGTGCGGAGAGACGGTGACGTGGTACGGGTCCTCGCTGCTGTCGGCGACGGAGTGGTACATCAGCAGCCAAGGGGCGGCGGACCGGGGCCGTTCGGCGGCCGGAGCACGCTCCGGTGCCGGTGCCGGTGCGGGCGCGGGCGCCGGTGCGGGTGCGGGTGCGGGGGCGGGGGCGGCCGCCCGCGGGCGCGGCCGTGCGGTGTCGGTGGGTTCAGCGGTCATGACGGAGCCTTCGTTCGACGGCGGACACGAGTTGCGGGATCTCCCCCGCCCCGAGGACGTAGCCGGTGACGAGGAAGACGGCGGAGACGACCAGGGCGCCGGCGGAGGCGGCGAGGAGCGCGGGCCCGCACAGCTGCGCCACCGCGCAGCCCGCCGCGGCGGCGAGCGCGGCGGCGGCCAGCAGCCGGACCAGCCCGCCGAGTACGCGGGGCAGGTCGACGGCCACGGCGACGTGCCGGCGGGAGCGGCTGCCGGTACCGGCGAGCAGCAGGATCGCGGTCAGGGTGATGCCGGCGGCGTTGGCGGCGGCGATGCCGTGCGTGCCCCACAGCCGGCTGAGCGCGACGCCGCCGGCGATGGTGACCAGGAGACCGGCGACCATCGTGCACGCCGGGTACCAGGTGGGACGGCCGGTGGAGAAGAAGGGGCGGACGACCGCGCCGACCATGCTGTGGCCGAGGAGTCCGAGGGCGTAGACGCGCATCACGGACGCGGTGGCCTCGGTGTCCTGCGCGCTGAACGCACCGCGCTGGAAGAGGAGTTCGATGATCTGCGGGGCGCAGGCGAAGACGTAGGCGGCACCGAGGAGGACCACGAGCGCGGCGCCCGCCAGGTCGCGTTCCACCCGGCGCCGCACCGTCTCCGCCTCGCCGTCGGCGAGGGCGCGGGCGACCAGCGGGAAGGTGACGGTGCAGATCATCAGGGACAGCGCCATCGGGATCTGCGCCACCTTCTGCGCGTAGTTGAGGTGGGAGATCGCTCCGGCGGGCAGCGAGGAGGCCAGGTAGCGCTCCACCAGCACCTGCGACTGGCGGCCGAGGGTGAACAGCGCGATGGGCAGCAGCACTCCGGCGCCGACCATCATGGTGGCGCGGCCGGTGCCCGGAGCACCCTCGGGCCGCCCTCCGCGGCGCTCCCGGCGCCCGGCTCGGAGCCGGGCCCGGCGTCCGGCCTTTCCGCGCGGCATCACGCGCAGGAAGAACGGCAGTTGGACGAGCACCATCAGCGCGCCTCCGACGGCCACCCCCAGTGCTGCGGCGCGTACACCCCACAGCGCGTGAAGCACCAGCACGGTGGCGACGATGCCCAGGTTGTAGGCGACGTAGATGGCGGCCGGAGGCACGAAGCGGCCGTGTGCGCGCAGACCGGCGCTGAGGTAGCCCGCGGTGCCGAAGGTGAGCAGGGTGACGGCGGTGAGCCGGGTGCACTGCACGGCCAGCTCCGGGTCGGCCAGGCCCGGTGCGAGGGTCCCGACGAGCCCGGGGGCGACGGCCATGAGGAGCCCGGAGGCGCAGGCCAGGGCCAGCAGCAGGCGGGGCAGGGAGCGGGTGAGCAGCGCGCGGACCGGGTCCGGGCCGCCGCCGTCGGCCTCCCCCGCCGCGCGGGCGGCCCGGGTGGCGCGCAGCGCGGCACGGCGGGACAGGGCCAGGCTGAAGGCGGGGATCAGCACCAGTGCCATGGCGTCCTCGATGAGGAGCGTCGCGGCGATCTCCGGGACGGTCCAGGAGACGAGGAACGCGTCGGTGGCGGCTCCGGCCCCGTAGAGGTGAGCGATGGTCTGGTCGCGGACCAGGCCCATCAGAGCTCCGGCGACGGTGAGCGCGGCGGTGGCCGCCGCGGCGCGGGCGATGAACCGGCCCTGCCGGCCACCGTCCGCGACCGCGTCGTCCGACGCGGCGCCGGCTGCCGACGGGACGTCGGGGAGCGAGCGGGTCCCGGGAGGCTCCGGCGCGTCCGGGGGACGTTCGGTGGGGCCGGAGGGCGCGGGGGGTGGTCCGCCGGGCGCCTCACGGCTCGCGCCGTCGCGGAGCGGACGGGCGCCGGGCCCGGTCCCGGTCCCGGTGTGGGCCACTTCGGTCACCGGCGGCCCTCCCCCGGACGCAGGGCCGCCGGAGAGAGCGCCCACCAGGCGGCGATGCCGAAGAGCACGGCGGTCAGCACGGTGGAGGGCCCGCCGATGTCGGCGTAGAGGAAGTCGACGAGCTGCCACACCAGCAGCCCGACGGCGGCCAGCCCGCAGTCCGTGCCGTCCGGTGGCCGGGCCCCGCCGGGGCCACGACGGGCCGCGGAAGGCGGGCGGCGGAGACGCCGGAGCCGCACCAGCGCGCACCCCAGCAGGGCGAGCCAGCTGCCCGCGACGAGCGTCAGCCCGATCAGGCCCTGTTCGCCGAGGATCAGCAGGTACATGTTGTGCGGGGAGAGCAGTGGCTCCCGGTGGAACTCCACGCCCGCGCCCGCGGTGTCGCTTCCGGAGGAGAGGGCGAGGGAGGCGTGCCCGTCGCGGTGGTCGGGGAAGCCCTTGAGCCCGACGCCGGTCGCCGGGTTCTCGCGCCACATGCTCACCGCGGCGGCCCACATGGCGTACCGGTCGGTGACGGACTGGTCGGGACTGCTGGCGACCTGGGTGATGCTGGCCAGCCGCGCGCCGATCATCTCCGTGCCGACGCCGGCGCCACCGACGAGCACCACACCCGCGGCGAGCAGCAGGGTGAGCGTGCGGGCGGCGAGCCGTGCACCGGCCAGGAGCAGCATCACGCCGCCGGCGCAGACGGTGGCGATCCAGGCTCCGCGGCTGAACGACACGGTCAGCGGGACCACGAGGGCCGCCGCGGTGCCCAGCGCGGCGGGACGGAGCCAGCGCGGCGCGGACGGGGGCGGGGCGAGACCGACGGCGAGCAGCAGCAGGAGGCCGTAGGACACGACGGTCGCCATGCCCATCACGTCGAGCGGGCCGAAGGTGCCGACCGCCCGTACCGTGCGGCCCTGGTAGGACGCGCCGGTCGCGGTGAGGTACTGGTGGACGCCGACCGCCCCCTGCACCACGGCCACGGCGACGATCGCGCCCGCCGCGTGGCGCAGGTCCTCGCGGGTGCGCAGCAGCAGCACCACGGCCGCGGGCACCAGCACGAACACCTGGAGGTAGCGGACCAGTCCGAGCAGCGCCTCGGCGGGCTGCGGCGCGGTGGCGGCGGCCACGGCGAACGCGACGGCCGGAGCGGCGAGAACGACCGCGGCCGGTGCGGTCAGCGGGCGGCGGCGTTCGCGCACCAGCGTCACCGCGCACCAGAGGACCAGCAGGGCGGAGGCGACGTCGGCCGGTGCGACATGGGTGGTCGCGGCGGTGTCGGCCGGCCCCCCGGGAACGCACAGCAGCAGCACGGTGGCCGCCACCGGCAGCACCCGGACGTACCGCGACCGCCCGGCGAACCGGAGCGCCACGGCTGCCGGGACGCGGGGGGAGACCGCCGCGGTCGCCGTCGCGGGATGCCCGGTGGTCACCTCAACTGCCTCCCAGGCGGAAGACGGACCCGGCGGTGCGCAGCAGGATCTGGACGTCCTGCCAGAACGACCAGGTCTCGATGTAGTGGTTGTCGAACCGGGCGCGGTCCTCGATGGAGGTGTCGCCGCGCAGGCCGTGGATCTGGGCGAGGCCGGTGATGCCGACGGGCATCCGGTCGCGGGCCGCGTATCCGGGATGTGCCGTGCTGAACTGCTGGACGAAGTACGGGCGTTCGGGGCGCGGTCCGACCAGGCTCATATCCCCGCGCAGCACGTTCCACAGCTGCGGGAGTTCGTCGAGCGAGGTGCGGCGGAGGAAGCGGCCGACGCCGCTCATGCGCCGGTCGTGGGCGACGTTCCAGCGAGTGGCCGACTCGTGCGCGTTCGCGGGCCGCAGGGTGCGGAACTTCAGCATCACGAACGGCCGCCCGTGGGCGCCGACGCGTTCCTGCCGGAAGAGGACGCCGGGCCCGTCGGAGTACCGGACGGCGAGCCCGCACGCCGCCAGCACGGGGGCGGAGACGACCAGCGCCAGCACGGCGACGACCAGGTCGAGTCCGCGTTTGGCGACGCGTGCCGCGCTCCGCCGGGGCGGCGGGTCCAGCCGGGCGCAGGGGAACCCCCACACGTGGCCCGTCTCCGCCGTCCGCCACGCGACACCGCCCGGGACCGTCTCGCCGTCGACGACCCACACCGTGCAGCCGAGGGTGCGGAAGAGCCGCACCAGCGCGGCGGTGTCGGGGTCGGCCTGCGCGGGGCGGGTGAACACCGCGTCGCACACCGCGTTCTGGATGACGGCGCGCGTGACGTCCTCCGCGGCTGTCAGCACCGGAACGGGAAGGCCGGAGCCGTGGACGCCGGGGGGCGTGAGCGCCTGCGCCGCGGAGGGGGGCACCACCAGGCCGACGGGCCACATGCCGTACTCGGGATGCTCGTGCAGGACGGCGGCGACCCGGTGCCCGGCGGACTCGGGGCCGACGACCAGGGCGGAGCGCGGGTTGTGCCGCTGCCGCCGCCGACGCCAGGCGTACAGCGCGCCGCGCAGCAGAGCCGCCAGGGCGACGTGCACGGCCACGAGGGACGCCAGCCGCGTCCAGCCGAGGGTCAGTTCGGGACGCACGGCCGCCACCACGGTGGTGGCGGCGCTCCAGGCGAGGGCGGCCCGCCAGAGCAGGGCGGGGAGTTCGCCGAGCGCGGTGCGGTGCGGTGCGCAGCGGTACAGCCCGCCCTGCTGGTGCAACGCGATCAGCGTGAGCACGACGGGAGCGAGGTCCAGGACGGCGGCGCGCGTGCCGCCGCCGGCGAGCAGGGCGGCGGCGGTCGCGGCGAGGCAGTCGGCGGTGACCAGGGCCACGGGTTCGCCCCGCCCGCGCGGGGCGGCGCCGCCCGGCAGTTGGGGGCCGCTGCGGGGCTCGGGGATGCCGGGGCCCCGACGGGCCGGTTCCGCGGCGCGCGTCTTCTTCGGGTGCCCGTCGCGTCTCTCGAGGTCGGCGGGCAGGGCGTCGGCCCCGGTGCTCTCCATCGTCATCGGCTGATCAGTTCCTCGCGGTCGCGGTCGCGGTGCGCCTGGCCGGTCAGTTCGCGGTAGAGGGCCTCGACGGCGGCGGTCGTCGCCGTGACGTCGCGGGTCGCGCGTACGTGGCGGGCGGCCTGCTCGCCGAGGGAGGTGCGCAGGGCCGGGTCGGCCAGCAGCCGGACGAGCCCGGCTCCGAGCGCGTCCGGGTCCTCGGGCGGGACCAGGCAGGAGGCGTCGTGCCCCGGGGGCAGGGATTCGCGGGCCCCGGCGACGTCGGTGAGCAGCACCGGGCGGCCGCAGGCCATGGCCTCCAGCGGTGCGAGGGCCATTCCCTCCCAGCGGGACGGCTGCACGACGAGATCGGCCGCCGCGTACCAGGGGGCCGGGTCCGGGCCGGCTCCGGCGAACAGCACCCCCGCGGGGGCGACGGCGCGCAGCCGCTCACGGTCGGGGCCGTCGCCGACGAGGATCAGACGGGCGCCGGGCGACCGCGAGGTGACGGCGGGCCAGGCCCGGAGCAGCAGGTCCTGGCCTTTCTGGCGGCAGAGCCGGCCGACGCACACCACCAGGGGCGCGCGGGAGGGGTCGGAGACGCCGCCCGTACCGACCGCGCACGGCGGCAGGCGGAGCCGGGCGCGCGCCGCCTCGCGCGGGGCGACGGGCGTGAACCGTGCGGTGTCGACCCCGTTGGGGATCACCGTCCAGCGGGCGTCGATTCCGGCGGAGCGGCCGCGTCGCAGCTCCGCCTCGCTGACGCAGATCACGCGGGCGGCCCAGCGCGCCGCGCGGCGCTCCCAGTGCAGGGCGAGGCGTGCCGGGAGGCCGGTGACGGCCTCGAACGACCAGGCGTGCGGCTGGAAGACGGTGGGCAGCCGGCCGCGCAGTGCCAGACGTACGGCCAGCCCGGCCTTGGCGCTGTGCGCGTGGACCAGGTCGGGGGCGGTGCGCCGGAGGATGCGGGCGAACTCTGCCGTCTCCCGGGGCAGCGCCGCGCCGGGTTCGCGGCCGGCCTCCCAGGAGTGCACCTCGGCTCCGTGCGCGGCGAGTGTGGTGGCGAGTCCGCCCTGCGGCGGGCAGGCGACGACGACGCGGAGACCGGTGGCGAGCTGGGCGCGAGCCAGGTCCGTCACCACGCGGGCGACGCCGCCGTCGACGGGCTGGACGACGTGCAGGACGGTGCACGGCCTGTCCTTGGGCTGCTGTTCCTGCACGCGCACCTCTCCCAGACGGTCGGGTCGGTCACGGCCCTGCTGCCGGACGTCCGGCGAGCGGCCGCACGCGGCCGCCTCCACGGGCCACATCCGGCACGGCAGCCCCGCACGGCCCGGGCAAATCGGTCTAAACCGTGCCAGAAGGAAGACTGAAAATCACGCAGGACGCGCGAAGTGTGCAGAAAGGGTGGAGAACCTCGCACCGTAGGCTCGTCGGACCGTCGGACGACCCCCACGCGACGTCACTCCGCCCCCCGCGCGCCACTGGGCAGAGCGAGCCGCCGAGTAAAACTTTGTGAATCGCTTCACACTTTCTCTTGGCTGCGCGCTCGGTTCGTGCTGAGATGCGGTCACATCCGGCTCGAGGGCGCGCTTGGGAGGCACAGTGGCGGAGTCCGCCATGGCACGTGCGGTACGTCGACAGGAAGAACTTCCGTCACCGGCGGCCGCCTACGGCGGCGACTCCCCGGGCGAACGGGCCGTCTGGCGGCTGCGCTCCCGCGGCTGCTGGGACGACGCGGCGGCGCTGCTCGAACCCTACGTACCGGGCTCGCCCTCGACCGCGCTGCGCCGGGCCTCCCTCCTGGTCGAGCGGTGCATGTTCACCGGAAGCGGCTGGGAGGCCGCCGAGGACGCACTGCGACTGGCGGAGGCCGCCGCCCGCGACGACGACGCCCGGGGCGCCGCGGCCAGCGAACGCGGCCATCTCGCGTACGTGGCCACCGTGCTGGGCGTCCGCGACCGCTCCGACGAGGCGCGTGCCGCGCTCGGGCGGGCCGCCGCGCTACTGGATCAGGCATCGCCCGCGCGGGCGATGCTGGACTACCGGCGCGGACTGGTCGCCGAACACGTGAGCGGCAACACGGAGGCGGCGCAGGCCGCCTACCGGCGCGCACACACCGGCGCAACGGCGCACGGCGACGCTCTGCTGTGCTCCTTCACCTGGCGGCACCTGGCCGGCCTGGCCCTGCGCGAGGGCGAACTCGCCGAAGCACGGCACGGTTTCACGGAGTCGCTGCTGCTGCGGGAGAGGCTCGGCTTCCTGGTGGGCATGGCCCCGGCACTGGTCGCGTTGGCGGACGTACAGGAGAAGCACGAGGCCACCCGGCTGCTGGAGGAGGCGACCCGGCTGTTCCGCCTGCTCGGCGGCGTGCCGACCTGGCTCGCGTCCCGACTCGAAGCCGCCTGAGCCCGGCCCGGGGCGGCGGGGAGACCTTCCTGTCGGCAGGCCGCCGGAACTGCCGGAAACCCGGACCGGACGCGGCTCGCAGGCGGTCGGCACGCCCGCGCGGTATCCGGAACGCGTACTTCCGAAACCGCAGAACGGGCACGGCCCGTTCACACGGCAGGGTGAATTTCTGCCTTCCCCATGGCTCTTGTGACCCTCTCGTGGAGCTGTCGATACTCCCCACGTCACCGGAAATCTCCGACCTGCCCTCCACCCCCCACCGGGCCGGGAACCGGGGACGCGGACCGAACGGCACTCCAGCCGTCCGGTTCGCCCCCACAGAACCCCACACATGGAGGAACGCGTGAAGGTCAGACCCCCTGTCTCGACGCGGACCGTCAAGCGCGGCACGGGCATAGCCGCCCTCGCGACCGGTCTCGTCGCCGCAGTCGTCCTGACATCGCCCACCGCCACCGCGGCCCCCGCCCCGGCTCTGTCCGAGCGGGCGACCCCCGAGGCCGCCATGGCCGTCGCCGACACCCTGGGTTCGGCCCAGACCGGCGGCGCCTACAAGGCGGACTCCGGCCGGATGGTCGTCACCATCACCGACAAGGCCGACGCCGCCAAGGTCGAGAAGGCCGGCGCGGTGGCGAAGGTCGTCGAGCACAGCCAGGCCGAACTCGCACGGGCCGCCAAGGCCATCGAGCACCAGGCCGACGTCAAGGGCACCGCCTGGTCCGTCGACCCGGTCTCCAACACGCTGTCCGTCGCCGCCGACAGCACGGTGGACGCCAAGGAGATGGCCACGCTCCGCAAGGTCGCGGCCGGCTTCGACGGCGCCGTCACCATCGAGCGGACCAAGGGCGAGTTCACCAAGCTGATCCGCGGCGGCGACGCCATCTACATGTCGTCCGGCGGCCGGTGCTCGGCGGGCTTCAACGCCCGCATCGGCAGCACCTACTACGTCATCACCGCCGGTCACTGCACCGAGGGTTACCCCAACTTCTCGGGCATCGGCCCGACGGCGGCGTCCAGCTTCCCCGGTGACGACTACGGCGTCATCCGCAACGACTCCAGCTCCACCCCGGGCGTGGTGAACCTCTACAACGGCAGCACCCGCGACATCACCGGCGTCGGCAACGCCTACGTCAACCAGTACGTGCAGCGCAGCGGCAGCACCACCGGCCTGCACAGCGGATACGTCACCGGCCTGAACGCCACCGTCAACTACGGCGGCGGCGACGTCGTCTACGGCATGATCCGCACCAACGTGTGCGCCGAGCCCGGCGACAGCGGCGGCTCGCTCTTCGCCGGCAACACCGCGCTGGGCATGACCTCCGGCGGCAGCGGCAACTGCTCCTCCGGCGGTACCACGTTCTTCCAGCCGGTCACCGAGGTGACCAACCGGTACGGGCTGGTCGTCTACTGACCCACGCCCCTCCTCCGACGGCGGCGCCTCGACGGGCCGCCGTCAACCGGAACGCACGGAACCGGCGGTCCCGGCCCACGCGGCCGGGGCCGCCGCCGTGTGCGGCGCCCCTGCCGCGTGCGGCGCGAGATGGGCGCGCAGGATACGTTCGGCGGCAGGCAGGTCCCGGGCCAGCAACGCCTCGACCAGCGCGACGTGTTCGGCCGCCGCGGACACCAGTCCGGGGGTGGGCGCGCCAGGGGTGACCGGAGGTGCCGGGGCGCGACGGTGCACGTCCTCGGCGAACTCCACCAGCCGCCGGTTGCCGGCCGGTTCCAGCAGCGCGCGGTGGAAATCCCGGTCGGCCTCGGCGTAGGCCGCGCGGTCGCCTCGTGCGGCGGCGGTGACGGTCCGCTCGGCGAGCGGGCGCACCGCCTCCCAGGTCCGCCGCCCCTGCGTGGCCCCGAGGCGCAGCACCACCGGCACTTCCAGCAGCAGGCGGACCTCGGCGAGTTCGGCCGCGTCGCGGGGGCTGTGCTCGACGACGCGGAAGCCGCGGTTCGGGACCGTCTCCACCAGCCCCTCGCCCGCGAGCTGCTGCATGGCCTCGCGCACCGGCGTCGGCGACACGCCGTGGGCCTCTGCGAGCGCGGGCGCGGAGTAGACGCGGCCCGGTTCCAGCTCGCCGGTGGCGAGGGCCCGGCGCAGGGCGGCGAGGACCTGTCCCCGGACGGAGTGCCGGCGGGGCAGCCGCGGGGGCGCCGGAAGCGCGTCGTCCGCGAGGACGTGCGCGCCGCGCGCGGGTGATGCGGGTGGGACGCACGCGTCGCGGGCGGGTGACGCGGGTAGAGGTCCGGGCCGGGCCCCTATGGGGGTCTCCGTTCGGGTCTGCTCCATCTGTCCCTCCTCGCGTCGACCAGCACCCTAGGCGGACGGGCCGCGAGATCAAACCCCGGGGATTCGAGTAAGGTAAGGCTTACCTGTAATCGATCAATCGAGTTCGGTGGTCCCCGCATGGCCGTGCCCGCGTCCGCATCCGCCGCCGCGCCCGTCGCCGCCGCCGTGGCGACGCCTGCGACCTCGCCGTTCACGGCCGCCTACGACCGGCTCTCCGCCGTGTTCCCGTCGCTCCGGGTCACCGAGACGCCGGTGCTGCCGGACGGCGAGGGCTGGGTGGCCGCCGCGGACCTCGCCGGGGGCGGTCCCGCACTGGACGCCTTCCTCGCCTTCGACGCCGAGCAGGTCCGCCGCGACTACGGCCAGGAGGCCCGTCCGGACGTGATCGCCAGCTTCGGCCTGCACCGCTACGCGTGGCCGGCCTGCCTGCTGGTCACCCTGCCCTGGTTCCTGCACCGGCGCGTCCCCCGCATCCCGGTCGGCGCGGTCGCGCTCCAGCGGACCCTGGGGCGGCTGGCCGTGCACATCGAGGAGTTCGCCTGCCTCCCCGGCGACCCGGCCGCCCGGCTTCCCGGTGCCGTCGTCGTGCCGGACGAGGAGGCGCTGCGGGCCGAGGTCCGCGCGGCCGTCGCCGACCACCTGGGGCCGGTGCTGGACGGCTTCCGCCCCCGCATGCGGCGCGGCTCCCGCGCCCTGTGGGGCATGGCGACCGACGAGATCGCCGAGGGCCTGTGGTACCTCGGGCACCTGCTGGGCGAGGAGGACCGCGCGCTGGAGGAGGTCGGACGCCTGCTCCCCGGCGGCACCCGCCCCTACCCGGGCGGGGCGTCGTTCCGCGAGCTGACCGGGCCCGGCGGCGAGGCGCTGACCACCCGCGACCGGGCGTCGTGCTGCCTCTTCTACACCCTCCGCCCGCAGGACACCTGCGTCACCTGCCCCCGCACCTGCGACGCCGACCGGATCGCACGCCTGTCCGCAACCGGCTGACACGTTCGAATCCTGACGTCCCTCTCCGACCCTGCCACCGCCCTTTGGCGTGCTCTTGCGCGGAATCCGGGCGCCGGGCGCGCCCGCTGGTTCAGGATGCTCCGCGACGCACACCGCAACCGCAACGAGCCGTGAGGGACGCGAGGGCACCCGATGACACTGACCGACATGACGCTGAACTGGGTGCTGGCGTGCTCGGTGCTCCTCGTCGGCGCCCTGATCGCCGTCTTCCTGCTGGCGCGCGGGCGCAAGAAGGCGGACGAAGGCGCCGGCGTCCAGGCCGACTCCTGGGAGCGGATGGAGGAACGCCGCCGCCGCAAGGAGACCGTGTACGCCACGGCGTCGTACCTGCTGCTGTTCTGCTGCGCCGCGGTGGCGGCGGCCCTGTCGTTCCACGGCCTGGTCGGCTTCGGCCGCCAGAACCTCAACCTGTCCGGCGGCTGGGAGTACCTGGTCCCGTTCGGGCTGGACGGCGCCGCGATGTTCTCCGCCGTGATCGCCGTGCGCGAGGCCAGCCACGGAGACGCCTCGCTCGGCTCCCGGCTGCTGGTGTGGACGTTCGCCGGGGCGGCCGCGTGGTTCAACTGGGTGCACGCCCCGCGCGGTGACGAACACGCGGGCGCGCCGCAGTTCTTCGCCGGCATGTCGCTGTCCGCCGCCATCCTCTTCGACCGGGCGCTGAAGCAGACCCGCCGCGCGGCGCTGCGCGAACAGGGCCTGGTGCCGCGCCCGTTGCCGCAGATCCGGGTGGTGCGGTGGCTGCGGGCGCCCCGGGAGACGTTCGGCGCCTGGTCCCTGATGCTGCTGGAGGGCGTGCGGACCCTGGACGAGGCCGTCGACGAGGTCCGTGACGACCGGCGGCGCCAGGAGGAGGAACGCACCCGGCGCAAGGAGCAGGGCCGGCTGGAGAAGGCTCGGCTCAAGGCGCTGAACCGGCAGCACAGGCTGTGGCACCGGAGCGGCGCACCCGGCACGGCGCCGGTGGAGGTGGAGATCGGCGCGCCGAGCGCGGCCGGTCAGCCGCGGGCGGCGCTGCAGCCGGCGGCGGTGGACGTGGAGGTCGAGGACGCCCCGGCGACCTCCCCGCCGCGGCCGCGGAGTTCCCAAGACGTGCCGGACACGGGCGACGAGGAACCGCTGAGCACGGCGGCCAACCCCCGGCTGGACTCCCTGGAGGAGAAGCTGCGCGACATCGAGCGATCCTTCCACTGACGCCGGCCCGCCCACCGGAGGGGCACGACGGGCTCAGCCGGTGGGGACCTGCCAGACGGCGACCGCCGTGCGGTCGTCGCCGTAGGCCGGAGCCGGCTCCTGGACGTCGGTGAGGAACGTCGCCGGTGCCGGCGGCTCGTCCGCGCCCGCCCACCGGGAGGCCAGCGTGTCCGCGAAGGCCGGGTCCCCGCGCAGCGGCACGGCGAGCCCGGCACTGCACAGCAGCAGCGCGTCGCCCGGCTCGGTGGCGACCACCCGGAAGCGGAACGGGGGCGGGAGCGCCCGCCCGGCGGCGCCGTCGCCCTGCTCCGCCCCGTCCTCCTCATCACCCTCGCCCCGCGGCAGCCGCGGGTCGGGCAGCTGGACCGCGCTTCGGCGCGGCGGGGGCGGGGCGTGCTCCTCGACCGGCTCCAGATCCGTCCACTCCCCGTCGCGCAGGCGGAAGAGACCCCCGCTGCCGGTGCCGAAGACGACCCGGGTCGCGCAGTCCGGATCGGCCGGCAACAGCAGGCAGCGCAGGTCCGCGCGGTACGCGTCGGGCGCGAGGGAGAGCGCCGCGGCCTGGGCGCGCAGCCGCCCGTAGCAGCGGTCGGTGAGCCGTTTCAGGCCGCTGGACAGCGTGGCGCGGCGGTCCGTGACGATGTCCTCCACCAGGCGGGCGCGGCTGCGGCCGACGGCCTCGCCGATCGTCTGGCAGAGTTCGCGCGCCGCGCGGCGGCCGGCGGGCACGGAGCCCGTGCCTCCCCCGTCGGCCACGCCCCCGTTGCCGGGAGGGCCGCCCTTCGCCACGGCGACGAAGAGCAGCGCCTCGCGGCCGGTGCCGAAGCAGGCGGTGAGCAGCGCGTCGCCGCGCGGTTCGCCCCGCTGGCGGGCGGAGCCGCCGCGGGCGGACACGGCGCGCAGCACCAGGGAGGCGTGGCGGGCGCCGTCCAGCACCGTGTCCGGCACCAGGTCGGACAGGGCCCCGGGGTCGGCGTCGGCCAGCACGCCCGGCTCGGGAGGCTGGAGCAGCCGGCGCGGCGCCGCAGCGTAACCGGGCGGCCGTACGGCCGGCCCGAAGGCCCCGCGCATGCCGCGCCACCGGGTGCGACCGGCGGGACGCGGGGAGGGCGGCGGGGCGGGTGCCCGGCGCGGGCGGCCCACCGACTCGCGGGGCGGTGCGTCGCCGGGCACCGCGTCGTCGGTCGCGGGGTCGGCCGCCTCGACGGCGTCCACCGGGGCAGCCGGGTCCACCGCCTCGGGCAGGCCCGCGTCGCCCAGCGGGTCCACGGCCTCGACGGGGTCCGGCGAAGCGGATGACGGCGCGGGAGTGCGTGGCGGCGCGGAGCCGGGCGGCGGCGTCGGGGCGGGTGGCGGCGCGGGGGCGGGAGCCTCCGGAGCCGGGGCGGGTGAGGGGGCCGGGGCGCCGTCGACCAGGCCCGGGGCGTCCTCTTCGGGAGGGGCCGGGGCCAAGGATCCCGTCGTGGAGGCGCCTACCGCGCGGGCGGAGGCGAACCGGTCGTCGATGGTGTCGGCCGCGCCGGAGCCGCCGGTGTCCGGCGCGTCCGGGTCGTACAGCCTGCCCCACCAGGTGTCGCCCCCGACACCGCGTTCCCGCTCCGGACGGGCGCCGGTTGCGGGCACGTCGGCCGGGCGGGGCCGGTCCGCCTCCCCCTGATCGCTCATCCGTCCATTGTGGTCGTGCGGCGGCGGACCGGAAGACCTCGGACGGAAGGACCACCCGACCGGAGGCGAACGGCGGACCGCTCATACGACCGGCTGCCGATGCGCGAGGGCGGACGGCGTGTGAGGCTGGCGGCATGACGGACACATCGGGGCGCGCGCCGGAGCCGTTGACCGGGGCCGAGCGCGACTACCTGGCCTCGCAGCGGCTCGGCCGGCTCGCGACCGTCGACGGGCACGGGCAGCCGCAGGCCAATCCCGTCGGCTTCTTCCCGCAGGAGGACGGCACCGTGCTGATCGGCGGCCGGGCGATGGGCGACACGAAGAAGTGGCGCAACCTGCTGCGGAACCCGAAGCTCTCCCTCGTCGTGGACGACCTGGTGAGCGTACGGCCGTGGCGGGTGCGGGGCGTGGAGATCCGGGGCGAGGCGGAGCTGCTGACCGGGCCGCACGAGCTGGGGCCGTTCTTCAGCGACGAGGTCATCCGCATCCACCCGCGCTGGGTGCACAGTTGGGGACTGGAGGACTGAGGCGTCCCCCGGCCCCCGGCCCCCGTCCCCCGCGCCTGTGCCTCACAGCGGGGCGGGCAGCGCTCCCTCCAGGGTGAGCAGCGTGCGCTTGCGGTCCAGGCCGCCCGCGAAGCCGGTGAGCGTGCCGTTCGCCCCGACCACCCGGTGGCAGGGGTGTACGACGGTCAGCGGGTTGGAGCCCACGGCGCCGCCCACCGCCCGCACCGCCCTCCGGTCGACGCCGGCCATCTCGGCGAGTGCGCCGTAGGTGACGGTCGAGCCGTACGGGATCTCGTCCAGGGCCGCCCAGACGCGCTCGCGGAAGACGGTGCCGGTGGTGGCGTGGGCCAGGTCGAACTCCTTGAGGTCGCCCGCGAAGTAGGCGTCGAACTGTTCCTGCGCGTCGCGGAACGCCTCGTCGTCGCGCCGCCAGCCGGTGCCGACGACGGCGCCGCCCTTCTGGCCGGGCATGGAGATCCAGGCGAGCACACCGCGCTCGGGGCCGGCGAGCAGCAGGTCGCCCAGGGGCGTGGGGTGGGTGGTGTACAGCATCAGGTGTTCTCCTCAAGGGCGCGGGGACGTGCGGCGTTCCAGAGGTGGTGCAGGGCGTAGCTGCGCCAGGGGCGCCAGCGGTCGGCGGCGGCGGGCGCGGCGCCGACGGCGGCGAGGCCGTGCCGCACGCCGACGTCGCCGGGCAGGAAGACGTCGGGGTCGCCGAGCGCCCGCATGCGGACGTAGTCGGCGGTCCACGGGCCGATGCCGGGGAGGGCGAGCAGGGCACGGACGGCCTCCTCGCGGTCGGCGCCGGGCGCGAGGACGACCGGGCCCCGCCCTCCCGCGCCCGCCACCCCCTCGGCGCCGGGGGGACGTCCGCCGGCCAGCGCGGCGGAGAGCGTGCGCAGGGTGCGCTTGCGGCTGCCGGGCATGCCCAGTTCGTCCAGCGGCGCGTCGGCCAGCGCACCGGGCTCGGGGAAGAGGTGGGTGAGCGCACCGTCCGGCACGGGCAGCGGCTTGCCGTGCGCGGCGACGAGCCGTCCGGCGAGCGTACGGGCGGCGGCGACCGTGACCTGCTGGCCGAGCACCGCGCGGACGGCGATCTCGTCGCCGTCGGCCGCGCCGGGCGACCGCAGACCGGGGTCCGCCGCGAGCAGCGGGCCGAGGGCCGGGTCGCCGCCGAGGCGTTCGGCGACGGCGTACGGGTCGGCGTCCAGGTCGAACAGCCGGCGCACGCGCTGCACGGCCGTGGTCAGGTCGCGCAGGTCGGTGAGGCGCAGCCGGGCGTCCAGCCAGCCGTGCCGTCCCGAGGCGGTGCCCCCGGTGCGCTCGTCGACTTCGACCACACCGGTGCCGTGGGCGAGGGCGAGGGTGCGCCGGTAGGTGCGTGCGGGGGCCTCGCCGCGCACCTCCTCGATGCCGGGGACGGCGCGGCGGGCGAGGAAGTCGAGGAGGCGGCCGGCGGCGTACGGCCCCCGGTACGCGAGCCGCAGCGGGACCCCGGCGTACGGTCCCGCGCCCGTCGCCGCTGCGCCGTCGTCCCCGGCGGCGGGCGCCGGACCGGCGGAGCCGAGGCCGCCGCGCCGTGCGGCGCGGAGGCCGCTCGGCGTCGCGTCGTAGATCTCCCGGATCGTGTCGTTGAACTGCCGCACGCTCGCGAACCCGGCGGCGAACGCGATCTCCGTCACCGGCAGGGTCGTGGTCTGGAGGAGCACGCGGGCGGTGTGGGCGCGCTGGGCGCGGGCCAGTGCGACGGGTCCGGCGCCGAGTTCGGCGGTGAGCTGCCGCTGCACCTGCCGGGCGCTGTACCCGAGGCGGGCGGCGAGCCCGGCGACCCCCTCCCGGTCCACCACGCCGTCGCCGATCATCCGCATGGCCCGGCCGACGACGTCGGCGCGCACGTCCCACTCCGGCGAGCCGGGCACGGCGTCCGGCCGGCAGCGGCGGCAGGCTCGGAAACCGGCGCCCTGCGCGGACGCGGCGGTGGGGTGGAACCGGACGTTCTCCCGTTTCGGGGTGACGGCCGGGCAGCTCGGGCGGCAGTAGATCCCGGTGCTCGTGACGCCCAGGAAGAACACTCCGTCGAACCGCGCGTCACGGCTGCGTACCGCTTCGTACCTGCTGTCTTCTGTGGTCACGGGCTCCAGTGTGCGCGCCCGGGAACCCCCTGCACTAGCGGGAATCGGACGTGACCGTGCCCGCCGCGCGCACGGATACGCGGACCGACGGGCCCGCTCATGAGACGGTGCGGGGGCGCACGGCGTCGGCGGACCGGGAGAGGCCGAGGAGCAGGGCGACGGCCAGCGGCGGAAGGGCCGCGGCGGCGATGAGCGGGCCGGGCGGCGACCAGGTGGAGCCGAAGCCGTACGCGGCGAAGACGAGGATCGCCATCACCTCGGAGCCGAAGCCCGCCATCGAGCCGACCGTGGCCCGGGCCCGGTCGGAGATCCGGGCCTGGAGGCGCGCCTCGGCGGCCGTGGCGGACCAGCGGGCGACTCCGTAGGCGACGGCGATCAGCGCCATGCCGGCCGGGTGGGCACTGAGTCCGCCGAGCGCCAGCAGCACGCCGGAGACGACCAGGCCGGGAACGAGCAGCCGGTGGCCTCGGTGCGCGAACCACTCCCCGACCGCCGCGCCCGCCGAGACGAGCAGCACCAGCAGCGGCACCGTCGCGTCGGCCACTCCGGTGGAGGCGGCGAAGAGGGAGAGGAACTCGTCGTACGCCAGCGAGCCGGTCAGCACCGCGACCAGCAGTACGGCGCGGCGTGCCGCACGCGAGTGGCGGATCTCGGCGACCCCGTGGCGGAGGACGGCGCGGAAGGACTCCTCGGCCTCCTCTGCCGCCGCGGCCCCCTCTGCCGCCGCAGGCGCCCTCCCCTTATCGGGTACCGGAACGCCGGACGCCACGTCGGCGGGGGCGGCCGGCGTCCCGCCGACGCGGGTGCGGTGCTCGGGGAAGGTGCGGGCGACGAGCACGCCCGCCGCGCAGGCGAGCACACTGGCGACGCCGACCGCCTGGTAGCCGCCTGCCGCGAGGACCGGTGCGGCCGCCGCGGTGGCCGCCACCTCGGCGCAGGTACCCACGGCCCGCGAACGGCCGATCCGGCGGGCGTAGCGGTCCGACGCGCCGCAGCGGGCCAGTTCCTCGTAGACCAGGGCCTCCAGCGTGCCCGACCGCAGCGCGCTGCCCGCACCCCACAGCACGAAGCCCGCCGCGAAGGCGGCGTAGGAGGGGGCGAAGGTCCACAGTGCGAATCCCGCGCCGGACAACGCGGGCGCGAGCATCAGGAGGCGTCGCCGGGAGAACCGGTCGGCCCAGACGCCGGAGGGGATCTCCAGGGCGAGGCCGGTCACCGACCAGAGCACGAACAGCGAGGAGATCTCGGCGCCGGAAAGCCCGGTCCGCGAGAACAGCAGCGCGTAGACCGGGTACAGGAGGACGCAGTCCTCCAGGAAGGCCGAGGCGTACAGCGTGCGGACGAGCCGCTGCTCGGACGCCGGGACCGCGGGGGCGGAGGAAACTCAATGTCGTCGTCGGTTCATGCGCCTCAGCGTACGCCGCCCGCGTTCCGGGCGGGAGTGGTTTTCGGCAGGCGCTGAAGCAGGCCCCAGCAGAACTCGGCGGTCACCGCGTGGCGTTCCCCGGCGGCGTCCGGGACGGTGAGGTCGAGCCCCCAGCGGGTCGGGGCGGAGCCCTCCCGCGGACGGGCGGGCGGAAACGCGCGCGCCGCCTCGTCCACGGTGCAGGACCAGGGCTCCAGGTCCTCCAGCGTGCGCAGCCGGGGCGGCGGCGCGCCGGGAGCCCGGACCAGCCACTCGTTCCACACCGCCCCGCGGGCGGCGGCAAGCACCTCGAACCGCAGGTCGGGCCAGAGCGGCACCGGCCAGGTCAGCGCCTCGCAGTCGAGGTCGCCGATCCTGCGGCGGACGACGGCCTCGGGCGGGCCGAGGACGGAGCGGTAGCGGGTCAGGGTGCCGCGGGCGCGCGGAGAGCGGATCATGGCCTGCCAGCGGCGGTTGGCCTCCCGCATCTCCGCACGCCCGACGTCCAGCCGGGTCAGCGCCGCCTCGACCCGCACGGCCTGGAAGTCGGCCATCCGCCGCAGCAGGACGAGCTGGAACTCCAGCGGCCCGAAGGCGGCCCCGGCAGCACGCCCGGACGTGCGGCCCGGCGTGCTGCCGGGCGTGCGCCCGGGTGTGGGGCGGCCGGCGGGGCGGTGCGGGTCGGGCATGCGGCGGACGCTACCAGCCGGAGCCGCCGCCCCCGCCGCGCCGCGAACGGCCCCCCGCGGGGCCGCGTTTGCGTTCCATCATGTGTCGCCCGGTCGCCTGACGCTGCTTGAACCGCTGCCGCTGCTCGGCGCGCAGCCGGGCGTCCGTGCGGGCGGCCAGCCGTTCGTTCTCGCGGAGCAGCTTGCGGTAGCTGTCCAGGCGGCGTTCGGGGAGGGAGCCGTCGGCGATGGCGGCGAGGACCGCGCAGCCGGGCTCGGAGTGGTGGCCGCAGTCGTGGAAGCGGCACTGCGCGGCCAGCTCCTCGATCTCCGCGAACGCCTGCTCCAGCCCTTCGCCCGCGTCCCAGAGTCCGACGCCCCGCAGCCCCGGGGTGTCGATGAGGACGCCGCCGTCCGGGAGGGGGATCAGATCGCGGGCGGTGGTGGTGTGGCGGCCCTTGCCGTCGCTGTCGCGGATCGTGTTGACCTGCTGCACCTCCCGCCCGACGAGGGTGTTCGTCAGCGTGGACTTCCCGGCGCCGGAGACGCCGAGCAGCACGGTGCTGCCCCCGGTCAGGAGCGCCCGCAGCAGGTCGACGCCCTCTCCGGTCCGGGAGCTGACGGGCAGGACACGCACGCCGGGGGCGACGGTCTCCGTGTCGGCGACGAGGTGCGCGAGGGTGTCGGGGTCCGGCACCAGGTCGGTCTTGGTCAGCAGGACCAGCGGCTGCGCACCGCTGGTCCAGGCGAGCGAGACGAAGCGCTCGATGCGGCCGAGGTCGAGTTCGGCGGCGAGCGACACGGCGACGACGGCATGGTCGACGTTGGCCGCGAGCACCTGGCCCTCGGACCGCTTGGAGGAGGTGGAGCGGAGGAACGCGGTGCGGCGGGGCAGGATCGCCTTCACCTCGGGCCGGCCCTGCGCGTCGTCGCCGATCGCGGCCCAGTCGCCGGTGGTGAGCCACCGGGTGGGGTCGTGGGTGGCGACGGGTTCGATGCCCGCGTGGACGGTGCCGTGCGGGGTGATCGCCTCGCAGCGGCCACGGTCCACGCGGGCGATGCGTGCGGGGAGCAGCCCTGCGGCCGCGTGCGGGACGAAGGCGTCGGCGACCTCGTCGTTCCAGCCGAAGCGGGCGAGACCGTGCCGGGCGTGGGGGTCGTGCGGGGCGTGGGGGTCGTGCGGGACGTCGTTCAAGACGGGATGCCCTTCGGAAGGGGTGATCCCGGGGCGGGCGGCGGCGTGCCGCCTGCGGGGCGCCGCGTCAGAGGCGGCGGGAGAAGTCCGGGATCACGGGGAGGGAGGGGGTCGGCGGATGCGTGTGGGCGCGGCCCACGGCGGCGGCAGTCGTCGTCACGGTCCTCACCTCCCTGTCCTTCGCTCGTCGGTCCGGCGTCGCGGACCCGGGTGTCCTCGGGCCCGGGCAGCGTACGTCCGGACGCACCGGCGGTGCCACGGGTTTTCGCGCGGGACGTCAGTCCCGGCCCCGCATGTCGCCCGGCCCGGTGCCGTTCCCCGGGCCGGGCCCGGCGCGGTGCCCGCCGCCGTCGCCGTTCGCGTGCCGGTCGCCGTGGTGATCGTCGTGGTGAGCGTCGTGAGTGCCGCCGTGAGGACCGCGGGTGCGCAGCCGGGACCGCACGTCGCCGGGCGGCAGGAACCTGGTCCAGCGCTCGGGGAACTCGGCGGGCGGGTTCTGGTCGCCGTCGCCCTCCCCCTCGGCGTCGCGCATGGCGCGGCGCGCCTCGGCGGCGCGGATCATCTCGGCGGCGGCCTGCTCCCTGGCGTCCTCGGTCTCGCGGCGGGCCGCGGCGGTGGCGACGGACGGCCAGACCCGGTCGATGGCGGCGTTGACGGCGGCGCCGACCAGCACGGCGAAGGCGGAGACGCCGATCCACAGCAGGACGGCGACCGGTGCGGCGAGGGAGCCGTACAGGGTGGGGCCCTCGACGGTGTTGGTGAGGTAGAGGCGCAGCAGGGCGCTGCCGAGCACCCACATCACCAGGGCGACCAGCGCGCCGGGGATGTCCTCGCGCCAGGGCGAGCGGACCGGGACCGACACGTGGTAGAGGGTGGTGAGGAAGACGATGGACAGCAGCAGCACGACCGGCCAGTAGAAGACCCTGACCAGCCACTCGGTCTGCGGCACCAGGTGCATGACCGCGTCCGGCCCCGCGACCATCAGCGGCAGCGCGACCATGCCGATGACGAGGGCGACCAGGTAGAGCACGAAGGCGAGCAGCCGGGTCTTGACGATGCCGCGGTGCCCGTCCAGGCCGTACATGACGGTGATGGTGTCGATGAAGACGTTGACGGCGCGGGATCCGGACCACAGGGCGAGGGCGAAGCCGATCGAGATCACGTCGGGGCGCCCGCCGCGGATGACGTCGTCGATCAGTGGCCGGGCCACCTGGTCGACGCCGCGGTCGGAGAGGACCGCCTCGGCGGCGGTGAGGAAGTTGTCCCGGATGGAGTCGATGGTGTCGGTGTCGAACCAGCCGTCGAGGTAGCCGATGAGCCCGATGAGGCCGAGGAGCAGCGGGGGGATGGAGATGAGGGTGAAGAACGCCGCCTCGGCGGCGAGCCCGAGGACCCGGTACTCGATGCAGGAGTTGACGGTGTCCTTCAGCAGCAGCCACGCCATCTTCCGCTTCGGGACGTTGCGGTAGACGGCACGGGCTCTGCGCAGTGCTCCCGTGGAGCGCTCGGGGGGTTCTTCGGCGTGCACCTGCTTAACGTATCCGGCCGCCGGCCCCCGGGCTGACCCGGAATGGTGCAATGGCCGCATGGACACGGTCGCCGTCACCACCTGGTCGCTGGAGCAGACCTCGCCCGAGGACCTGACGCCTTCTCGTATCCCGGACGAGGCGTCCGGGATACGGACGGTGCGGGCCGAGGTGCCGAGTCCGGAGTTCAGCCGCTTCCTCTACACCGCCGTGGGAGGCGACGTGACCTGGACGGACCGGTTGCCGTGGCCGCGCTCCCGCTGGGCGGAGTTCCTGGAGCGTCCGGGGGTGGAGACCTGGGTGGCGTGGCAGCGCGGCACGCCGGCCGGTTTCGTGGAGCTGGACGGGCAGGCGGACGGCGTGGTCGAGATCAGTTACTTCGGGCTCCTGCCCGCGTTCCGCGGCCGGGGCGTCGGCGGGCACCTGCTGTCGTACGGCACGGCGCGGGCCTGGGATCTCGCCTCCCGCTGGCAGGAACGCCGGCCGACGCGGCGGGTGTGGGTGCACACCTGCAGCAAGGACGGCCCCTACGCCCTGCAGAACTACCGGCGCCGCGGCTTCCGGCTCTTCGACACCCGCACGGAGCAGGAACCCGCACACGAGGCGCCCGGCCCGTGGCCGGGCGCCTGACCCCCCGCTCGGGCACCGCATCATTCCGGCTCCCGGTGTGACGCCGGTCACGATTCCCGGGATGCGAGACGCCGGTGTCCACACTTCGGAAGGCAGTGGACGCGCCTCGCGGCGCATGTCACGCTTTTCGGCATGTCCCGAGCTGGAATCGCCCTGGTGAGTCGACGCCACGTCGACCTCGGCCGCATGTCCAGCGCCATCTGTCCGGCGGGCTGACAGTCCCAGCACCGCCGATCGCCGAGCACCGCGCCCCCATCGTCGCGAGCGCGTGCCCGTCACCCCTGTAGCAGCCTTCCGCGCGCCCGCGTGCGCTCATCACGCGTGCCTGCGCGCCGGTCGCGCGCGCTCCGGCACCCCGAGCCGCGGCGCGCGCGACGCATCCGAACGTCAGTGAAGCAGCCGGAGGACATACCGTCATGGCCGACACCCCTCAGCGCCCCGCCGCCGCACGGCCCCGCCGCAAGGCCGGCCGTCACCGCGGCGAAGGCCAGTGGGCAGCCGGGCACTTCACCCCGCTCAACGGCAACGAGCAGACCAAGAAGGACGACGACGGTCTCCATGTGCGCCGGCGCATCGAGACGATCTACGCGCACCGCGGCTTCGAATCCATCGACGGCGCCGACCTGCGCGGACGGATGCGCTGGTGGGGGCTGTACACCCAGCGGAAGCCCGGCATCAGCGGTGGCAAGACCGCCGTCCTGGCGCCGGAGGAGCTGGACGACGAGTACTTCATGCTCCGCGTCCGCATCGACGGCGGCCGGCTCACCACCGCGCAGCTGCGCGTCGTCGGCGAGGTGTCCCAGGAGTTCGCCCGCGGCACCGCGGACATCACCGACCGGCAGAACGTCCAGTTCCACTGGATCCGGGTGGAGGACATGCCGGAGATCTGGCGGCGACTGGAGTCCGTGGGACTGTCCACCACCGAGGCCTGCGGCGACACGCCGCGCGTGATCCTCGGGTCGCCCGTGGCCGGTATCGCGAAGGACGAGATCATCGACGGCACCCCGGCGCTGGAGGAGATCGCCCGCCGCGTGGTCGGCAACCCGGCGTACTCGAACCTGCCGCGCAAGTTCAAGTCCGCCGTGTCCGGTTCGCCCGTGCTGGACGTGGTGCACGAGATCAACGACGTGTCGTTCGTCGGCGTGGAGCACCCCGAGCTGGGCCCGGGCTTCGACGTGTGGGTCGGCGGCGGCCTGTCCACCAATCCGAAGCTTGGCGTCCGCCTGGGCGCCTGGGTGCCCATCGAGGACGTCGCGGACGTCCACGAGGGCGTCGTCTCGATCTTCCGCGACTACGGCTACCGGCGGCTGCGCAACCGTGCCCGGCTGAAGTACCTGGTCGCCGACTGGGGCCCGGAAAAGTTCCGGCAGGTCCTGGAGGACGAGTACCTGCTGCGCACGATGGCCGACGGCCCGGCCCCCGCCCAGCCGGTGCAGCGCTGGCGCGACCACGTCGGCGTCCACGAGCAGCGGGACGGCCGGTACTACGTCGGTTTCGCGCCACGCGTCGGCCGGGTGGACGGCGCCACCCTCGGCAAGATCGCCGACCTCGCGGAGGCGCACGGCTCCGGCCGGGTCCGCACCACCGTCGAACAGAAGATGATCATCCTGGACGTGGAGCAGGAGCAGGTCCCCTCGCTGACCGAGGCGCTGGAGGCCCTGGACCTGACCACCACCCCGTCGGTCTTCCGGCGCGGCACGATGGCCTGCACCGGCATCGAGTTCTGCAAGCTGGCCATCGTCGAGACCAAGGGC
Organism: Streptomyces hazeniae; assembly: GCF_031845485.1. Lineage (NCBI taxonomy): Bacteria > Bacillati > Actinomycetota > Actinomycetes > Kitasatosporales > Streptomycetaceae > Streptomyces > Streptomyces hazeniae. Next base: position 167,209 of record NZ_JAVREQ010000014.1, read on the forward strand.
CGCGGCGCCCGCCTCATCGACGAGCTGGAACAGCGGCTGCCGGACTTCGACGAGCCCGTCACCATCAACCTCAACGGCTGCCCCAACTCCTGCGCCCGCATCCAGGTCGCGGACATCGGCCTCAAGGGACAGCTGGTCACCGACGCGGACGGCAACCAGGTCGAGGGCTACCAGGTGCACCTGGGCGGCTCGCTGGGACTGGAACCCGGCTTCGGGCGCAAGGTCCGCGGCCTGAAGGTGACCGCCGACGAACTGCCCGACTACATCGAGCGTGTGCTGCGCGCGTACGCCGAGCAGCGCGAGGACGGCGAACGATTCGCCCAGTGGGCGGCCCGCGCCGACGAGGGGGTGCTCGCATGAGCGAGCGAGCGGCGCCCTACTACTGCCCGTACTGCGGAGACGAGGACCTGCGGCCCTCCGAGGGCCGTCCCGGCACGCCGCGCGGGGCCGGAGCGGCGGGACACGCCTGGGAATGCCGCTCCTGCAACCGCGCCTTCACGCTCTCTTTCCTCGGACTGCTGGCCTCCGGCCTGCGGCCCGACGACGGCCCGGAAGGGGACCAGACCTCATGACCACCGCCCAGGAGCCCGTACGCGAGTCCCTGCCGGCCCAACGCCACAGCAAGGCCGAACTGCGCCGGCTCGCCCTGGAGGCGGGCCGCGCCCTGGAGGACGCGGACGCGCTGGACGTGATGCGCTGGGCCGCGGACACATTCGGTCACCGGTTCTGCGTGACCTCCTCGATGGAGGACGCCGTCGTCGCGCACCTCGCCTCGCGCGCGCTGCCCGGCGTCCACGTCGTGTTCCTCGACACCGGCTACCACTTCCCGGAGACGATCGGCACCCGGGACGCGGTGGCCGCCGTGATGGACGTGGAGGTGATCACCGTCACACCCCGGCAGTCGGTGGCCGAGCAGGACGCGCGCCAGGGCGCCCGGCTGCACGACCGCGACCCGGACCTGTGCTGCGCGCTGCGCAAGGTGCTCCCGCTGGAGGAGTCCCTGCGTGGCTACGACGCCTGGGCCACCGGACTGCGGCGCGAGGAGTCGCCGCTGCGCTCCCTCACGCCCGTGGTCGGCTGGGACGACCGGCGGAAAAAGGTCAAGATCTCCCCGATCGCCCGTTGGTCACAACAGGACGTGGACCGTTACGTTGCGGAGCACGGAGTTCTCACCAACCCGCTGCTGTCCGACGGCTACGCCTCGATCGGCTGCGCGCCCTGCACCCGCCGGGTCCAGGACGGCGAGGACGCCCGCGCCGGGCGCTGGTCCGGCTTCGACAAGACGGAGTGCGGCCTGCACGTGTGAGACGTGCCGGCCCGACGGACGAGGATTGCAGGGAGCAGGGGCATGAGCCTGACGGACACGGGGGCCACGGTGTGGCTCACCGGCCTGCCCAGTGCGGGGAAGACCACGATCGCCCGCGCGCTGGCGGACCGCCTCGCCGGCGAGGGTCACCGGGTGGAGGTGCTGGACGGTGACGAGATCCGGACCTTCCTGTCCGCCGGGCTCGGTTTCTCTCAGGAGGACCGGCACACTAATGTGCAGCGGATCGGGTTCGTGGCCGAGCTCCTCGCCTCCAACGGGGTCAAGGCGCTCGTCCCGGTGATCGCCCCGTACGCGGACAGCCGGGAGGCCGTCCGCAAGCGTCACCAGGCGGCGGGAACCGGGTACCTGGAGGTGCACGTCTCCACCCCGGTGGAGGTGTGCTCCGAGCGGGACGTGAAGGGTCTCTACGCACGTCAGGCCGCCGGGGAGATCGCCGGGCTGACCGGGGTCGACGACCCGTACGAGGTGCCCGCGGACCCGGACCTGCGGATCGAGGCGCACCAGCAGAGCGTCGAGGAATCAGCGGGCGCGCTCCACGCGCTGCTCGCCGAAAGGGGACTGGCATGACGTCCGCGACCGTGGTGTCGGACGACACGGACAACCCGTACGCGTTGTCGCATCTGGACGCGTTGGAGTCGGAGGCGGTGCACATCTTCCGGGAGGTGGCCGGGGAGTTCGAACGCCCCGTGATCCTCTTCTCCGGAGGCAAGGACTCCATCGTCATGCTGCACCTGGCGCT